>SCTX01000112.1 GCA_004298385.1 Betaproteobacteria bacterium | reverse complement strand
GGCGGGTGCGCTCACGGTGGGCACGGCGACGGGGTTGGATAGCCGTGCGAACCTGGACGGGATTGTGACGAGCGCGAACAACAACGACATCACGCTGGTGTCCGCGGGGGCGGTGACGGTGACGCAGAACGTCACGGCGAACGGCACGGGCACGGTGAACCTGACCGTAACAGGCGCCAACACGCTTCTCAATCATACTGCCAACGCGATCAGCAGCACGACAGGGGCGGTGACGCTGACGGCCGACAAGATGGCGCTATCCGGGGGCACGGTCAGTACGGGCGCCGGCGGGATAACGCTGAAGCAGACGACGGCTGGCAACACGATCGACCTGGGCAGTACCGTGGACACAACGGCCGCGACGCTGGAACTGTCGAATGCCGAACTGGCGACGGTCAATACCTCGGGAACGTTGACGATAGGCAATGTGAGCCAGACCGGAGCGATCAAGGTAAGTGCAGCGGCGACGACCAACCCCACGGGTGGTGGTGGCACGGTGCTGGCCAACAGGACCGGCGCGATCACGATCAACAACGTACTGAAATCGGGCGACGGCACCAAGGCGATGACGCTGACGGCCGATGGCGGCGCGGGCGCGGGCGGTGTGATTGCGGATGCGGCGGGCACCACAGGTGTTATAGCCGGGCTGCTGACGACGACGTCGAATGGAGGTACGAGTCTGACAGGCAGCGGCAATGCGGTGACGAGCTTCAACGCGACCAACACGGGCACCGGCAACATCACGCTGACCAACAATGCCAATCTGACGATTACGGGCATCAGCCAGAACACGGGCAAGGTGACGGTGCTGAACACTGGGACGTTGGGCACGAGCGGCACGATTACGACAGCCGGCGGCGCCGTTGATCTAAAGAGCAGCGGGTTGATGACGATCAGCAACAACGTGACGGCCGGCGCGGGCAATGTCTATCTAACTTCCGGTGCGGGGATCACGGAGAACAGCACGGCGAAGATCACGGCGAGCATGTTGGGGATGAATGCGGCCGGGGCGATCAGCGTAAACAATGCGAACACGGTGGGTACGCTTGCGGCGAAGACCACCGTGGGGGCGATTACCTACCAGAACGACAATACCGCGCTGACCGTGGGTAGCGTGGCGGCTGCGGGGAATTTCACCGGCGCCGCGGGTTTGGACAGCAGCACGACTGGCGGCAACATCAACCTCAAGACGGGTACTGGCGGGCTGACGATCAGCAATGACGTTGTGGCCGGCACGGGCACGGTGTACCTGACCAGCGGTGCGGGGATCACCGAGGGTTCAGCCAAGATCACCGCGGCCACGCTGGGGATGAATGCGGGCGGTACGATAGCTGTGAATTCTGCGACGAACAACGTCGCCACGCTGGCGGCGACGGCGAGTTCCGGGACGATCACATACCAGGACGCGGATGCGCTGACGGTGGGGAGCGTGGCGGCCTCGGGGAACTTCCCGGCAACGACGGGAGTGAATACCAGCAACGCGAGCATTGACCTCAAGACCGGCGGGCTACTTACGGTTAGCAGCAATATGACGGCTGGCGCGGGCAACGTCTATATTACTTCCGCCGCCGGGATCACGCAGACAGGCGGTACCGTCACTGCCGGGTCGCTGGGGATGAATGCGGCCGGGGCGATCGTCGTCAACAATGCGAACGCGGTCGGCACGCTGGCGGCAAACACCACTGGCGGGGCGATTACCTACCAGAACGGCGGCACGGCGCTGACGGTGGGCAGCGTGGCGGCGACGGGGAATTTCACCGGCGCCACAGGCTTGAATAGCAGCGCGGCGGGCGGCAATATCGATGTCAAGACAGGTGGAGGCCTGACGATCAGCAACGACATCAGCGCAGGCACGGGCACGGTGTATTTGACCAGCGGCGCGGGGATCACGCAGGGCACCGCGAAGATCACGGCGGCGACGCTGGGAATGAATGCGGCGGGTGCGATCGATGTCAACTCCGCGACCAACGACGTGAGCAACCTGGCTGCGGAAACGAGCTCGGGCACGATCACGTACCAGGATGCGAACGCGCTGACGCTGCAGAGCCTGGCTGCTTCGGCTTCTGGCAATTACACGGGTTCGACAGGCACCAACGCAATCGCGACCAATAATGCGAACGTCGACATCAAGACTGGCGGGCTGCTGACGCTCACCAACGACATCAGCGCGGGCACCGGGACGGTGTACCTCACGAGCGGGGCCGGGATCACGGAAGGAGCCGCAAAGATCACAGCGACCACGCTGGGAATGAAGGCGGCCGGAACGATCAACGTCAATTCCGCAACCAATGACGTGACCAACCTGGCTGCGGAAACGACCTCGGGAACTCTCACCTACCAGGACGCGAACGCGCTGACATTGCAGAGCCTGGCTGCTTCGGCTTCGGGCAATTACCCGGGTTCGACGGGTACCAATGCGATCGCGGCCAACAACGCGAGCGTGGACCTCAAGACTGGCGGATTGCTGACGATCACCAACGACATCAGCGCGGGCACGGGCAACGTGTATCTGACCAGCGGTGCGGGGATCACGGAGGGTGCGGCGAAGATCACGGCTGATGCGCTGGGGATGATTGCGGCAGGGGCGATCGATGCCAACAGCGCGGCCAATAACGCCGTCAACGTGGCGGCGAAGACCACTACCGGCGCCATAACCTATCAGGACGTCGACGGCTTTGCGATCGCCACGGTAGCTCCCTTCGGCAATTTCGCCGGCGCCAGCGGCATCAACGCCGGCGCGGGTACCGCCAACGTTACCCTGACTGCCGGCGGCCTGGTCACTCAGGCAGGCGCCACAAGCAACATCATCGCGGCAGGCCTGGAGGTACAGGGCACCGGCGCCTTCGCGCTAGACGGCGGCGGAAACAGCGTCATCACCCTGGCGGGGAACACGAAAGGCTCGGTGGCCTATACCGCCAGCAACAGCATCATCGTCGGCACGGTGACTACTGCGGGGCTGACCTCGCAGGGCGACATCACCCTGAAGGCACTTGGAGCCGGCGATATCACCGTGTCCAATAACATCCAAAAAGGCGGCGGCGGGGCGCAGACCCTGACCTTGCAGGCGAATCAGAACGTCATTTTCAACAATGGCGCCGGCGCCGGACTCGCGGCTGGCGCGACGAACACCTACAACGTGGTGCTGAACGCCGATCGCGATGCGACGGCGGGCGGCGCGATCCAGTTGAACTCGGGCACGGTCATCAATAGCAATGGCGGCAGCATTACGCTGGGCGGCGGAGCCAACCCGCTCACTACCGCAGCAATCGGCGTCGGTGCGCTGGCGGATGGGGTGAGAATCGACAACGCCCAACTCGTCTCCGGCACAGGGGCCATCAGCATACGCGGCACCGGCGCCAGTGCCGGCGGGATCGGGGTGAACCTGCTCAACTCGAGCAGTATCGCCTCGGCCAGCGCGGCGTCGATCCAGATCACCGGCACTGGGACGGCAGGCAGCAATGACATCAAGGTGGCCATCGGCACGCAATCCATCGGCGGACCGAGCGCCGCGGGCGACATCCTGCTGAACGGCACGACGGGCGGCGGCATGGTTCTGGGCGCCGGCGGAGATTCGACGACACTGCAGACCGCAGGCAACATCACGCTCAACCAGACTGATGGCGGCGTCTCGCAGGGCAGCGGCTCGCTCCTCGCCAACGGCCTGCGCCTGATCGGTTCGGGTGCATTCAACCTGAACCAGGCGAGCAACGATGTCAACGTGCTGGTGGCCGACCTCACGGGCGCGACGACCACGCTGTCCTACCACGATCCCAATGGCTTCTCGATCGGCGCGGGCACGGGCGGGCTGAGCACGGTGAAAACCGGCGGCGGCACGGCGGATACGACCTATGGCATTACCGTGGGAACGGCGGCGACGGCGGCCAATACGCTGACGCTGACCACGGATGGCCCGGTGACCCAAGCGACCGCGGCGGACAACGTGACCGCAGGCGGGTTGCAACTGCTGGGCAGCGGATCGTACATGCTCGCGAACAGCGGCAACGATATCTCGACGCTCGCCGCGAACGTCGCGAATTTGGTCAACTACGCCGACAAGGATGGCTATACCGTCGGGACCGTTGCGGACGCACCATCCGGGGTGCGGACAACGGGCATCACGACGACCGCCAATGGCACGGTCACGCTGACAAACCGCGGCACACTGACCGTAAACTCGCCGATCGTTTCCGATGGCGATTTCATCCAGAACGGCGCCGGCTCCACGATTCTCGATGCCGATATCGTGACCACGGTTGACCTGGTGCGATTTGCCCGACCGGTTTCGGTGACGGGCGGGCCGAGACTGATCGACACGACGCGGGCACCCGCGACCGGGCTGGGCGGGACGATCCAGTTTCTGAGCACGCTCGATGGAGGCGGCAATTCGCTCACGTTCATGACTCCGCCGGAGACGGGAAACATCAGCATCGCCGGCGCCGCGACCAACATCGCCAGTTTCACCATGAGCGGAAAGGACATCAACCTTGCCGACGTGACCACGACCGGGCCGCTGAATCTGACCGCGACAGGCACCGCAACCCTGACCGGCTCGGTCGTCAGCACAAACACACCCATCGCACTAATCGCGAACGAAATGGTGCTGATCGGTGCGATCAATGCGGGCAGCGGCGCCGTGACGCTGAAGCCGAACAACCCGAGCAACGCGATTCTGCTCGGTGTCGCGACTGCCGCAACGAATGACGCCGCCGGGACGTTGGAGCTGTCCGACAGCGAACTCAATACCATCACCAACACGGGCGGCCTGACCGTAGGCGCAAACAACAATACCGGCGCGATCACGGTGGTCGGTGTGCTTTCGCTGGCCAAGGCCCAGAACGGCTTTACGCTGGTGAACAACACAGGCGGCATCGCCGTCAACGCGCCCATTAGCTACTCGGGCGGAAACGGCAACCTGACGCTGAGCGCCGTTGGCGGCGGCGCGACGGCCGGCGCGATCAGCACCAACGGCAGCGCGCTGGACGTGAGCGGGACGCTGGCGATCAACGCCGCCACCGGGGTCGGAACCTTGGCCTCGCCGATGGTGCTGTCGCACGCGGCCGGGACCACTCTGAGCGTGACCAACACCACGAGCGGCGGGGTGTTCGCGCGCGCTGACCTGGGCGATCTCACGGTCAGCTCGATCGACAACAGCGCGGCCGCGAGCGGCGGAATCAATCTGAACGTGGGCACCAACCTCAATATCAACGGCAGGGTGCAAAACACCATCGGCGACGTCCAGTTTGTGACGGGCAACGATACGACTTATACGGGTGCCGGCGGGTTCGGACTGTCGCCCGCCTCGGTCGCCGCGGGCACTGTGGGTGGGGTGAACATCAACGCGCCGGTGATTGCCCGGAACGGCGGCGCGATCTCGATCTATTCTACCGGCGCGGTGAAACAAAGTGCCACCACTGCCGCCGGATTGCAGAGCATCGCGGCGGCCGGAACCTCCGCGCAAGGCCCGCTCAAGGTGCGCACGTTCAACAGCGCCAACCAAGCGGGCGCGATCGACCTGCAGAACAGCCTGGCCGGCAGCGGCAACAGCATGGGGCCAATCACGCTGGAGGCGCGGCTCGCGGGCTCGGCCAATCCGCCGCCTTATGCGCAGAGCAGCATCGATTACAAGAGCATCAACGGCATCAATGTTTCCGGCATCGGCACGGCGGCGAATTTCTCGCTGGCCGGCGCGGCAATAGACATTGGCCCGGGGGTCAACCTCACCGGATCGGACGTTAGCCTGATCGCGACCGCGGGCGATGTGACGGTGAAGTCGGCCATCACCAACGCGCAGATCAACGGCGGCCAGTCCGGCGGCTCGCTCAATCTGTACGCCTCCGGCAACATCGTGTTGAACAATCCCGGCGGCAACAGCGCCGGCGTGGTGATCGGCAAGGACCTGGGCACGCTCGATCTTCTGGGCAACCGTGAGTTCGAGAAGTTCGACCACACTCTAAAGCTGGTCGCCGCAGGCGACGTCAGGATCTTTGGCACGGTCGAGGTGACGGGCGATCTGGCGCTGCGCGCCAACGCGAGCGCGAGCGAGGCATCCGGACCCAGCGGCACCGCTGGCTTTGGCGCAGGTTCGGGCAGCGTGATCCTCGCCGGCTCGGCCGGCAACCCGGTCGAGGTGCGCGCGAAGAACATCATCGTCGGGGTCAAGGACGCCGATGGCAGGCCGCTGCCGGTGCAGAATCTGATCGTCGACAACAGCGCGAATGCCGCGGATACCGGCAAGTTCTTCGACACCGTCCTGCGCGCCGACAACAAGCTCGACATCTACCTCAATGGCGACCAGGGCGGCCCCGGAACGTCGGGCAATATCATCATCACCGGCGGTACGGCTTCGGCGACCTCGGCCGGCGCGGCACTCGTGGGGACCAAGAGTTCAGCCATATCCGCGATCCGCGGCAACGTGGTCACTATCCTTGGTATCAAGGGTGGGCCTGAAATCGCACAAAATCCGGACAGGCAAACCGTCAACCCTCAGGCGCCTTACCTCACCAACAGCAGCGACATCATCCTGCAGGGCGGCACGGCCACGAGCAATACCAAGGCTGGCGGCGGTGCGCTGGCCGCGGCCGACGCGCTGATACTCGGCACGAGCAGCAAGTTCGTCGACGTCGGTGGCAACCTGCTGCTGACCGGCGGCACGGCAGATTCGAAGGACGGTGGCCAAGTGTCGGCTTCCGCGACGATCGACCCGGTCAACCTGGTGGTGAATACCGGCGGCTATATCAAGCTCACCGGCGGTACCGGTGTCGGCGCGCCGGCGGCTCTGCTCAGTGGCGGCGACATCCAGATCAGCGTCGGCGGCAAGTTCGACTACACGTACAAGGATGCGACCGGGAACGAACATACTGTGTCGAATGTAGGCCTGCTGCTGGCAGGGGGGATCGGATCGGGAATCTTCGACCGCAGCAATCAACTGATCACGCTGCTTGACGATGTCTCCTCCCAAGTTTTCTTACGGTTCCCCGCTATAAACGGTGGCGCGGGCGGTGGCTCGTACTTCCTGAACACGGATACGGCCAAGGCCACAGCCTTCATTCAATCGCTGTCGACACGCGGTTTCGACGATTCACTGTTGGCGTATATTCTCTTCGCCGCAAACGAGGAAACCCGGACCGGGCGCATTCGCACCGGCGTTTCCAACACGGATGACGTGAGCAAGCCTTCCTGCAATTAAGCTCAGAGGTCGTTTTGGAATTACCGAAATGACCTCTGAAATAGGGGAGTATGAGCAACCTACAAGAAACAATATACAAGGTACAAGGGAATATATCCCCTCGTTTTGAAACATCTTACGGAGCCTGAGTCGTTCCAGGTTCCGTGCCCGTGACGGGGCAGCAATGCGTTTTCTGGCACGACAGGACTAGGGACACGGCAAACCGGGCGCGGCCCGCCTCGGCAATGAATACAAGCAAGGAATACGACATGGCCCGACCGGCAAGCGTCTCGACCACATTGCTGCACAACGTGCCGCTGTTCGCGGGTCTGGACGAGGCGCAGTTGAGCGTGCTGGTGCGCGTGATCGTGCGCAAGAGCTTCGGCCGCAACGCCAAGATCATCGGCGCAGGCGATCCTACCGATTCGCTCTACATCATCATCGACGGTCGCGTCAAAGTGATGTTGAGCGACGAGCACGGCCGGGAAGTGATTCTTTCCATCCTCGGGCGGGGCGAGTTCTTCGGCGAGATGGGCCTACTCGATGACAGCCCGCGCTCGGCCAGTGTGGTCACGCTGGAACCGTGCGAGCTGCTCAGCATTTCCAAGGGCGACTTCAAGCGCAGCCTGGCGGAGAATTTCGACCTGTCGCTGATGGTGATGCGCGGTCTGGTGAAGCGGCTGCGCGAGGCCGACGGCAAGATCGGCAGCCTGGCGCTGATGGACGTGTACGGCCGGGTGGCGCGGCTGTTGCTGGAGATAGCCGAGGATGTGGATGGAGAGAAGGTGGTCGTTAAGAAACTGTCCAAGCAGGACATCGCCAAAATGATAGGCGCCTCGCGCGAGATGGTCAGCCGCGTGATGAAAGACCTGCAACTCGGCGGCTACATCGAAGTGCGCGGCCGCTCGATCGTCTTGCGCGAAAACATCCTGCTTGCCGACTAGGCGTCGCTGCGCTCGCAGCCATCCGCCTGATCGTCCCGACTGCTTGATCGCCCCGGCCGAGCCGGCCCGGGTAGAATCTGATAGCATTAACAACAATTTGCAGCCGCTTTATGCGCGCACGATGCAAACGGGCCCCGATGGAGGACTAGCCGATGAGGTGGAAACTCCCGTGGGGCAGGCACGTGCCGTTCACCGGGGGAAAATAAAATGGCGGGAAGCATGTCGGGCACGTCCAGCGTTTCCACAACGCTTTTGCGCAACGTCCCCTTACTTTCCGTGCTGAGCGAGGAAGAGATCGCGCTGCTGACCCGCGTCGTTTCGCGCAAGTCTTATGCCCGCGGCAGCCTGATTCTGGGCGCGGGCGATCCCACCGATTCGCTCTACATTCTGATCAGCGGCCGCATCAAGGTGTTCATGAGCGACTTGGAAGGCAAGGAAGTCATTCTCGCCATTCTCGAGCCGAATGAGTTCGTCGGCGAAATGGGCTTGATCGACAACAGCCCGCGTTCGGCCAATGTCGTGGCGCTCGAAGCCTGCGAGCTGGTCTGTATTTCGAAGCCCGATTTCAAGCGCTGCCTGGCCGATAACTTCGACATGGCCATGACCGTGATGCGCGGCTTGGTGAAGCGGCTGCGCGAAGCGGACAACCAGATCGGCAGCCTGGCGCTGATGGACGTATTCGGGCGCGTGGCGCGGTTGCTGTTGGAAACCGCCGAAGTGATCAACGGGGAGAAGGTGGTAACCAGGAAACTGTCGAAACAGGATATCGCACGCATGATCGGCGCCTCGCGCGAGATGGTTAGCCGGGTGATGAAGCACCTGCAATCGGCGGGGTATATCGAAGTGCGCGGCGACACCATCATCATTCGCGAGAATATTCTGCCGCCGGACTAGCGGCGAACGTGAATTAATTCACGAATCACGGCTTGTTCTCCGACGATGATTTTGTTTTTTTCAGGTAAATTGCGGAATATTTTGCGGATCGTGAACTTGTTCCTCGATTTTTTTGCGGAAAGTGAAGTATATTTGCATTTGTTTAGATGGGTGGTCGCGCGGCGGTTTTTTTCCCGTCTCGAAAGAAGGAGAAGGAGCAAGAACATGCAGGTCTATCGTTCTAGCTTGAAATGTCTGGTTTTCGCGGGTTTGAGTTTGATCTCGGCCGGCGCGTGGGCCAATATCGGTACGGTATCGCAATTGTCGGGTACCTTGTCGGTGCAGAAGGCTGACGGCTCCGTGCGCATCTTGTCGCAGAAATCCGAGGTGCTTAGCGGCGACACGATTAACACTCAGAAAGACAGCTACGCGCAGATCAAGTTTTCCGATGGCGGTACGATCACGCTCAAACCGAACAGCAGCGTGAAAATCCAGCAGTTCCGGTTCAAGCAGGAAGAGCCGGAAAAGGACAGTTTTATTTTCGGTCTGGTCAAGGGCGGCCTGCGGGCGGTCACCGGTTTGGTGGGCAAGCGCGGCGATCAGGACGCCTACAGTTTGGGCACGGCCACTGCGACGATCGGCATCCGCGGCACCAGCTATGGTGTGGACGACTGCCTGAGCACGCCTTGCCCCAAGCCGGGGAGCAGCGATAACCTGGAAGCCAGCGTGTACGTGAGCGTGACCGACGGTGAGATCGTCGCGACCAACAATGCCGGCTCGCAGAGTTTCCTTGCCGGCCAGTTCGGTGCGATTTCGGACCGTAACAGCCGTGCGCGCTTTCTGTCCACGGATCCGGGCCTGCAGTTCACACCGCCGGCGACCTTCATCCAGAGCATCATGACGGGCGCGGCAGTGAACGCGGGCAAGAATCAGGAGTGCGTAGTGCGCCGCTAAAGCCGCGCCATTCTCCGATCATGGAAAATCCCCGCCCTGCGCGGGGATTTTTTTTAGGCTGCGCCCGGCAGCGCTTAGGTGCCGGACGGGTCAAGCGGGTAAAATGGCTGGATAGCCGTGTGGCAGCCCATGAATACCTTGAACCGAACCGATACGCCGCCTCTACCGGGAAAAATCGCCGCGCTGTTGCGCGAATCCAAGTGGTTTGCGCTTCTAGCCTCGGCGCTTTACCTGTTGCTGATTCTGCTCACATTCGATAAGTCCGATCCCGGCTGGTTTCACAGTACCGCCAACGTTGTCGTGAGAAATGCGGGCGGGCGCGTTGGGGCATTTTTGTCTGAGCTGCTGCTGCATCTGTTCGGCGTTTCCGCGTATTGGCTGGTTGCTCTGCTCGCTTATATCGTCATCACCGGTTATCGCCGGCTTGATGGAAGCCGGTTGCTGGATCAGCGTCCCTCGATCGTCGGATTGGTCGGCTTTATCGTGCTGGTCGCGGCCAGTTGCGGCATGGAAGCGCTGCGCTTCTACACCCTTAACGCGATGCAAGCACCATTGCGGCCCGGTGGCATACTCGGTGCAGTGGTCAGTGGCAGCTTCTCCGCTGCCTTCGGCTTTACCGGGGCGACGCTGATAATACTGACCCTGTTCGCGATCGGTTTGAGCCTGTTTTCGGGCATTTCCTGGCTGACCGTGATCGAGTCGATCGGCGCAGCGCTGGAATACACGTATACGTTCGCGCTGCAAAGCTGGCAGCGCCGGCAGGACCGCAAGGCGGGCGAAATCGCGACGCTGGAGCGCGAAGTGGTCGTCGAGGAGGACAAGAAGCGCATCATCGAGGATCACGAGCCGATACGCATCGAAGCGCCGGTGATTGAAATCCAGAAATCCGAACGCGTGATCAAGGAAAAGCAGGTGCCGCTGTTCCAGGACTTGCCCGACACGCCGCTGCCGCCCCTGTCGCTGCTGGACGAGGCGCAACGCGACGTCGAGGCGATCAGCGCCGACACCCTGGAATACACTTCGCGTCTGATCGAAAAGAAGCTTTCCGACTTCGGCGTGCAGGTGAAGGTGCTGGCAGCGTATCCGGGACCGGTGATCACGCGCTACGAGATCGAGCCGGCGGTGGGAGTCAAGGGCAACCAGATCGTGAGCCTGGTGAAGGATTTGGCCCGGGCGCTGTCGGTGGTGAGCATCCGCATGGTCGAGACTATTCCGGGGAAATCCTGCATGGGGCTGGAGATTCCCAATCCCAAGCGCCAGATCGTGCGCCTGTCGGAGATTCTCAGCTCCGAGGTCTACCACGAGATGCACGCGCCGCTGGTGTTGACGCTGGGCAAGGACATCGCCGGCAAGCCCATGGTCGCCGACCTCGCGAAAATGCCCCACCTCCTGGTGGCGGGAACCACAGGCTCGGGCAAGTCGGTCGCCCTCAATGCCATGATCCTGTCGCTCTTGTACAAGGCCGAACCGCGCCAGATACGCCTGATCCTGATCGATCCGAAAATGCTGGAGCTGTCGGTCTACCAGGACATCCCGCACTTGCTGGCGCCGGTGGTGACCGACATGAAGCAGGCGTCGAGCGCGCTCAACTGGTGCGTGGCGGAAATGGAGCGGCGCTACAAGCTCATGTCCTGGCTCGGCGTGCGCCAGCTCTCGGGCTACAACGCCAAAGTGGCGGAGGCGCAAAAGGCCGGCCGGCCGCTCGAGGATCCGACCACGCTGGAGACGGGCGAGCCGCAGTTCCTCGCGCCGCTGCCCTATATCGTGGTGGTGATCGATGAACTCGCCGACCTGATGATGGTGGTGGGCAAGAAAGTGGAGGAACTGATTGCGCGCCTGGCGCAGAAGGCGCGCGCCGCAGGCATACACCTGATTCTCGCCACGCAGCGTCCCTCCGTGGACGTGATCACCGGGCTGATCAAGGCCAATATTCCGACGCGCATCGCGTTCCAGGTGTCGAGCAAGGTCGACTCGCGCACCATTCTCGATCAGATGGGCGCCGAAGCGCTGCTGGGCCAGGGGGACATGCTCTACCTGCGACCGGGAACGGGTCTGCCGCAGCGCGTGCATGGCGCCTTCGTCGCCGATCACGAAGTGCACAAGGTGGTCGCTTATCTGAAGAGACTCGGCCAAACCGATTACATCGACGGCGTGCTCGACGCGGACGAACCCGGCAGCGAGCCGAATGGCGCGGGCGAAGCGAGCGGCGAGGCCGATCCCCTGTACGATCAGGCGGTGGAGATCGTTCTGCGCACGCGTCGTGCTTCCATCTCGCTGGTGCAGCGGCATCTGCGCATCGGCTACAACCGCGCGGCGCGCCTGATCGAGCAAATGGAGAAGGCAGGCATGGTCTCGGCGATGCAGCCGAACGGCAACCGCGAAGTGCTGGCGCCCAACCGGACCGAGGGCTGATCGATGAGGGTTCGGATGCTATTGCTCGCCGCGCTGCTGCTGCCCGCAGGTGGCGCCGTCGCCTCGGGTCTGGACGCGCTACGCGGTTTTATCGCCGCCACGGCCTCGGCGCAGGGAGAATTCGAACAGAAAATCTACGACCGCAAGCACAAGCTGACGCAGGAGGCTAGCGGCACCCTGGCTTTCTCGCGCCCCGGCCGGTTCCGCTGGACTTATGCCAAGCCCTACGCACAGTTGATCGTCGGCGACGGCGCCAAAGTGTGGGTCTACGACGAGGACCTGAATCAGGTAACGGTAAGGCGCCTTGACCGCGCGCTTGGTTCCACGCCGGCAGCGCTGCTTGCCGGCAGCAACGAAATCGAGCGTGCATTCAGGCTCGCCGACAAAGGGGAGAAAGACGGCCTCGAATGGGTCGAGGCGGTGCCGCGCGAAAAAGAATCGAACTTCGAGGCCATCCGCATGGGCTTCGGTTTCTCCGGACTGGAGATCATGGAATTGGCCGACAGCTTCGGCCAGACCACGGTGCTGAAGTTCACCGCCTTGCGCCGCAATCCGAAACTCGACCCGGCGCTGTTCCAGTTTGTCCCGCCCAAGGGCGCGGACGTGATCGGCAACTGAGGCGGAAATCGGCGCATGCCGTCGGTGAGCGATCTAATCCCCAGGACAAAGTCGGTGGCGCGCCAACGGACCGCGCGGGTTGCTACGTACCTTTACCCGCGTTGCCGGTACTGTCGAGCCCATGGTTGACCTGTTCGGCACTCCGAGACCTGCAGCACCGTTGGCCGCGGCCATGCGCCCGCAATCCCTGGCCGAGGTGGTGGGCCAGCCGCATTTGCTCGGACCGGGCAAGCCGCTGCGCCTCGCGTTCGAATCGGGCAAGCCGCATTCCATGATCCTGTGGGGGCCGCCGGGGGTGGGCAAAACCACGCTGGCGCGCTTGATGGCCAACGCCTTCAACGCCGAGTTCATTGCCCTGTCCGCGGCGTTTTCCGGGGTCAAGGACATCCGCGAGGCGGTGCAGCGCGCCGAAGCCGTGCTGGCCCAATCGGGGCGGCACACCATCTTGTTCGTCGACGAAGTGCACCGCTTCAACAAGGGACAGCAGGATGCCTTCCTGCCCTTCGTGGAGCAGGGTTTGTTCACTTTCATCGGCGCCACCACCGAAAATCCCTCGTTCGAAGTGAACAGCGCATTGCTGTCGCGCGCCGCCGTGTATGTGCTCAACAGCCTGAACGAAGACGAACTCGGGCAGTTGCTCGAACGTGCCCTGGGCGGCCCGCTCGCGGGCCTGCAGTTCGACACGAACGCGCGCGAACGCCTGATCGGGCTCGCCGACGGCGATGCGCGCCGCCTGCTCAATCTGATCGAGATCATCCAGACCGCCGCGGGCGAGACCGGGCACGGCATCGACGGCGCCTTCGTCGACCATGCCCTGTCGCGCAATCTGCGCCGCTTCGACAAGGGCGGCGATGCTTTCTACGACCAGATCTCGGCCCTGCACAAGAGCGTGCGCGGCTCCAGCCCAGACGCCGCCTTGTACTGGATGGTACGCATGCTCGACGGCGGCGCCGATCCGCTGTACGTCGGCCGGCGGCTGGTGCGCATGGCGATGGAAGACGTGGGCCTCGCCGACCCGCGCGCGCTGCGCCTCGCGCTGGATAGCTGCGAGACCTACGAGCGGCTGGGCTCGCCCGAGGGCGAACTGGCGCTGGCCGAGGCGGTGATCTATCTCGCCTGCGCGGCGAAATCGAACGCGGTGTACGTGGCGTATAATGACGCCCGTGCGTTCGTCGGACAAGACAAATCGCGGCTGGTGCCGGAACATCTGCGCAACGCACCGACCAAGCTGATGAAGGAACTGGGCTATGGGCGCGAATACCGCTACGCCCACGACGAGCCGGATGCCTATGCCGCGGACGAACATTATTTTCCAGAAGGCATGCCCGAGGTGAATTGGTACCGGCCGACGCCGCGCGGCCTGGAGGGGAGGATATCGGAGAAGCTTGCCTATCTGCGCGAGCTCGACAGAAAAGCGAAGAAGTCTTAACGCGGATTCCTTAGATCCTTCCATGCTCGATATTCAATCATTGCGTAACGATCCTGAAAGCGTCGCGAATCGGCTCGCGCTGCGCCACTTCCATCTCGATGGCGCGGCGTTCCAGGCGCTGGAGCAGGAGCGCAAGCTGGTGCAGACGCGTACCCAGGAACTTCAGGCCGCGCGCAACAGCCTGGCGAAGCGCATCGGCCAGGCGAAGGGCAATGGTGAAGATGTATCGGCGCTGATGAGCGCGGCAAGTGGGGCCAACGCCGAGCTGCAGTCCCTGGAAGCAAAACTGCTTCAGGTCCAGGCGAGGCTGCAGGATTTCCTGCTGCTGATACCCAACCTGCCGCATGCGAGCGTTCCGCCGGGCCAATCGGCGGAAGACAACGCCGAAGTGCGCCGCTACGGCACGCCGCGGCAGTTCGATTTTGCGGTGAAGGATCATGTCGATCTGGGCGAAGCGCTGGGGATGCTCGATTTCGCCACCGCCACCAAGATCAGCGGCGCGCGCTTTACGCTCATGACCGGACCGCTCGCGCGCCTGCACCGTGCACTAGCGCAGTTCATGCTCGACGTACATACGCGCGAGCATGGCTACACCGAGGTCTATGCGCCTTACCTCGTCAACGCGGCGAGCCTGCGCGGCACCGGGCAATTGCCGAAATTCGAGGAGGATCTATTTAGAGTTCCATTCGGTCTTGAAGATCCCGCGCCCAACGAGGCGGAAGAAGTCCTAAAACAGGGCGCGACCTCGGTTTCGTCTCCGCGGCAAAAGAATCTTTACCTTATACCGACCGCCGAAGTGCCGGTCACCAACATCGTGCGCGACGAGATCGTGCCGCTCGCGCTGCTGCCGCTCAAATTCGTCTGCCACACGCCCTGCTTCAGGAGCGAGGCCGGCTCCTACGGCAAGGACACGCGCGGCATGATACGCCAGCATCAGTTCGACAAAGTCGAGCTGGTGCAGATCATCCAGCCGGAAAAATCCTACGCCGGCCTGGAGGAGTTGACTGGCCATGCGGAGACGATCCTGCAAAAGCTGGAACTGCCTTACCGCGTGATGGCGCTGTGCGCCGGCGACATGGGTTTTTCCGCCGCCAAGACCTACGACCTCGAGGTGTGGCTGCCCGGGCAGAACGCCTACCGCGAGATTTCCTCATGCAGCAATTTCGAGGCCTTCCAGGCGCGGCGCATGCAGGCGCGCTTTCGCAATGAGAAGGGCAAACCCGAGCTGGTGCATACCTTGAACGGATCCGCACTGGCGGTAGGGCGCACCTTGGTCGCGGTGCTGGAGAACTATCAGAATGCCGACGGCAGCGTGTCGGTGCCGGCGGCGCTTCGAGGCCATATGGGCGGGTTGGAGAAGATAGAACGCCTAAGCTGAATTCCCGTCTGTCCGGGCAATGGGCTTGCTGGTAAAATACGCCCCGACGGAAGTCCCCTCGGGGGGACGCGGCCCGGAAAGGTGGCTGAGTGGTCGAAAGCGCCGGACTCGAAATCCGGTGTACGGTTTTCCGTACCGTGGGTTCGAATCCCACCCTTTCCGCCAATTAAAATAGCGACCGGCGGCCGCTTTTTTAATTGGTTTCGGCCGCCCTTCGGCTATTCTTGACCCATGTCCTCTTCAGCCGTTACCGCAGGGCTCGTTCGACCGTTCACCGAAGAGAGCGCTTTGTTCCGGTGCGTGTTGGCCTCGATCGCGCTGCATGCACTGGTGTTGCTAGGCATGTCCCGAGGAGACACGCCGGCGCCGCCGGTCAAGACGCTGTTGGTATTGACGGCAACGCTGGCGCCTTTGGCCGCGGCGCCGCATGCACCCGTGCAGCCGCCGCAGCCAACCCTTGCGCCGCCGCCGCCTCCCGAACCGGTTTCAGCGCCGCGTCCGGCATTGACCAAGCCCGCGGCTGCTCCGACACCGGCCGCGCAAAAGACCGCACCTGCCGAACCGGCAAAGGCTCCGCCGCCTGAGCCCCCGACGGCGGCGCCCGGCTCGGCGGCTTCGAGCACGCAGCCCGCGGCTTCTGTCCTAGCCAGGACGGCGCCTCAGGCGCCCGCCGGCATCCCCGCGACCGAGGCCGCCGCCAAGTCCGGCAACGAGGCGGACAAAGGAACGCTTGAGCAATACCGCCTGGCTTTGATCGTGGCAACCAGGCGCTACAAGCGTTATCCGGCGATTGCCATGGAGAAGGGTTGGCAGGGCAAGGTGGAGGTGCACATGGTGATCGGCGCCAACGGCATGCTCGCCAACGCCTCGATCAAGACCGGCAGCGGCCACGAGATCCTGGATAACCAGGCGCTGGACATGCTCAAGAAAGGCAAGACCACGGTGCCGATTCCGGTGAGCTTGCGCGGTCGCGAATTCAGCATCGACGTCCCGGTGATCTTCAACTTGGACAATCCGAACTCGTGAGAATCTGCTGCAAAATGAGGCCGGGGCGGGAAAGAAAGGATCCTGCCCTTGGCCCTTTTCTTATCTTGGAGGACAAACGGGAATGGCGCGTTACCCGGGCGGGACAATGACGCGGCGCGCGCCGTTGTAACGCCGCATCCAGTAGTCGGCGCGCAGGCTTTCCACGCGGACTTCACCGCCGCTTGCCGGGGCGTGGATGAAACGGTCCTCGCCCAGGTAGATGCCGACGTGCGAGTACTCGCGTCGCTGAGTGTTGTAGAACACCAGGTCGCCGGGTCTGAGCGCGGCGCGCTCGACCGCTTGGCCGAGGACGGCAAGATCGAAGGTATTGCGCGGCAGGGCCAGGCCCGCGCCTTCCCGATACACGTACGCTACCAGGCCGCTGCAGTCGAAGCCGGTCTGCGGCGATAAGCCGCCCACCCGGTAAGGCGTGCCGAGATGCGCCAGGGCCTGCAAGGCGATGCTGCTCGCCCTGTCGTTCGCATGGATCACCGGAGCCGTGGCGGCCGCCGGCTCGGTCTCGGTCTCCAGCAGGCGCACCGGCTTGCTTGCGCATCCGCTCAGGATCAAGGCAATGAAACCGATAAGAAACAGTAGATTATGCTTCCGCATTGAAGTAATCTAGAAGATATCTATGAGAAAGTAAAGAAATATTGACACTACAGGAGCGCGACCGGCGACCGCATCAGGCGTGAAGCGGATACTGTCGTCTCCCTAAGCCGGACAAGCCAGAAGCGAACAGGCTTGTTATGCGTCCATCGTCTCCCGATACATCGGGGCGCCTACTGAAACCCAAGAGAACCGGGATTCTTCGCCAATTGTGCCGCCACTTGATTCATAACTGACTCAACCGGAGATTCCGCATTCATGCCTATTCCCGCCGATGACCAGCTCGAGGCCGTGTTCGGCGCCGACGGCGCGCTTAGCCGCGCCATCCCCGGCTATCGCCTGCGCCGGCAGCAAGTCGAGATGGCGCAGGCCATCGCCCAGGCGATGCGGGACAACAGCCTGCTGGTAGCCGAAGCCGGCACCGGCACCGGCAAGACTTTCGCCTACCTGGTGCCGGCGTTGCTCGCGGGCGGCAAGGTCATTATTTCCACCGGCACCAAGAACCTGCAGGACCAACTCTACAAGCGCGATCTGCCGACGGTGCGCGATGCGCTGCGGGTTCCGCTCAGCACGGCGCTACTCAAGGGACGCGCCAATTATGTCTGCCACCATCACCTGGAGGGCGCGATCAAAGACGGACGCTTCTCCAGCCGCGAGGACGTGGCGCATTTGCGCAAGATCGCGCGCTTTGCCGAAGTGAGCAGGACCGGCGACCGGGCGGAACTCGCCGACGTCCCCGAGAATGCGGCCGCCTGGCAGTCGGCGACCTCGACGCGCGAGAATTGCCTGGGCCAGGATTGCCGGCAGTACAAGGACTGTTTCGTCATGGCGGCGCGGCGCGAAGCGCAGAACGCCGATATCGTCGTGGTCAACCATCATCTTTTTTTCGCCGACGTGATGCTCAAAGACGAGGGCATGGCCGAGCTGCTGCCGGCCTGCAACGCCGTGATATTCGACGAGGCGCATCAGTTGCCGGAAACGGCGACGCTGTTTTTCGGCGAGAATCTGAGCTCGGGCCAACTGCTCGATCTGTGCCGCGACACGCTGGTGGAGGCGATCGCCGGCGCCGGCGACGTGCCCGAGCTGCGTCCGGCCGTGGCCGCCGTAGAGAAGGCGAGCCGCGATGCGCGGCTCGCGCTGCCGCTCGATAGCGCGCGCCTTAACTATGCCGCGGCGACGGCGAAGAAGGCGTTCAGCGAGACGCTTGCCCTTCTGGAGGACAGGCTGAAGCAACTGTCGAAGCTGCTGGAAGCGCAGGCGCAGCGAGCCGAAGGTCTCGCGAACTGTTGGCGGCGTGCGCTCGATTTGCACTCCCGGCTCGAGCGCTGGCTAGCCGCGGAGCCCGAGGGCATGGTGCGCTGGACCGAAACCTACAGCGCCAGTTTCCAGTTGAACGCGGCGCCGCTGGACATCGCCGAGATCTTCCGCAAGCAGTTGCAGGGCCATCCGCGCGCCTGGATTTTCACCTCGGCGACACTCGCCGTGAACCGCGATTTCGCCCATTACACCGGCGAGATGGGCCTGGATGCGGCGCGCACGGCGTGTTGGGACAGTCCGTTCAATTACCCGGAACAGGCGCTGCTGTATGTGCCCGAGGGCCTGCCCGAGCCTAACGATGCGGCGCACACCGCCGCGGTGGTCAAGGCGGCCTGGCCGGTGATCGAAGCCAGCCGCGGCCGCGCTTTCCTGCTGTTCACCACCTTGCGCGCGATGCGCCGCGCGCACGAGCTGCTGCAGCAGCGCTTCGAAGCGGGCGGCGTGGACTACCCGTTGCTGTTGCAGGGCGAGGGTAGCCGCAGCGAGTTGCTCGAGCGTTTCCGGCGGCTGGGCAACGCGGTGCTGGTGGCGAGCCAGAGCTTCTGGGAAGGGGTGGATGTGCGCGGCGAAGCGCTGTCGCTGGTGGTGATAGACAAGCTGCCGTTCGCGCCGCCCGACGATCCGGTGCTCGCCGCCCGCATCGAATATCTGAACAAACAAGGCAAGAACGCCTTCATGGAGTACCAGCTTCCGCGCGCGGCGATCAGCCTGAAGCAGGGCGCCGGGCGCCTGATCCGCGACGAAATCGATCGCGGCGTGCTCATGATCTGCGACCCGCGGCTCATCAGCAAGCACTATGGGCGGCGCATCTGGATGAGCCTGCCGGCGATGCGGCGCACGCGCGTGCTCGACGAGGTGACGGAGTTCTTCGCCGCCGCTCCGGTAGAATAGCGGCGGTGAAATGACATGAACATACTCGTAACAGGCGCTGCCGGCTTCATCGGTTCGACTCTCGCGCTGCGGCTGCTGGAACGGGGTGACCGCGTCGTCGGGCTGGACAATCTCAACGACTATTACGATGTCAAGCTGAAAGAAGCGCGGCTGGCGCGCTTGCGTGCCTACCCCGGTTTCGAATTCGAATGCGCCGACATCGTCGAGCGCGGGCGCATCGCCCGGCTGTTCGCCGAGCGCAGGTTCGATGCCGTGATGCACCTCGCCGCTCAAGCCGGGGTGCGCTATTCGATCGAAAACCCGAGCGCTTACATCGACGCCAACCTGGTAGGGTTTGCCAACGTCATCGAAGGCGCGCGCCGCTCCAGCGTCGGGCACTTCGTGTTCGCTTCGTCGAGTTCCGTTTACGGCGCGAACGCCAAGCTGCCGTTCGCCGAGGACGACAATATCGATCACCCGGTGTCGCTCTATGCGGCGACGAAGAAGGCGAACGAGCTGGTGGCGCATAGTTACGCCCATCTGTATCGCCTGCCTTGTACCGGTTTGCGCTTTTTCACCGTGTACGGTCCATGGGGGCGGCCGGACATGGCGCTGTTCAAGTTCACGCGCGGCATGCTCGCCGGCGAGGCGATACCGGTGTTCAATCGCGGCGACATGGTGCGCGACTTCACTTACGTGGATGACATCGTCGAAGGCGTGGCGAGGGTGATGGACCGACCCGCGCGACCGAACCCGGCCTGGACGGCGCTCGCGCCGACTCCGTCGAGCAGCAATGCGCCCTACCGGATCTACAACTTAGGCAACAACCAGCCGGTGAAGCTCATGCGCTATATCGAAGTGCTCGAGCAGTGCCTGGGCAAGAAAGCGATACTGGATCTGCTGCCGCTGCAGGCCGGGGATGTGCCCGAGACCATCGCCGACGTATCGCGGCTCGAGGCAGCGGTAGGATTCAAGCCGGCCACGCCGATCGAAGTCGGCATCGGGCGCTTCGTCGAATGGTATCGTTCGTATTACCGGGTTTGATTGGAAAACCGTCGGTCCGCCCCTACCACGCGTTTCCCCATAACATCCACCACGGGTCTTTCTTGCCGGGCGCCCCTTTGAAATAGGCGCTGTCGGGAAAGTTCTTGTGCATTACGCGGTCGGCGTCGTCGCGCAAATCGCTCATGCCCAAGGCATCGTAGGCTTTCACCATGACGAACAGCGCTTCTTCGACGGCTGGCGCCTGCGCGTAGTTCAGCAGCGTGTACTGCGCGCGGTTCACCGCCGCGACATAGGCGCCGCGCTTCATGTAATAGCGCGCCACGTGGACTTCGTGCGAGGCAAGCGCGTTCACCAGGTACTTCATGCGCTCAATCCCATCCGGGGTGTACTTGCTGTCGGGGTAGCGGCTGACCAGTTCCTTGAATGCGTCGAAGGAATCGCGCGCGGCCTTGGGGTCGCGCTCGGAGAGGTCCTGCCTGCTGACCTTGCCCAATAGCCCCAGATCCTCGTTGAAATTGACCAGGCCTTTCAGGTAGTAGATGTAATCCACGTTGGGGTGATTCGGATGCAGCTTGAGGAAGCGCTCGCACGCGGCAATGGCCGACGCGTGCTCGCCCTCCTTGAAGTAGACGTAGGCCAACTCGATCTGCGCTTGCTGCGCGTAGCGGCCGTAGGGGTAGCGGGCTTCGAGCTTCTCCAGATACTTGATCGCGTTGGCATAGCCGCTTTTCGAAATCTCGTCCTTGGCTTCCGCGTAGAGCTTGTCGGCGGACCAGCCCGCGGTTTCGTCCTTCACGTCGGGGATCAAGCCGCAGGCACACAACAGCAGGGTCAGAATTACCGCTAAACTACGTTTCATGATGGCAGGCACGGAAATTAAGGAAACGCAAAATTATAACGCAGTCGAGGACCGCGAGCGGCGTGTCCCCGCCGATTGTGCCGGATTGCGGTTCGACCAGGCCCTGGCGCGGATGTTCCCGGAGCATTCGAGGAGCCGGCTCGCCGCCTGGGTCAAACAGGGGCGGGTGAAGCTCGATCATGACGCGGTCGATGCCAAGTGCAAGGTCTGGGGCGGGGAGCGCGTTTCGCTCGCGCTCGAGCCCGAGGCCCGGGACGCGGCCGCCGAGGCCGAGGCAATCGAACTCGATATCGTGCACGAGGATGCCGCCTTGCTGGTGCTCGACAAGCCGGCCGGGCTGGTGGTGCATCCGGGCAGCGGCAACCGGCAGGGCACGCTGCTCAACGGCCTCCTGTACCATCGCCCGCCGCTCGCCGGCATCCCGCGCGCGGGCATCGTACATCGCCTGGACAAGGACACCAGCGGCCTTCTGGTCGTGGCCAAGACGCTGGAGGCGCAGACCGATCTGGTGCGGCAGTTGCAGGCGCGCACCGTTGCGCGCCAGTATCTCGCGCTGGTGCACGGCGTGGTGGCGCGGGACGGTTCGGTGGACGCGCCCATAGGTCGGCACCGGACTCAGCGCACGCGCATGGCGGTGACCGAGCTTGGCAGGGAGGCGCGCACCCATTACCGCGTGCTCGAGCGCTACGCCCGGGCGACCCTGCTCGAATGCAGCCTCGATACCGGGCGCACGCACCAGATCCGCGTGCACCTGCAGTCGATCGGCCATCCTCTGGTGGGAGATCCCGTCTACCGCGCAGGGCGCCGGGTCGGGGCGGGACCCACGGTTGGACTGTTGGCGAGCTTCAAGCGTCAGGCCTTGCACGCCTGCCGTCTCGGTCTGGTGCATCCGGCGAGCGGCGTGCGCATGCAATGGGAAGCGCCGATTCCACAGGACATGCGGGAACTGCTAAGGGTCATCGCGGCATGAGCGCCCACGGCTGGATCGAGCCCGATTGGCCCGCACCGCCGAACGTGCGCGCGCTCATCACCACGCGCGCGGGCGGCGTGAGTCGTGGCGCTTATGCCGGCCTCAACCTGGGCCACGGCTCGGGCGACGAGGTCGAGGCGGTGACGCGCAACCGAGCCAGCCTGAGGCGCTGGCTGCCGGCTGAGCCGCTGTGGCTGCGGCAGGCGCATGGAACGACGGTGGCAGAGGCCGACGCCACGGAAGGCAGCCCCGAAGCCGATGCGGCGGTTGCGCGCCGGCCGGGCACGGTATGCGCGGCGCTTAGCGCGGACTGCCTGCCGCTGCTCCTGTGCGACAAGGAGGGGACCGTCGTGGCAGTTGCACATGCCGGCTGGCGCGGGCTTTGTTTCGGCGTGATCGAACAGACGCTGCGGGCCATGGATCGGCCGCCGCAGGCGCTGCTCGCCTACCTCGGGCCTGCGATCGGACCCGCGGCCTACGAAGTCGGCGCAGAGGTGCGCGCGGCTTTCATCGCGGCCGACCTGGGGGGCGACCCCGAGTCCGCAGCCGCGTTTGCGCCGGGCAAGCCGGGCAAGTTCTACGCCGACCTGTACGCGCTGGCGCGCCGGCGTCTCGCGCGCGGCGGCGTGGAGAGGATCTACGGCGGCGGCTATTGCACATACACCGAGCGCGAGCGCTTTTATTCTTATCGCCGCGACGGCGCCACCGGGCGCATGGCGAGCCTCGTCTGGATCGAAGCTTGAACATGTCCACCCTGGCCTGGATCAGCGCGGCAAGCCTGCTGGGCGGCGTGCTGTCGGTCGCCTGCGCGGCGCTGTTCGTGCTGACCGCGCGCGCCGCCTGGGTGCCGATGCTGGTCAGCTACGCCATCGGCGCCCTGCTCGGAGCGGCATTCCTGGAGTTGCTGCCGCACGCGCTCGAGGGCGCCGCGAGCGCGCGCAGCGTTGCCGCCACCGTGCTTGGCGGGATTCTCGTTTTTTTCGTCCTGGAAAAGCTGGTGCTGTGGCGCCACTGCCACGTCGAGGACTGCGAGGTCCACGACCAGCGCGCCGACGCGCACGACCACGGCCGCAGCGGCATGCTGATTCTCATCGGCGACAGTTTCCACAATTTCGTCGACGGCATCCTCATCGCGGCGGCGTTCATGCAGGACACCCAGCTCGGCATCGTCACCGCGCTCGCCGTGATCGCGCACGAGATTCCGCAGGAAGTGGGTGATTTCCTGATCCTGCTGCACTCCGGCTATAGCCGCATGCGGGCGTTCATGCTCAACCTCGCGTCGAGCTTCGCCATGTTCGCCGGCGGGCTGCTCGGCTACTACGCGCTGCAGACGCTGCAGGAATGGGTGCAGAGCATCGTCGCGCTCGCCGCCGCCAGCATGGTCTACGTCGCGGTGGCCGACCTGATCCCGGGACTGCACCAGCGCCCCGAGCTCAAGGCCACGCTGTCGCAGTCACTGCTGATCGCGCTTGGCGTCGGTTCGATCTGGCTCGTCGGGTATCTCACGCGGAATTACACGGCGTAAGAATCCGAAAGCAATCGCCCTTCGGCTAAAGCTATAATGCCGGCTGTTTATCCGCGCGGAGCGTAACTTGATTCTTGTTACCGGCGGAGCCGGCTTCATCGGCTCCAATTTCGTACTGCAATGGCTGGCGGCGCACGCAGAGCCCGTCGTCAATCTCGACAAGCTCACCTATGCCGGCAATCTGCGCAACCTCGACAGCCTGCGCGGCGATGCGCGGCACGTTTTCGTCCGCGGCGACATCGACGACGCCGAGCTGGTGGCGCAACTGCTGCGCGCGCACCGGCCGCGCGCCGTGCTCAACTTCGCCGCCGAAAGCCACGTGGACCGCTCCATACTCGGGCCGGCCGAGTTCGTGCGCACCAATATTCACGGCGCGTTCAACCTGCTGGAAGCGGTGCGCGCCTATTGGAGCGGGCTCGCCGGAGAAGCGAAGCGCGGTTTTCGCTTTCTGCAAATTTCCACCGACGAGGTCTACGGATCGCTAGCCGCCGGCGACGCGCCGTTTCGCGAAACCACGGCCTACGCGCCGAACAGCCCGTACGCCGCTTCCAAGGCGGCGGCCGACCACATGGTGCGCGCGTACTACCATACCTACGGCCTGCCGACGCTCACCACCAACTGCTCCAACAACTACGGCCCGTTTCAGTTCCCCGAGAAGCTCATACCGCTCGTGATCCTGAACGCGCTTGCGGGCAAGGCCATCCCGGTCTATGGCGACGGGCTCAATGTGCGCGACTGGCTCTATGTGGACGATCATTGCAGCGGCATCCGCAAGGTGCTGGAGGCGGGACAGCCCGGAGCGGTCTACAACATCGGCGGCAACAGCGAAAAGAACAATCTCGAAGTCGTGCAGACGCTTTGCGCCGTGCTGGACGAACTGCGACCCGCGGCGACGCGGTACGCGTCGCTCATCAGCTACGTCAAGGACCGGCCCGGCCATGACCGGCGTTATGCCATCGACGCCGGCAAGATCCGGCGCGAACTCGGCTGGCAAGCCGCCGAGAGTTTTGCCGGCGGCATACGCAGGACCGTCGGCTGGTACCTCGCCCATGCGGAATGGACGCGTTCGGTGACCTCGGGCGCGTATCAGAAATGGGTGAGCGCGAATTATCAGGAAAGGGGGGCGGCATGAGCAGGGAGCAGGGGCCGCCGAAGGGCGGAGGAGGGGCCCCGGCGCGAGCCGGGGATCTGACCCCGGAGGTGGCCGCATGAAGGGAATCATCCTCGCGGGCGGTTCGGGGACGAGGCTGTATCCGGTGACGCATGCCGTGTCCAAGCAACTGCTGCCGATCTACGACAAGCCGATGATCTATTACCCGCTGTCGACGCTGATGCTGGCGGGCGTGCGCGACATCCTGGTGATTTCCACGCCCGAGGACACGCCGCGCTTCGAACAACTGCTTGGCGACGGCTCGAAATGGGGGATCGCGATCTCCTACGCGGTGCAGCCGGTGCCCGAGGGCATCGCGCAGGCCCTTGTCATCGGCGCCGCGTTCATCGCGGGCCAGCGCTCGGCGCTGATCCTCGGCGACAATATTTTTCACGGCACCGACCTGGTGTCGAACCTGCATGCCGCCGTGGCCAGATCGAAAGGGGCCACGGCCTTTGCCTATGCGGTGCACGACCCCGAACGCTATGGCGTGGTCGAGTTCGACGAGGCGCGCAAGGTGCTTTCCATCGAGGAAAAGCCCAAGCAGCCTAAGTCGCGCTACGCCGTGACCGGACTGTATTTTTACGACGCTCAGGTGGTCGAGCTCGCGCGCGCGCTCAAACCCTCGGCGCGGGGCGAACTGGAAATCACCGATTTGAACCGCCGCTATCTGGAGCAGGGGCAGCTCAACGTCGAGGTCATGGGCCGCGGCACGGCCTGGCTCGATACCGGCACGCACGAATCCCTGCTCGAAGCGTCGAACTTCATCCGCATCATCGAAACACGCCAGGGCCTCAAGATCGCCTGCGTCGAGGAAATCGCCTACCGCCTCGGTTACATCGACGCCGGGCAGTTGGAGCGCCTGGCCGCGCCGATGTTGAAGAACAGCTACGGCCAGTATCTGCTCAGCGTTCTGCACGACCGGGTGTTCTGATGCGGGTGACGCCGACCGCGATTGCCGATGTGCTGGTGATCGAACCCAGGGTGTTCTCCGATGAGCGCGGCTTCTTTTTCGAGAGCTTCAACGAGCGCGCATTTGCCGTGGCCACCGCGATGACGCCAAGATTCGTGCAAGACAATCATTCGCGCTCGGTCAGGAACACCGTGCGCGGCCTGCATTATCAGATCCAGCAGCCCCAGGGCAAACTCGTGCGCGCGGTGGCGGGCGAGATTTTCGACGTCGTCGTGGACATCCGCCGCAGCTCGCCCACCTTCGGCCAATGGGTCGGCGTCCACCTGTCGGCCGAAAACAAGAAGATGATATGGATACCCCCGGGTTTGGCGCATGGTTTTTCCGTGCTCTCCGATTACGCCGATTTCCTTTACAAGACCACCGACTACTGGGCGCCGCAGCACGAACGCACCCTGCTGTGGAACGATCCGGACCTCGCCATCGCCTGGCCGCTCGCGGGCGAGCCCATCCTGGCGGTCAAGGACCGGGCCGGAAAGCGGTTGTCCGAGGCCGAGGTATTCGATTGAGCCGGATCCTCGTCATCGGCAAGAACGGGCAAGTCGGGTTCGAGTTGCAGCGGCGATTGGCGCGGCTCGGGCAGGTGATCGCAGTGGACGTGGGCGAGATCGACCTGGCCAATGCCGATTCGATCCGCCGCGTAGTACGCGAGAGCGCTCCCGACCTGATCGCCAACGCGGCCGCCTACACCGCGGTGGACCAGGCCGAATCCGAGCCCGAGCTCGCGCTCGCGATCAATGGCGTCGCCCCCGGCATCCTCGCCGAGGAGGCGAAACGCGCGGGCGCCACGCTGATCCACTACTCCACCGACTACGTGTTCGACGGCGCCAAGGCCGCGCCCTACACCGAGGAAGACGAACCGCGGCCGCTCAGTGCCTACGGCAGGACCAAGCTCGCGGGAGATCGCGCGATCCAGGCAGTGGACGTGCCGCACCTGATCCTGCGCACGAGCTGGGTCTACGGCGGGCGTGGCAAGAATTTTCTGCTGACCATCATGCGCCTGGCGCAGGAACGCGAGACGCTCTCGATCGTGGACGATCAGGTCGGCGCCCCTACCTGGAGCCGCGCGATCGCCGAGGCCACCGGCGGCATGCTCGAGCACCTCGGCTACGGCAAACCGGCGTTTCGCGAGGCCTGCGCCGGGCAACGCGGCATCTACAACCTGACCGCGGCCGGACAAACGTCATGGCATGGGTTTGCCGCGGCGATCCTTGCTCATGCCGCCAGCGCGCGGCCGGGCGAGTCCGAGTTCGCCCTCGCCCGCGTGCCCGTGCTCAAGGCCATCACGACCGAGCAATACCCGACGCCTGCGCAACGGCCGCGCAATTCGGTGCTGTCCAATGCCAAAGTGCAAAGCGCTTTCGGACTTGTCATGCCCGACTGGAAATTCAGTTTGGGGGATTGCATGGGCAGCGGTAGATAGGTGGTCCGCGCCCGGGCCGACCAATGATCGATTTCGATACCGGTGTCGATCAAGTACCGATAAGCGCTCCGAGTTTTCCGCGAACCTCGTCCAAGATTTCCGCCCCGACAGAAGTTTTCCGCTTGGTCCGCCGCGCCCGCCAGTCGAGGCTTTTTACCTGATCCGAAAGGATCGCGCACGGGGGATTCTTGCTGACGATGACCTCGAATGGATAGCCTTTGATTTGCGTCGTCATCGGGCAGCAGATCATCATTCCTGTCCTGCGGTTGTAGCTCGCCGGGCTGAGAACCAGGGCCGGTCGATGTCCAGCCTGTTCGTGCCCCGCTTGCGGCGAAAACTCCAACCACACGACGTCTCCCATCGCCGGAACATAGGAGCGGGCCATTACCAAACCTCTCGGCCCACCGCCGATCCCGTGTCGACCGAGTCATGCAGGTTCGAGGAGGTGATTCCATCCAAGAGGTCTTTCAGCAAAAAGACCTTGGTCCGCTCGGGTTCAATCACAATGCGGCCGTTCTCTTCCTTTACATCGACTGGCTGGTCCAGATTCAGATGCGCAGCCCCCATCACCGAAGCCGGAATGCGAACCGCCGCACTATTGCCCCACTTCTTGACCAGGACTTTCATGCAAAGGCTCCTTTTTTGATTGCGACGTCGGTTTGCGAGGCGCTTGAAAACGAAGATTAACCTGGTCGACAGTGTGTGTCAACATTGTTGAGACATGCCAATCACAGAGCCTGGATCCGGCAAGACTTGTGCGCGTCGCAAGTGCAATCAATAACTTCCGATGTTGTTGTTACCCAAACCGAAAGCGGATTTACAAAACAAACCTAGTGAAGAATCCGGCGCTTCGCACTTTGTTTTAAACGAATTTCTCAAGGCTGAATCGATGATGGTTTGTCATCGGAAATGTTTCTTGCTAACCTGAAAAAATTGGGGTCCTGGCGATAATTTTGCGAGAGGGCGTCGATGTCTCTCGAATTGCCTTTGGCTAACCTGCATTTCGTCTGGGCCCTCGGCGCCATCAGCCGGCTCAACCGTATCCCTTTTGCCGCCGAACTCGTAGCACAGCAATTCCCTCCGCCGCATAGCCTCGCAACTTTGGTCCAGGCCGCCGCCGCATTGGGGCTAAAGGCGCAACGGCATGCGGGCGCCGCGAACGAAATCCAAAAAGTGCCACTACCATGCGTGGCTGTACTCAGGCCGTCCGACGCGAACGCCGAACTCCCTGGAGAAGCCGGAACGGAAGCGGGGCAAAGAAGAATCGACACCAAACCGCAGCATCTGTTGGCAATAGTCGTCAAGGCTACGGCCGAAAGTATCGTGATGGTAGAGCCGGGCACCGCCTCCGGCGCCACGCTGACCACGGAGGAATTCAACCTGCGCTATGCAGGCGAGTTGATGCTGTTTGCGCCGCAGCCTAAGCCCTTATCCGACGCGGACGCGGTCGCCGGGCGGCAGAGTTCCTTCGGTTTTTCCTGGTTCATTCCCGAGCTGCTCAAGCACAAGAATATCTGGCGCGACGTAATGTTGGCTTCGTTTGCGATCCAGCTCATCGCCCTGGCCACGCCGATTTTTACTCAAATCGT
>SCTX01000111.1 GCA_004298385.1 Betaproteobacteria bacterium | reverse complement strand
GAAGCGCTGCTGCAGCCAGCGCTTTTGCGCCGGGTCGCTGATGTACATGTATTCGATTCCGACCGAGCCGCAATAGGTCTGGCGCAAGCCCTTTATGATCTCGCGCAGGGTCATGCGCTCCCGGCCGAAGTACAGACTGGCGGCATCGAACTGCGTTTCCATGTCGGTCTCGGTCAAATCGTAGAACGCCGGTTCGAGCTCGGGAATCTGCGGACGCTCCTGCCGCTTGAGCGGGTCCAACTGGGCCCAGCGCGAACCGAGCACACGGTAAGCGGCGATCAACTGCTGCACATAGACTTGCTTGCGCGCAACCGTCAGGTCGGTCTGCGTCGCCGCCGGCCGCAGCGTGCCTTGTTTGGCGCGCAGGGCGAAGGCTTCGATGATGGGCGCATGCGCCACATCGCGGTCCTCGGCGCCCTTGCCCGGGCCGGGTACGAGCTGCAGTTGATCGAAGTACTCGCGCCACTGCTCCGGCGCCGAACCCGGATTGTCCAGGTAGGACTCGTACAGGTCCTCGATATACGGGGCATTGCCGCCGAACAGGTAAGAGTTGCTCTGCAATTGCTTCATCATCGCGGCAGCCCACCTAAAGTGAAATGAAGATCGACAAACACAAAAAACAAGCAGGCCACGAAGAAGCGCCGGGCATGCCTGGCGCCCCCTGCGTACCCTTCCCGGTACAGCTTTATCTTGTCAGTGTTTTCAGCGTTTGTCGACAGGCTTGACGTCACGCTGGGTGGGGCCGTTGTAGAGTTGACGCGGCCGGCCGATCTTATACTCCGGATCGGTGATCATTTCCTGCCACTGCGCGATCCAGCCCACCGTCCGCGCAAGCGAGAATATGCCTGTAAACATCGACACCGGAATGCCGAGCGCCTTCTGCACGATGCCCGAGTAGTAGTCGACGTTCGGGTAGAGTTTGCGCTTGACGAAATAATCGTCTTCGAGCGCCACCTTTTCCAGCGACATGGCCAGCTTGAACAAGGGGTCATTTTCCAGGCCCAGCTCGCCCAGCACCTCGTAGCAGGTTTCGCGCATGAGCTTGGCGCGCGGATCGTAGTTCTTGTACACGCGGTGCCCGAAGCCCATGAGGCGCGCGCCGGAGTTCGGGTCCTTCACCTTAGCGACGAATTCGCCGAGTTTGGCCGCGCCGCCCTGCGCCTGGAGTTGCTGCAGCATGTTCAGGCATGCTTCATTCGCGCCGCCGTGCGCCGGACCCCACAGGCAGGCGACGCCGGCCGCGATCGCCGCAAACGGATTCGTTCCCGACGAACCGCACAGCCGTACCGTCGAGGTCGAGGCGTTCTGTTCGTGATCGGCATGCAGGATGAAGATGCGGTCCAGCGCGCGCACTACAACGTCACTGGGTTTGTATTCCTCGCACGGCGTGCCGAACATCATGCGCAAGAAATTGGCCGTGTAAGACAGATCGTTGCGCGGATAGATATACGGCTGCCCCATGGAGTATTTGTACGACATTGCGACCAGCGTCGGCATCTTCGCGATCAGCCGCAGCGCCGAGATGTCGCGGTCCTTCGCATCGTTGATGTCGAGCGAGTCGTGATAGAAGGCGGACATGGCGCCCACCAGTCCGGTCAACACCGCCATCGGGTGCGCGTCGCGGCGGAAACCGCGCATGAAAAACTGCATCTGCTCATTCACCATGGTGTGATGCGTCACCAGGTCAACGAATTCCTCCTTCTGCGCCTTGTTCGGCAACTCGCCATACAGCAGCAGATAGCAGGTTTCGAGGAAGTCGCAATGCCCTGCGATCTGTTCGATCGGATAGCCGCGATATCTCAGTTCGCCCTTGTCTCCGTCGATGTAGGTGATCTTCGAACTGCAGGCCGCTGTCGACAGGAACCCCGTGTCGTAGGTGAACATGCCGGTCTTGCCGTAGAGCGTGCGGATATCGATGACATCGGGGCCGACGCTGCCCTTGAACACGGGAAAATCAATCGACTTGCCCTCGCCGTAAGTGAGCGTGGCCTTACCTTTCGACTCCATCATTGTCTCCTTCGCCTTAGTTGAATAAGCAAAACCGGAACCGGCGCAGCTCAAGTCCTTACGCATCCATCCCAGCACCTGCGCGAGCCGCGGATCGCGGCACTCGGCGCGCGCGCGGATCAAGTCCCACAAGTCGGCATCAGTATAATCCAATAGGGTCTTGAACGATGCCAGTTGCTCGCCCTGCAAACGGTCGCCGTGCCTATCGAGAAAGCGCCCCAGCAGCAGCTCCAGTTCAAGCAAACCGCGGCGGCATTGCCAGCGCAAGCGGTTCAGCTCTTGCGCGCTCATTTGCGTACCCCGCCCCGCCTCAGCCATGCCCGATTTTCACCGAAGCTGGCGCGGTAACATTGATTTGCGTCAATGTCTGCGGTGATTGCATGGCCATGGTGGGATTTGCGGCGCCCGGCCGGGCTGGCTGCGAATCGGCTAACCGAGTTCGTTTTTGTAATAGTGCCGGTCGGTTCGATAATAGCCGCGGCGGAATTCCACCGGCTTTTCGCCGTAGCTGAAGGCGACCCGCTCGACGCATAAGAGCGGGGTATCCCGCGGCACGCGCAACAGTTCCGCCGCCATCGCGTCGGCCGCAACGGCGCGGATTTTCTCCTCGGCGCGGATCATGCGCGTCCCGAACTCGGTCTCGAACAGCTTGTACATCGAGCCCTTGTATTCGTTGAAAATCGCTGCGCTAAGGTCCTTGAACAGGGTTCCCGACAGGTAGATCTGTTCGAACACCGTGGGCTCGCCGGCAAAATCGAGCACCCGCCGGATGAGCACCACGCCGTCACCGGCTCTCAGTTCGAGCAGGCGCGCGATCTCGGCGCTGGCGCGCGCGCGTTTGCAGTCCAAGAACCGGCTGGCGGCGTATTCCTGCTTCCCTTCGTCGGGCGTGAGCCGCAGGAATCGGAACTGGGCACGCGCCTCGTCGTGAGTTGCGACGAAGGTACCCTTGCCCTGGCGGCGCAGAAGATGGTTTTCGGCGGCGAGTTCATCGATTGCCTTCCTTACCGTGCCCTGGCTCACCTTGTAGCGGGCAGCCAGCTCGATCTCGCTCGGAATCGCCTCGCCCGGACGCCATTCCCGGGATTCCAGGCTCTGCATGATCAAGCCCTTGATCTGTCGGTACAGCGGGCTGAATGTCGGTGCCGGATGGTTCATTCCGGCATTTCAGCACAAAAAACTCGGATACGTCCATACGACTTGCAAAGCTGCATATCCCAATTCGGCTGGCGCAAGATCGGCGACGGCGAAGGCTGGAGTAGGCGGCGAAGCTGAGGCAGGAAGCTTGATCCTTGTCAAAACAGTGTCAAAACTCGGTTGACACTCGGGCGCATTAAACCTAGTATTTTTTCTCCCAAACGGGGATATCCTCCTGCCCTGCAATGTTCGTACAGCGCGACTTAAGCGTAGCCGCCGACTCTGCCCTTCTCCACGCCGGACACGTTCCACCCGCAAGCTGCCACTTTCCGTCGATCCGCTAACCATTTAATGGAGTTTTAACATGTCCAAACCACCCGTTCGTGTCGCAGTTACCGGTGCCGCCGGCCAGATCGGTTACAGTATTTTGTTTCGCATCGCCGCCGGCGACATGCTGGGCAAGGATCAGCCGGTCATTCTGCAAATGCTGGAAATTCCAGACGAGAAAGCGCAAAAGGCCCTCGCCGGCGTGATGATGGAACTGAACGACTGCGCCTTTCCCCTGCTCGCCGGCATGATGCCCTCTGCCGATCCGATGGCGGCGTTCAAGGACGCCGATTTCGCGATCCTGGTGGGCGCGCGCCCGCGCACGGCCGGGATGGAGCGCAAGGATCTTCTGGAAGCCAACGGCGCGATCTTCGTTCCGCAGGGCAAGGCGCTCGACGCGGTGGCGAGCCGTAAAGTGAAAGTGCTGGTCGTCGGCAATCCGGCCAACACCAACGCGCTGATCGCGATGAAAAACGCGCCTAGCCTGTCGCCGCGGCAGTTCACCGGCATGATGCGCCTGGACCATAACCGCGCGCTGTCGCAGATCGGCGCCAAACTCGCAAAACCGGTAACCAGCCTGAGAAAAATGACGGTGTGGGGCAACCATTCCGCCACCCAGTATCCCGACCTGTTCCAGGCGGAGGCCGACGGCAAGAAGGTTTGGCCCATGATCAACGACCAGGCCTGGCTGGAAACCAATTTCATCCCGACCGTGCAAAAGCGCGGAGCCGCCATCATCGCGGCACGCGGGCTCTCCTCGGCCGCCAGCGCGGCCAGCGCCGCCATCGACCATATGCGCGACTGGGCAATGGGAACACCCAAAGGCGACTGGATCTCCATGGGCATCCCCTCCGACGGCAGCTATGGCGTTGCCGAAGGCGTGATCTACGGCCATCCGGTCACCTGCAACAACGGTGAAATCCAGATGGTCAAGGGCATCGACATCAGCGATTTCGCTCGTGCCCGCATGGATGCCACGCTCAAGGAATTGCATGAAGAGCGCGACGGCGTGAAACACCTGCTGGGCTGAGACCGCGCCCGCAATGAAACTCCGATCCGGAAATCGTATGATTTATTTCCGGATCGGATCACCCCGTCGCCCTGGCCGAGCTCAAGGCAGGGCATGAGCGCGTCCGAGCATCCGAGTTCGGCCCGGTTCAGAGCGAGCCTCCCCTTCCCCGTCATTGCCCCTTGCGGACATTGCGGCTGGAGCGCGGAGTTGATCGCGCGCGTCCGGACCGAGATTGTCGCCGGCGCGCCGGTTCACGCATGCGGCAGCCGCGAAGCAAAAAAGCGGCGAAGATTTGATGTGTATTAAGATGCGCCCTGCATGATCTTCGTATTATTCTTCATATTCTTCGCGCTCTTGGCGTTTCTTGAAAGGCTAATATGGCAGAGCAACCTATGTCGGCAGGAGCCAGATTTCGCAGCGCGATGCAGCAGGAACAACCGCTGCAGGTGATCGGCGCCATTAACGCCTACCACGCGCGTCTGGCCGAACGCAGCGGCTACAAGGCAATCTACCTCTCCGGCGGCGGCGTGGCGGCGGGTTCGCTCGGTCTCCCGGACCTCGGCATCAGCAATCTCGACGACGTGCTCACCGACGTGCGCCGTATTACCGACGTCTGCTCGCTGCCGCTTTTGGTCGATGTGGATACCGGTTTTGGCGCCAGCGCCTTCAACGTCGCGCGCACGGTGAGAGCGCTGATCAAGTTCGGCGCCGGCGCCATGCACATCGAAGATCAGGTCGGCGCCAAGCGCTGCGGCCATCGTCCCGGCAAGGAGCTGGTATCCAAACAGGAGATGGCCGACCGCATCAAGGCCGCGGTCGATGCCAGAACCGACCCGGAGTTTTTCATCATGGCGCGCACCGACGCCCTTGCCGTCGAGGGCCTGGACCGCGCCCTCGAGCGTGCCGTGGCCTGCGTCGAGGCCGGCGCCGACGCGATCTTCCCCGAGGCGATGACCGAGCTCTCGATGTACCGCAAATTCGCCGCCGCCGTGAAAGTGCCGATTCTCGCCAATATCACCGAGTTCGGCGCCACGCCCCTGTTCACCGTCGACGAACTGCGCTCGGCCAATGTCGCCATCGTCCTCTATCCCCTGTCGGCATTCCGCGCCATGAACCAGGCGGCGCTCAAGGTCTACCAGGCGGTGCGCCGCGACGGCACGCAGAAAAACGTGGTCGACGGCATGCAGACCCGCGACGAGCTGTACAATTA
>SCTX01000110.1 GCA_004298385.1 Betaproteobacteria bacterium | reverse complement strand
TTTCGGCGACTCGGATCTGCCCGCCGACAATCTGGACGCGGACACGCTTGCCCCGTTCGTGCTGCGCGGCGCGCTGGAGCTGTTGCGGGGCGAGCGCTTCGACCTGGTGGGCTTCTCCTTCGGCGGCCTTGTCTCTGCCCTGATCGCCGCGCAGGCGCCGGCCGGTCTCGATCGGCTGGTGCTGGTCAGCGTGGCCGGCATGGGATTGCTGGGGGAGCATCCCGTCCTCAAGACCATGCGGGGCGTGACGGATCCCGAGGAACTTCGCGAAGTCCTGCGCTTCAACCTCAACGCGTTGATGCTGCACGATCCATCGAGCAGCGACGATCTCGCGATCGCCGTTCAAGGCAAGAGCGCCCCGCGTGACCGTGTCAAGAATCGCAAGCTGGTGCTGACCAATATCCTGCCCAAGCTGGCGGCGCAATGGCGCTGCGCGGCCTACGGCATCTGGGCGCGTCAGGACATGCTCTACCGCCACCAGTTCGACAAGCTGATCGAACGAGTGGACCAACTCGGCCTTAGAGAACGCGTGTTCCTGGACAACGCGGGACACTGGTTGCAGTACGAGCGCAGCGATGAGTTCGATCGTGTTCTTGCTCGCCTGCTCGATGCACCGCTGATTGACGGCATGGAATAAACAAGCCCGCGCTGGGCCCGGAGACTATAGGGCCCGGTTCCGGCACTTTCAGGCCGGTGAGGGGCAAGGATGATTTCTTGATGAGCCCTTGGTCTACGCATCCCGTTTGGCGGAAACCGGGGCGAGCAACGTCGGGGCCAGCGGAAAGCCGGTAATCCCTTTCTCCGGACTTTCATCCTCGAGTATCGGTATCGGAATCGGCATCGCGCATGTTCAACTATCTGCAATCGCGCATTCGCGGCACGGCCAGCGTGGGCCCGGGAGCGCCGCCCTCCGGCCTGATGGCTTTCTACTGGCATTTCGTGAGCCAGACCAAGCTCTGGTATGCGGCGATGTTCGCAACCAGCCTGGCGGTGGCACTGATCGACACCGTGATCCCGGTGTTCATCGGCAAGCTGGTGTCGCTGATGGAAGCGGCTGACCGCCACGCGGCCATCGGGCAAAACCTGCCGATGCTGCTCGGCATGGTGCTGCTGATGCTCATCGTGCGCCCGCTGGTGATGCTCACCGACATCGCCATCCGCCAGAACGCGCTCATCCCGGGCGCCACCAGCCTGATCCGCTGGCAGAGCCATTGGCATGTGCTGCGTCAGGACTTGCCTTTCTTCCAGAACGACTTTGCCGGGCGCATCGCCAACCGCGTGATGCAGACCGCCAACGCATTGCGCGAAAGCGTGATGTCCGCCATCCGCGCGGTCTGGTACATCGCGGTCTATGGCACGAGCGCGTTTGCCCTGATGGCCGCCTCGGACTGGCGGCTTGCCCTGCCGACGCTCGCGTGGTTTGCGGGCTATGTGGTGTTCCTGCGCCACTTCGTGCCGCGCATGCGCGATCTGGCGAAGGCGAGCTCGGAGGTGCGCTCGCTGGTAATGGCGCGCATTGTCGACAGCTATACCAACATCCTTACCGTCAAGCTATTTGCGCGGCTGGCCGATGAAGACGCCTATGTGCGCGAAGTGATCGACCGGCATCAGACCGCGATCGGCGCCCACATGAAGCTGATCTCGCAATTCATGCTCTGGCTGTCGGCGATGAACGCGGCGCTTCTGACCGGCACCGCGACAGTCGGCATCTGGCTCTGGGCCGAGGGCTCGGTGGGCGCGGGCGTGGTGGCCACCGCGCTGCCGCTCGCCTGGCAGATCGCCAACGTCGCCGGCTGGGTGAGCTGGGAGGTGACCGGCATCTTCGAGAACATCGGCGTGGTGCAGGAAGGCATGCAGACCATTGCAGTGCCGCACGGCGGCATCGACCGGCCCGGCGCAAACAAGCTCGAAGTGTCGCGCGGCGAGATTCGCTTCGAGGACGTCTGCTTCACCTACGGCAGGCAGGATGCAAAGCCGGTGCTGGACCACCTGAATTTCACCATCCGCCCCGGCGAGCGGGTGGGTCTGGTGGGCCGCTCGGGCGCCGGCAAATCGACCCTGGTGAATCTGCTGCTGCGCTTCTACGAGCTGGAACATGGCGTGATCCGTATCGACGGGCGGGACATCGGCAAGGTGACGCAGGAAAGCCTGCGCGCGGCGATCGGCATGGTGACGCAAGACACGTCGCTGTTGCACCGCTCGATCGCCGACAACATCCGCTACGGCCGCCCCGGCGCGGCGCACGAACAGGTGCAGGCAGCCGCGCGCAAGGCGCAGGCGCACGAGTTCGTCGTCGGCCTGCAGGACTGGAAGGGCCGCGCCGGCTACGACGCGCACGTGGGCGAGCGCGGCGTCAAGCTCTCGGGCGGACAGCGCCAGCGCGTGGCGATCGCAAGGGTGGTGCTGAAAGACGCGCCGATCCTAGTGCTCGACGAAGCCACCTCGGCCCTGGACAGCGAAGTCGAGCTTGCCATCCAGGAGCAGCTCATCGGCCTGATGGAAGGCAAGACGGTGATCGCGATCGCGCACCGCCTCTCCACCATCGCGCGCATGGATCGCCTGATCGTGCTCGACCAAGGCCGCATCGTCGAGCAGGGCTCGCACGACGAGCTGCTCGCCTTGCGCGGACACTACGAGAGGCTGTGGCGGCACCAGTCGGGCGGGTTTCTCGCGCCCGACGTGGTGACAACCGAAACCGCGACCGAGCTACCCGACGAACTGCCGCCCGACGAAATGCGCGTCGAGCCCATGCCCGAATCCGGCAAGGACGACGTGCCGGTGGCGACGCGGGCGTGAGGTGCCGTTCGACCTGCGTATGCCCTTCTCCGATTTGCGCTACCCTAGCGGCAGGACAGCGATGGCTTGAATGCGTCGCGCCGAGAGCAGCGCAAGATGATCTGTGGGAAGATGATCCGTTAACGCCAGGAAAGGAGACTAGCAATGGGCAATCGTGACAGGCAAAAAAGGGAACAGAAGAAGCCAAAGCAGCCGAAGAAACCTGCGCCGCCAATTCGCGCCGGCCACGCCGGACCGAAATAACAAAGCGCGAGCTACTTTACCGCGAAGCTCGCTCGGACCACCCGGGTCAACGCTTACGCTCCTCGCGTGCGAGCGCCGTGGAGTTGTTCCGGCGTTTCCTGGGAGTCATGGCGCGAATCTGATCCGCCAGCGCCAGGCGATGCGTGGGCAGAAGCGCGGGTTCAACCTCGACGTGCAACATCGAACGACGGCGCGGATTCGCGTCGCGCGGACCTGGCACGGCAGCGCGTAGCGAACCCGGCGGCGACCTTACGCGCCCAGGTATTTTACCCGCAGCTCGGCAACGCTGCCCTCGTACATTGGATGGCCGATATCGAAAAGCACAACCCGCAACTCGCGGGCGTGCTGCCGCGCAACTACCAAATCTTCAACGGCACGCTGTTGAAGGAGTTGCTGAAGAAGGTCTCCGAGATTCCCGTTTCCCTCGACTACGACGCCTTCGGGCGCATCTACGAATACTTCCTCGGACAGTTCGTCCGCACCGAGGGGCAGAAGGGCGGCGAGTTCTACACCCCGGCACCCATCGTGCGGCTGATAGTCGAGATCCTGGAGCCCTTCCACGGCTGCATCCTCGACCCGGCCTGCGGCTCGGGCGGCATGTTCGTCCAGTCTGCGCGCTTCGTCGCCGAACACAAGAAGAACCCCTCGTCCGAGCTGTCGATTTTCGGCGTGGAGAAGACCGACTGTCGGCGCGCGATCTGCTGCTTCCGCGTCTGCTTTCCGGACAGGTGTCTATTTCCTGACTATCCGCAAGAGGATGCGGCCGGGGAAATCATTCGCTTTGAATTTGCCGCGAACGAATCAATTCTTGCTCTCGATTTAGCGGCCCTGCTTTCCGCCGCCGCCCCGCGACAAGGCTATTTCCAGTGCCGTTTCGAGCCGAATCACCCGCTCGGTCAGGCTTTCTAATTTCCGCTGCTGGGCAACCATGGTGGCGGCCACGCGCTCTACCTTGTCGTTCATCTTGATCACCGTCGTAATCGCGTCCCACATCTTGTCGGTAACGCTCATCAGGCGGCCTTCCGTTCCATGCGGGCGATACGCTTATTCGACGCCTCGACGAATGCCAGCGCGTCGTCGATGGCGGCGCTCGCTTGCGCGCTTGTCTTGTTCATCTGGTTGATCATCCCTTCAAGCACTTTGTCGTCCTCGGACGGCCGGAACGAAGCCGCGGCACGGCGCAGGAACTCTCCCATCGAAAGGCCGGCAGCCTTGGACCTCTTGGCGATTCGTCCTTTTTCGGCAGCCGTGAGAAGAACCGGGATTCGTTCGGAAGCACCCATCGCGTCACTCCTTTATGAACATGGTCAGCACATGCACAGTGTAGTACGAAGCGGCTGCCGGTTCAAGGCGAGTTTCCGACAGTACCGCGCGGCGGGGTGCCGCGGAAGATTCGGCATGCTATTCTTTCCGCAATCGCAGCAGCAGGCCGACACATGTTCGATCGCATCACGCCGGATCGCGTGGAAAAGGAGAACCGCATGACGTAGCCATCCCCTGAACAGGAGCTATGTCATGTCACGCCCACGGTGAGCACCGGCTACGCTATTTCGACCGGCCCTCGAACGAGGCGAGCGCTTTCATCCATTTACCGAGGCGCGCCTGTTTCCCCAATCGGATCAGCTTGTCGTCATCGGTGACAAGTACCGCAGATTCCGACTCCGCAAGGGCCACGTAGAAACAATCGTAGGCCGGGTGATCAAAGCGCCGCGCGAGTTCCAAGGCGCGTTCCGACAAAGGAGCGGTTGGCGCGAGCCGATCGAATGACAGCGGCAGCGCGCGCACCATGGCTTCACCCTGCCCCAGCGAGATATCGCCACGCTTGATCTTCTTCCACGCCGTATTGCAGGTCTCGGGAATGATTAGGTCGGGTGCGATGATGGGCTGGCCGGACGCGAGCACCGCACGCGCCTCGGCCGAGCGTGCCTCGTTCACGAACCACTTTACCGCGACGCTCGCGTCAACCACCCAGGTCATCGCTCACGGTCCGCGCGTACGAGTGCGGTGGAGTCGCTCTGGCGTTTGCCGGGAGTCATGGCGCGAATCTCATCCGCCAGCGCCACCCGTTCCCGCGGTCCGAGTCTTGCCGCTTGCGCAAGAATCCCACGCAACTCCTGCTCGAGGGAATTTCCGTGCATGGCGGCTCTGGACTTGAGCGCCCCTATCGTCTCGTCGTCAAGATTCCTTACGATAACCTGCCCCATTTCCGCCTCCATTCGCGCCACAGATGATGATATCAATAATGATAGCATGCACCGAGGCTCAGATCAACCGTCCGAGCGGCGCCCGAGCGGCGACAGCGCCCCCTAGACGCCCAGATACTTCGCCCGCAGCTCCGGTTGCGCGCGCAGCTCCGCTGGCCTGCCCTCGTACACTGTGGCGCCTTTCACCAGGATCACGACGCGATCGGCAACGGCGGACACGGCGGCGAAGTTCTTGTCCACGATCACCGCCGCTATTCCCGCCTGCTTGATCTGGCCGATGATGCCCCAGATCTCGCGCGAGATCTTCGGCGCCAGGCCTTCGGTCGCCTCATCGAGGATCAGCAGATCGGGATTGGTCATGAGCGCGCGTCCTATGGTCAGCATCTGCTGCTCGCCGCCGGAGAGCTGCGCGCCGCCGTGAGCCAGGCGCTCCGCTAGGCGCGGAAAGGTCTGCATCACGCGCTCGAAGCTCCAGTCGCGGCGGCCATCCACGCCAGGGCGCGCCGCCATCACCAGGTTCTCGCGCACCGACAGCGTGGGGAAGATGCCGCGCCCTTCCGGCACATAGGCGATACCCTTGCGCGCGATGGCATAGGGGGCGGCCGCGGTCATCACGGCGCCGGCGATGCGCACTTCGCCTCGATTCGGCCGCACCAGTCCGAGCACGCTCCGCAGCAGCGTGGTCTTGCCCATGCCGTTGCGGCCCATCAGGCCCACGGTCTCGCCGCGGCGCACGCCGAAGTCCACGCCGTGCAGGATGTGGCTCACGCCGTAGTAGGTGTGGATGCCGCGAGCATCGATCAGCGCAGTGGTATCGTTCATCGCATTGATCCGCAACATTTCGACTCACCGAAGCTCATGCATGCGCGTCCTCGGTGCCAAGGTAGGCTTCCTGCACCGCGGCGCTGGCGCGGATCTGCTCCGGCGTGCCCGATTCCAGCACGTTGCCGTTGACCATCACCGTCAGCCGGTCGGCGAGCGCGAACACCGCGTCCATGTCGTGCTCGACCAGCAGCATCGCATGCGCCTGCTTGAGTTTTTGCAGCAGCTCCACCATGCGCGCCGACTCCTCGCCGCCCATGCCGGCCAGGGGCTCATCCAGCAGCAGGATGCGCGGGCGGGTGGCAAGCGTCATCGCGATCTCGAGCTGGCGCTGCTCTCCGTGCGACAACGTTGCGGCCGGCGCCTGCGCGCGATGCTCGAGCCCCACCTCCACCAGCGCGCGCAGCGCCTCGCGCGACACGTTGTCGTAGCGCAGCGCCGGACGGATGAAACGCATGGAACTCGGGAGGCGCGATTGCGCCGCGAGCCGGCAGTTCTCGAACGCGGTGAACGGCAGGAAAATATTGGTCTTTTGGTAGCTGCGCCCGACGCCGCGCTGCGAGATGCGGTCCGCTGACAGCCCTGTGATGTCTTCGCCGTCCAGGTAGATGTGGCCGGAGGTGGAAGCAAGCTCGCCCGAGACAAGATTCGTGAGTGTAGTCTTGCCCGCGCCGTTGGGGCCGATCACTGCGTGAATCTGGTCGATGAAAAACCCGAGCGATACGTCGCTCACGGCGGCGAGCCCGCCGAAATGCTTGGTCAGGCGTTCGGTACGCAGCACCGCTTCAGTCACTGCCCGTCTCCGGCCGCGGCGACACTAGCCGCCCGAGCCCGAGCAGGCCGTGCGGCAGCAGCAGCACGGCGCACACGATGAACCCGCCCATGAGCAATTGCCAGTGCTTGCCGATGTCCACCTCGCCCACGGCCGGCAGCCCCTGGAAGCCGAGCTCGAGCAGCATCATGGTGAAAGCGCCGAGGATCGCGCCGTTCAGCGTTCCCATGCCGCCGAGGATCACCATCATCAGCACGCCGCCGGATTGATGCCAGCCGAGGGTATCGGGGCTGACGAAGCCGAACTGCGCCGCGGCGAAATAGCCGGCCATGCCGGCGAGCGCGCCAGAGAGCACGAAGCACGCGAGCTTGTAGCGGAAAGTGCGATAGCCGAGCGAGCGCATGCGCTGCTCGTTGACGCGGATGCCGACGATCACGCGGCCGAACGGCGACGCGAGCAGCACGCGCAACAGGGCGTAGACCAGCGCGAGCAGCAGCAGAACCACGAAATAGAAATGCGTGTGGTTCTCCAGGCTGAACGGCTCCCAGCCGGCGATGGCGGCGACCGGCTTCGCATACACGTAGATGCCGTCCGCGCCGCCCGCGATCTTGGTGTCGTGGAACAGGAAGAACACCATCTGCGCGAAGGCGAGCGTGACCATGATGAAATAGATGCCAGAGGTGCGCAGCACCAGCGCTCCGATAACCAGGGCGAGCGCTGCGGAGCCAGCCATGGCGAGCGGCAGCGACAGCCACAGATTTGCCGCCTGGTACTGCGGCGCGGCGAACGCCAGGGCGTACCCGGCGAGGCCGAAGAACGCCGCATGCCCCAGGCTCACCAGGCCGGTGTAGCCCACCAGCAGGTCCAGGCTCATGGCGAAGATCGCCATGAGCATCATCTTGGTGAACAACTGGATGTAATACTTCTCGGCCACGAGCGGCAGCAGCGCGAGCGCGATGAGGCAGCCCAGCAGGACGACGGTGGCGACGCGAATCTTGCGCATCAGCCGCGTTTCCCGAACAAACCTTCAGGCCGCGCGAGCAGGACCACCGCCATCAGCACGTAGATCATCATGCCGGAGATCTCCGGCAATACCGCTACGCCGCCGATCTCGAGCGTGAGCACTTTGCAGAAGGTATCCACCAGGCCGATGAGGATCGCCGCGAGCATCGCTCCCTTCACCGAACCGATGCCGCCGATGACCACCACCACGAAGCAGACGATCAATACCTGATTGCCCATGCCGGGAAACACCGAGGCCACCGGCGCCGCGATCATGCCGGCGAAGGCTGCCAGCGCCACCCCCAGCGCGAACACCAGACGGTAGAGCAGATCGATGTTGATGCCGAGCGACTGCACCATTTCGCGATTCGTGCTGCCTGCGCGGATTATCATGCCCAGACGCGTCTTCTGGATCAGCAGGTACATGCCGATAGCGAGCGCGACGCACACCGCCGACATCCACAGGCGGTACACCGGGTAGCTGAGCGTGTCGGTGAGCGGGATCGAGGCCTGCAGCAACGCCGGCACCGCCACTCCGTGCACGTCGTCGCCGAAAACTACGCTGCGCAGTTCCTCGAACACCAGGATCAGGCCGTACGTTAGCAGCACCTGGTACAAATGATCGCGATGGTAGAGCCGGCTAATCAGAAGCCACTCGAGCAGAAGGCCGATCGCCACCGCGAGCACCGCCCCGCCCGCGATCGCCAGCCACAGGCTGCCGAAGTGCTGCGACAGCGAGAACGCGAGATAGGCGCCGACCATGTAGAAGCTGCCATGGGCCAAATTGATGATGCCCATGATGCCCAGGATCAGCGTCAGCCCGCTCGCCACCAGGAACAGCAGCAGGCCGTACTGGATGCCGTTCAGGACCTGGATGAGGAAAGTGTTTGCGTCCATATGATGGCACGAGTTTGAATGGGGAAGCGGCAACAGTCAAACTTTATAGGGCCTCCCGCGCGCCGTCACCGGCAAAGAAAAAAACCTGCGCGCTGCGCGCGCCGACCATGTTTTCTGGACGGATGAAAAGCACATCCGTCCAGAAAACATGGTTATTGTTAACACCAACACGTCATGGGAGTTTATGCAAGGTCGCCGATTGCGCGCGGACGCCTCAATCGGTGGTCCGCGCTGTCGCCTTTTCGTCCGCGCACCAGCGCAATCTTGCAACAACGGGAGCCGTCCTTAATGCAAAGGCCGGCTCACGCCGGCCTTCGGTTCCGCACAAACCGCAGGCGAAGCTAACGCGTCAGCCCATCTTGCAGCCGCGCGCCGGATAGTCGAGCGCTTTGATGGCGACGCCCGTCACCTTGTTCTCCTTGCCGACAACCTTGCGCAGGTACATGTCCTGTATCGGATTATGGTCCTTCGACATTTTCCATCTTCCGCGCGGGCTGTCGATCTCGGCTTTCTCCATCGCCGCGATGAGTTCCTTCTTCTTGCTGACGTCGCCTTTGACCGCCTTCAAGCCGGCCGCCAGCAGCAAGCCGGCATCGTAGCCCTGTACCGCGTATACATCGGGCTGCAGCTTGAACGTTTTGGCGTAATTCAGACGGAAAGTCTTGTTCTTCGGCGTTTCGATGCCGTCGCCGTAGTGCAGCGTGGTTTCGACTCCCTCGGCTGCGCCACCCACCGCGTCCAGCACGCCGTCAGTGAGAAAACCCGATCCGTACAGCCCGATCTTGCCCTTCAAGCCGGCCGCCTGCCAGTCCTTGAGGAACTTGGCCGCGCCGCCGCCGGCGAAGAACACGAACACCGCCTCCGGTTTGAGCGAGGCGATCTCGGTCAGCAGCGACTGGAATTCCACGCTCGGGAACGGCAGGTACAGTTCTTTCAGGATCTTGCCCCCGCCCTTGGCATAGCCGTCCTTGAATCCCTCCACCATTTCTTCCCCCGCGGCGTACTTCCAGGTGAGCGTAACCACGCTTTTGACGCCGCGGTCGGCAAGCACCTTGCCCATCGGATAGGTGGTCTGGCTGTTGGCAAACGAGGTGCGGAATATATTCGGCGCGCACAGCGCCCCGGTAGCGGCCGCAACGCCGGCGTTCGGATTGATGTGCAGCACCCCGGACTCGCGCACGATTTTGATGATGCCCATCTCCACGCCGGAGTGGACCGTGCCGATCAGCACGTCCACCTTGTCCCGAGTCACGAGCTTGTTGGCATTGTCGGTCGCCTTGGACGGTTCGGATTCATCGTCGACGGTGAAATACTCCGGCTCGCGCCCGCCGAGCTTGCCGCCGGACTCCGCCACCGCCAGCTTGAAGCCGTTGGTGATGGCCACGCCGAGCTGGGCGTAAGTGCCGGTGTAGGGCAGCATCAGGCCGATCTTGATCTTGGCGCCTTGCGCAAGCGCTAGACTCGGCAGGCCGGCGATGCCGGCCGCGGCCGCAGCGGTCTTGAGAAACTCGCGCCGGCCGAAGGTTTGGTTCATGCTCATGTCGCTCCTCCTGATTAAAATGCGGATGGTTATTTTACCGTCTGCGACTTGGCACGCAGCTTGAATCGCTGGATCTTGCCGGTCGCCGTTTTCGGCAACTCGCTGGCGAACTCCACCCAGCGCGGGTACTTGTAAGGCGCGAGCTTCGATTTCACGTGCTGTTTCAACTTCTCAGCCAGCGCCGCATTGCCGCTAACGCCCTCCTTGGTGACGATGTAGGCCTTGGGCTTGATCAGCATGTCTTCGTCCGGCTGACCGATAACTGCCGCCTCAAGCACATCCGGATGCGTCAGCAGCGCGCCCTCGACCTCGAACGGCGACACGTAAATGCCGCCCACCTTGAGCATATCATCGGTGCGGCCGGAGTAGGTGTAGTACCCCGCCTCGTCCACGGTGTACTTGTCGCCGCTACGGGTCCAGTCGCCCATGAAGGTGGCGCGGCTCTTGGCGCGGTTGTTCCAGTAGCAGGAGGCGCTGGTGGGGCCGTTGATCTGCAGTTCGCCGATCTCGCCCGGCTTCACCGGATTGCCGGCGTCGTCCACCACGCGCAAGGCGTAACCGGGGACGGGCTTGCCGGTCGAACCGTAGCGCACTTCGCCCGGCCGGTTCGACAAGAAAATGTGCAGCATCTCGGTCGAACCCAGCCCATCCAGGATTTCCACGCCGAAGTGCCTGGTCCAGCGCTCGCCGATGTCGGCGGGCAGGGCCTCGCCCGCCGAGGTGCACACGCGGAGATTGAGCGCTTCGCGCTTGGGCATGTCCGGGCTGGCGAGCAGCGCCGCGTACAAGGTGGGCACGCCGTAAAAAATCGTCGGCCGGTGCTGCTGCAGGCGCTGGAACACGGCGGCCGGCGTCGGGCGCTCGGCCATCAGTATCGCGGTGGCGCCGACCGACATCGGGAAAGTCAGGGAATTGCCCAGGCCATAGGCAAAGAACAGCTTCGCCGCCGAGAACACGAGGTCGTCCTCGCATATGCCCAGCACCGGCCTGGCGTAGAGCTCGGCGGTCTGGACGAGATGCGAGTGCAGGTGCACCGCGCCCTTGGGCAGGCCGGTCGAACCGGACGAATACAGCCAGAAGCACACGTCGTCGCAAGTGGTCGGCGCCGGTTCGCAGGCGCTGCCGGCTTTGTCCATCAGTTGGGCGAGCGACAGGTGCGCGTGCGCGTCCTTGCCCGACACGATGACATGCTTGAGAAAAGGCAGCTTGCGGGCGCGCTGCTCCAACAGCGGCGCAAAGGTCGGCAGCAACGGCTCCGACACCACCAGCGCCTTGGCGCGGCTGTCGTTGAGCATGAACTCGTAATCGGTGCTGGTGAGCAGCGTATTGCCGGCGATAGGCACGATGCCCGCCTTGATCGCCCCCAGAAACACGCTCGGAAAATCGATGGTGTCAAGCTGCGCCAGCATGACGCGATCGTCCATCGCCAGGCCCAGGCCCGTCAGCACATTGGCGGCGCGGTTGACGCGCTCTGCCAGTTGGCCGTAGGTAATGCCGCCGGAATCGTCGATGAACGCGGTCTTGCCCGAGCGGCCCGCGCCGAGGTTGCGCTCGATCAGATCGTGCGCGGCGTTATAGGCGCGCGGGATATCGACAATGGGCGGGCTGACGCGATGGTCGGCGGACGATAGTCCCGGCATATTGTTCTCCTCGCTCTGTACTTAGACGAGTCCGATCGATCTTGCCCGCGGGCGCCAGATACAGGATCAGGGCGCGGCCGGCGCTAACCACAGGAGTAAGCGTACCGAGCGCGGAGCATACACCAAAAAACGATCCATGAGTCTGAAATCGGCAATGCTTTGCCCGGCAACGAGCGCGGCGACCAGCGAGCCGGGCTTCGCTTCGGATTCCTTCGCGGTGCGCGTTCGCGCCGAACCCGCCGGCAGCGGCCGGCGGATCAACGGGACGAAAACCTTCGTGCCCAACGGGCCGGTCGGCGATCTCGCCATCGTGTTGGCCGTGATGGACGCCAAGAAAGGATTTTACGGGGGCGGGAACGCGTCGTTCAAGGTCGGGAGCGGGCTCGAACGCGACACCACGCCTAGGCTGACCAGCTTGAAGTAGGTCTCGATGATTTCGTCAATCGCGACCTGTTTGCGTGGATCGTACCAGCGCGCCAGCCAGTTGCACATGCCAAGGATTCCGAAGGCTATCATTCGCGCATCGCCGATCGGTTCGAACTCACCGGAGACCTGGCCTTCGCTGATCAGTGCCCGCCACAGGCGCTCGTATCTCTTCCAGATTCGCGCCATCGACTTTCGCACCGGGTCGCTCGTATTCTGCAGCCCGTCGCGCAAGCTGATCGTCATTTCCAAGCAGTGACGATCGAAGCGCTGCAGGTGATTCTGGATCGCCATGCGGAGCTTTTCGTTGGCGGGCGATTGCGCCTTGACGATCGCCTGCAAACCCTCGATGAGCGCCGCGCTTTGCGGCTCGATGATCGCGAGCAGGATTTCGGAGCGGTTGCGATAATAGTAATAGAGCGCTTCACGGGTCACGCCCACCGCTTGCGCGATGTCATCGAGCGAGGTGTCGGAAAATCCATGGCGATCGAACAACTCGGTCGCGCAGCGCAGAATCGTCTCCCGTCGCAGCGACGATCTGGGAGATTTGGCGGCGCCGATCGTCCCCGCCTTGGCTGCGGCAGCGAGCTTGCGTTTGCGCGTGGTGCTTTCGTCCCGCTTCATCGATGTATCGGTTCACGAAAAAGCTATCGATCGGGCCGGCCGAGTTTGGCCGCCTTAGGCGGTCCTGAGCCCGCGGCTGTAACCGCGGCAGCCGGCGGGAAAGTCCTTATTTACTATACAGTAAATAGGGTTGACATTTCCACAAACATTTTTTATAGTACTGTAAAAATCGCCGGGCGCGGAGCAGCCGGCCGCGCTGCTGTCTTGTCGCGTGCTTGCCCCGGCGGTGCGCAGCGCCGTTGGCAGGATGCGTTTCAAACGGAGGACGTACATGCGTTCGGATCGGGAAGGCCATGTCTACCCAAGTTATCGCGTTCGCGCCAGCAGGGCGCTGGCGGCTCAATACCTGCGATCGCAGGGCGCCGCCGTCGACCTGG
>SCTX01000109.1 GCA_004298385.1 Betaproteobacteria bacterium | reverse complement strand
GCGCAAGCGCAAACAGCGCGACGCGATCGCGTTCCGACTCGTTCTCCCCCGCGGCCGAAATCGGCTGCGGCTCCAGCGTCGCCACTACTTCAACCGCAGGCAGTGCCGGCGCAAGCGCAAGCGCAAACAGCGCGACGCGATCGCGTTCCGACTCGTTCTCCCCCGCGGCCGAAATCGGCTGCGGCTCCAGCGTCGGCACCGGTTCAGGCGGGGCGGAAATCGACGAGGAGGAGAGCGCTACGGCAGTCTCACGTGATCTCTGAGCAGGCGCACCGAGTTCGATAGCCTGCGGCAACAAGCTAGACCTGGACTTGGCAGCGGGAAGAACCATCCGGGCGCTAGGCGCGGCTGCCACTTTCATCATACCGCCCTCATTCTGCGGCGCTTCGCTCCGTAACCGTGCGTACAAGAGCGCGTAGCGGTGGAACCTTTCAACGTCCTGGGTGGTCGGCGCGTGCTCTTCCGCCAAAGCAGTCAGCACGGCGTCGACACCCCGCTCCGCGGCCTGGCGCGCCGCGGCGGGCACGCGGAACAAGCCGGCAAAGATGCCGCTGTCGCCTTTGTTCCCGACCAGTCGGCCCAAGTTGATCGCCTCGGCATGCGGCGCGGTGAGTTCCACCCGCAGATTCGGCATCGACGCATTGACAAGCTCTATGGTCCTGCCCGGATTGAGCACGACATCCCCGCCGGCCATAGTCACCGCCTGCTCGTCCTGACTGATCACATAAATCCTGCCATCGGCGAGGGTCGCCAGAGGGCGCGGCTGAGCCACGTGCGCAACGCCGCTCGCCGCGAGCGCCATTCGCGGCAAACGCAAGGACGTATTGATCACGCCCGCCAGGTCCAGGTTCATGCCCGAAGCGGAAACCATGCCGTTGATCATGAACAACACGCTGCCGTTGGAACTCAGGCCGCCCAGGATGTTTAGCGACTGCGGACTGAACACGTGGTTGAGAACCGAGCTTTGCGCGCTTGGCTGCACAAATCTGACCACCTCGTTGGCGGCCACGTTGAAGCTCTGCCAACTGATCTGCGTGCGCGCGCTGGTGGAGGTGACGGTCAGGGTCGTCGGAGCGTAGGTAGCGCTACCCACGCCGACCATGGGCCCCGTAGGACCCGCAAACGCAGCGCTCGCGCAGGCGGAGGCCACCGCCAGGCAAATCAATCTGCGCGAAAACTTTCCGCTTATTCCGATCATATAAGCCCGAACAGGCTATGCCCCGCGCCCAATCTAGCACAAGTACGGCCGGACCGCCCTGCTCAGATCAAGCGAGCGATAAGCGATAAAGAAGCGATAAGAAAATCAATCCGCCGCGCAACCCAAGATCCGCCTGCCATTGCAGGCGGGATGAAGCTGAGTTGGATCCCAGACTGCGCATCATGTTCTTGCGGGGTAGGTCGTAGGGAAAATTCCGGCATCCGCCTTACTCGGATAGCAACAAACTCAAGATCTACCCCATCATTATGACAGGCACTGCATCTTCAGCAGTTTGGCCGCCTTGTTCAAGCGCGTATTAAAGCTGGCGAAAAGGATAGGCAACCCGGAAATACGGCGAGCCTCGTAAGCAGCGGCAAGCTGTATGCTGTCATAGTCGCGCAGCGCAAAAGTATCGGCATATTCTCCCGCCTGCTCAACTAGCGTCTGATTCACTTCCATCGACGCGAGGTGATAACCGAAATGGTGTGCGCAATTCGGTGCTGCGGCGATTGCAGATAGGGGAATCGGGAGAAGTTGCTTTCCATAGAGTGCGTATTGTGATATAGATGTATCACTTTTCAAAAGAGGGTCTACCATGCAAACCGCCAAATTACGCAAATGGGGAGGGTCGATCGCGTTGCCCATTCCGCCGAGCACTCTCAAGACTCTGGGGTTTGAAGCAAATGATGAAGTGTCGCTGGAAGTATCGGACGGGCGTTTGATGGTGGCGCGAGCACGCAAATTCACGTTTGAAGAATTGCTGGCGGAGCATCGCTTGCTGAAGCTCCCGCATGATCGTAAGTGGCTTGAGTTTCCCAGCTTACCCGGTGAGGAGCCGTGATGGCGGCAGTAAAGTTGCCCCGCCGTGGCGAGATTTTTCACACGGACATCAATCCGACTCGGGGTAAGGAGCAGGCAGGAAAGCGGTGCGTGTTTGTGCTCTCGCCCGCCGACGATAATTTGGCGATTGTCCTCCCAATCAGTAGCGCAATTACGCTGGCGAGAAGTCAGGGATTTGCGGTAACACTGATGGGGGCCGGAACCCGAACAACGGGGGCGATCATCTGTAACCAGCCGCGAACGGTTGCGCTGCGGGAGCGCGGAGCAAAGCAAATTGAGATTGCGCCAGACTTCATTATTGACGAAGTGCTGCTTCGCTTGGCTCCGCTGGTAACGTGACCGGAGGCGTCGTTTCTGTGTGTGGAGGTCGGGGCACCTCAACTTATTGCGCTTATCATTTGAAGTGGCGGCGCACCAAGTGCGGCCTGCATATGAGCGAGACGCAGCGCCGGCGCGTTGCGCGCCGCATGGCGGACAGGCGGTGAAGCCGCTCGCCGCTCTTCCCGCCGCGGTTGCGCAAGACATCCGCGGCGTGTTCTGCGACATCGACGATACGCTTACCAGCGAAGGCAAGCTCACCGCCCGCGCCTATGCCGCACTGGAGCGGCTACGCTCGGCCGGCAAACTGGTGATCCCGATCACCGGCCGGCCGGCAGGGTGGTGCGATCATATCGCGCGCATGTGGCCGGTGGACGCAGTGGTCGGCGAGAACGGCGCGTTCTATTTCTATTACGACACCGCGCTGAAGAAACTCGTGCAGCGCTTCTTGTTCGACGCGGCGGCGCGCGCCGCCAACCGCGAAAGAATGATCGTCGTGCGCGACCGCATCCTGCGCGAAGTGCCGGGCTGCGCCCTTGCCTCCGACCAGCTCTACCGCGAGGCCGACCTGGCAATCGACTTCTGCGAGGATGTGCCGCGCTTGGCCGACGCCGAGGTCGATAGGATCGTCGCGCTGATGCGCGCGGCCGGGATGACGGCGAAGATAAGCTCGATCCATGTCAACGGCTGGTTCGGCGACTACGACAAGCTCGGCATGACATGCGCGCTGATGCAGGAGCGCTACGGCGTCGATCTCGCGCGCGAGCAAGCCGAGTACCTGTTTGTCGGCGACTCGCCGAACGACGCGCCGATGTTCAAGTTCTTCTCCAATTCGGTCGGCGTCGCCAATGTGACTGATTTCGCTGCGCGCCTTGCCGATGCGCCGGCCTACGTCACCAGAGGGCGCAGCGGCGAGGGTTTCATCGAAATGACCGACTGCCTGCTACTTGGCCCCCGACCAGCATCGGGTTGATGGGTGTGCCGCAGTCGTGCGCTGCGACGATGCGTAGCACCCCCGCCTCGCTTTCATGCAAGGCTCGGTACCTGTGCCCGAGCTGCCACTAGAAGCGCGTGCTCGCCCCTGCTGATCCGGGCCCGCACGTCGGCCAACCGAGTTCATTCAAGCGCGCAATAACGTGTTCCTTGAGTTCGAGCATCATAGACTACGGCCTCCTGCGGAATCCGCTCATGATCAGGTGAGCTTCATGATCACCATGCCGAACACGTTCGCCGCCGAATCGGCGCGATCGGACATGTTCGAGATGTGCCGGTAGACTTCACGCCGATAGAACAGGCCCGGCAGCCGCTCGGGATCGGTCGCGCGGGCAAACAGATCCTTGATCGCGGCGCGATACAGGCGCTCGACCCTGCGTTCCAGCTTGCGCACTTCGTGCGCGTGATCCAGGGCAACATGCGGGTTCTTCGCCAGGCGCAGGATCGCGAGCTCGAGCTGCTCCGTTTCCTCGCACACTAGCTTCATCATCTCGCGGATGTAGTCGTCCGCATCGACCCTGAGGATGTTCATCTCTTCCACCGTGGTCAGCGCGTAGGTCACCATGTCCTCGAAGCAATGGGACAGGTTGAAGATGTCCTCGCGGTCTAGCGGCGTGATGAAGGTCTTGTGCAGTTCGTCGATGAGCACGCGGCGCAGCTCGCTCGCCTCGTCCGCCAGGGTGTGAACGGCTTTGATCGTATCCGCGTTCACCTGCTCCAGCGTGCGCACGAGATAGTGGATCGCTTCGACCGATTTTGTCGCCTGCCCGATCAGCATGGCGATGAATTTGCTCTCTTCCTTCAGGCTTCCGTCGAACCAGCCCATTACTAGCCTCCGCGTCGCAACGTCGATTCGATGAGAGTGTAAATCGGCAGCGCCAGCAGCGCGGTCGCCGGGAGCGTCAGCGCCCAGGCGATGACGATGTCATTCAGCGCAGACCAGCGCACCTTGGATTTGCGCTCGGCTGCACCTGCGCCGAGTATGCTCATGCTCACCACCTGCGTCGTGCTCACCGGCCCGCCTGCGAGCGATGCTCCCAGGATCACCGCCGCCGAGGCAAGCTGCGAAGTGAATCCGTGGATCGGATGGATCCTGTAGAAACGCGTGCCCAGCGTGCGGATGATGCGCCAGCCGCCCGCCGCCGTGCCCAGCGCGATGGCCGAGGCGGAGGTGACGACGACCCACCATGGCACGACGAACACCGGGGTGAACCCCAGCGTCACGAGGCCCATCGCGATCACCCCCATGGTCTTCTGCGCGTCGTTCGCGCCATGGGCGAGCGCGAGCGCCGTCGCCGTCAGCACCTGCGCCCGCGACAGCGTCACGTTGGCCTTCGGCGTCGCGCTGCGCAGCAGCCACAGCGTCGCCTGCATCACCGCCAGCGCCATCAGGAAGCCGAGCAAGGGCGAAGCGAGCAAGGCGATCGCCACCTTCCACAGCCCCTGCGCCTGGATCGCGGCAAAGCCGGAACCCGTCGCGGCAGCGCCGACGAGGCCGCCGACCAGCGCGTGAGACGAGCTCACCGGGATGCCGAAATACCAGGTCGCCAGGTTCCACAGGCTGGCGGCGAACAGCGCGGTGAGCACCACCGCAATGCTGACCGCCTGAACCTGCACTACCTCGGCACCCACGGTCTCGGCGACCGCAACCCCGAGCAGGAACGGCCCGGCCAGGTTCGCGAGTGCGGCGAGGGTTAGCGCCCCGCGCGCGCTCATCGCGCGCGAAGCGATGATGGTGGCGACCACGTTCGCGCTGTCGTGGAAGCCGTTGAGGAAATCGAACAGCAGCGCCACGGCGATCAGCAGCAGCAGCAGGGCGATCGCCGACATGGTCTTTCCCGGCGGCCGGACCGGCGTCAGCCGAACAGGCCACCGACGCGCGTCCCGGCGATGCGGTTGACCACGAGCAGGCTCAGCGCGCACACCACGATCAGGATCACCCCGAGCGCCGCCGCCTGGCTGTGCGAACCGGCGATATAGAAGGTAAAGATCCCGAACGGGATCATTTCCCAGCCGCCGAGCGTGAGAAAGATCGTCGCCGACGCTTCCTGTATCGACATGATGAAGGAAAACAGTGCGCCTACCAGGATGCCTTTCCACACCAACGGCACGGTGATATCGCGGAAGGTGCGCAGTTTGGTCGCGCCGACGTTGGCGGCGGCTTCCTCCATCGACGGGTGCACCAGGAGCAGCGAGGAATAGCTGCCGCGCACGGTGTAGGGCAAACGGCGCACGGCGAGGACCAGCGGCAGGATGATCCACATCCCGGTCAGCGGGGCGTCGATGAAAGGCAGCGGAAAGTTGAAAGCCCGGATATAGGCGATGCCGATGGCGGTTCCCGGAATGGCGAGGATCAGCGTGGTGAGCGCGTCCATGGTGTTGCGCCCCGGCGCGCGGGTCCGTGTCATGATCCACGCCATCGGCACCCCGATGACCAGGCATAGGATCAGGGCGAGCCCCGCGTACACGAACGAGTTGATGATGAACTTCGGCGTCTCGATGCTCACCGCGTGAAAGAACTCCCACGTGTAGTGGACCGGGAACGGCGTGAGCGCCCAGCCGCGCCCGACCGCGGCGAGAAGGACACCCACCTGCGGGATCACGCACACGATCATGAGCAGCATCAGCAGGCCCACCGCGAGCCAGCGCTTGACCGGCCCCAGTCGGCGGCGCTCGACCCTGGAATAGGCGAGCGAGCTGTAGTCCTTGATCGCCACGTACTCGCGCGCGGCGATCACGAACAGGATGGCGAGCACCACCAGCAGCGCCGAGATCACGATGCCCATGCGGAAAATGCGCCGGTCGACGAACTGCATGATGTTGAGATAGGCCTGCGGCGCGAGCAGGTCCTGCACGCCGACGACCAGCGGCGTGATGAAATCGGCGAAGGTCCAAATGAACACCAGCAGCGCGCCCGAGATGTAACCGGGGGTGGTCAGCGGCAGGGTGATGGTCCAGAACCGGTGCCAGCCGCTCGCGCCGATCCCCTGCGCCGCTTCCTCGAGCGAAGGATCGACCTTGGCGAGCGCGTCCAGGATGCTGAGCGTCATCAGCGGAAACAGGTGCACCGTTTCCACCAGCAGCACGCCGTGCATGCCATACATGAAATTGACCGGCGTCTCCAGGCCGAACCAGTCCATCAGCAGGATGTTCACCGTGCCGGCGCGGCCGAGAATGAAGACGAAACCGAGCACGCCCACCAGCGGCGGCAGGATCATCGGCAGCATGGTGAGGTAGGAGAACGTCTTGCGGTACGGAAACTCGTAACGGACGATCAGGAACGCGACCGCGATCCCGATCACCGAGGTGGTGAGTACCGCCGCCACGCCGAGCACCATCGAGCGCCAGAACGAACGCAGGTAAAACGAGTCGGTGAAGAAATCATGAAAGTGGCCGAGCGTGAACTGGCCGGCCTCGTTGGTGATGGCGTCGTAGAAAATCCGCGTCAGCGGGAACAGGATGAACAGAATCAGGAAGGCCCAGATCAGGACGAATCCGAGGACGGCCAGCGATCCCCGCGGCAGTTTCATAAGTCCGCCGGCATCGCCACGGTGCTGCTGGCGGGGAAGCTGACCGTAACCGCAGCGCCCATGGCGCGCTGCTCGTGGTGCCAGGGATCGCGGATGTCCACCTTGAACAGTACGCCCCGGCCCAGATCGACGTCATAGCGCAGGGCATTGCCGAGGTAGGCGGCGAACACGATGTGGCCCTGCACCTGGTTGCGGCCGGGCGCCGGCTCGCCGTCGAGGGCCGCATTCTCGGGACGGATGGACACGACGCAACGGTCTCCCGGGCGGAAGCGCCCGTCCATCACCGCCGCGAGTTCGCCGAAACCGGTCTTCAGGCGCAGCCGGCGCTGCGCGGTATCCACCGCTTCGACGGTTCCCTCGGCGAGGTTGTTGATGCCGATGAAATCGGCGACGAAGCGGTTCTGCGGGCGCTCGTACAGCGCCTTCGGCGGGCCGATCTGCAGCACCTTGCCTTTGTTGAACACCGCGATGCGGTCCGACAGCGTCAGCGCCTCTTCCTGGTCGTGGGTCACATAGACGGTGGTGATGCCGAGTTCCTTCTGCAGCTTGCGGATTTCGGCGCGCACCTGGATGCGGATCTTGGCGTCGAGGTTGGACAGCGGCTCGTCGAGCAGCAGAATCTTCGGATTCAGCACCAGCGCGCGCGCGAGCGCGACGCGCTGCTGCTGCCCGCCGGAAAGCTGGCCGGGATAGCGATCGCCGAACTCGCCAAGCTTGACCTTTTCCAGGACGGCGCGGATGCGCCCCGCGATCTCCGCCGGCGCGATCTTGCGCAGCTTGAGTCCGTAGGCGGCATTCTCAAACACCGTCATGTGCGGCCACAGCGCGTAGTTCTGGAACACCATGCCGATGCCGCGCTCGTGCGGCGGCAGGTCGTTGACCACGCGGCCGTCGAACTGGACCTCGCCGGCGTCCGGCGCGTAGAAGCCGGCGATCAGCCGCAGCAGCGTGGTCTTGCCGCAGCCCGAAGGACCGAGGAGGGTGAACATTTCGCCCTCCTCGATGGAAAAGCCGACGTCGCTGACCACCTCCAGCGGACCGAAGCGCTTGGTGAGGCCTTGCACGGTGATGCGCACGAGACCACGCCTCCCTGTTCAATGCTTGTTTATTTTTTGAGCGTTTCCCAGGCGGACTCGATATCCTTGCGGAACTGCTCGTTCACCTTCTCGTAGCGGCCCTGCGCCTTGTCGTCGTCGTAGATGTTGACTACGTCGATGTCGAAATAGGAGCGGATGCCGCCGGTAAATTCGACCGCCATTTCCGCGCGCGAACCGGGCGCCCCCTGCACGCGGAACTTCGGCGTGATCGGGAACACGCCCCGCTCCATCGCCACCCGCTGCCCGCGCTCGGACAGCAGGTACTCGATAAACGCCATCGCCGCCTTCGGGTGCTTGGCGCCCGCCAGCACGGCAATGGGTTCGGGCGTGATCCATGCGGTTTTCGGCGCCACGAACTTGAGCTCGAAACCAGCCAGCCGGTCCTCGAAGGCCATGTAGCTCGGCACGGCGAAGCCGGCGGCGAATTCGCCCCGGGCAACCACCGAGGGCACGTCGCGGCTGCGCGCGGTGAAAATGCCGGTGTTCGCGCCGAGACGCTTCAACCACTCCCAGCCCTTGTCGTCGCCGTCACGCTGCAGGATCACCTCGTAGGTCGCATGACTGCTGCTGGAACGGCTCGGCGCGCACTGCGCGACATGGCCTTTGAGTTTGGGATGCAGCAGGTCGTCCCAGTCCTTCGGCTCCGGCACGCCGAGCCGCGCGAGCACCTTCGGGTGATAGACGAGGCCATACGGCTCCAGCACCGTGCCGGTCCAGAAACCTTTCGGGTCCTTCAGATAAATCGGTTTCGGTTTGCCGATGGTCGTGGGAATCGCGTCCAGCGCCGCCTTCGGAATGTCCAGGCGCGCCAGCAGCTTCTGTTCAGCCAGCTTGTCGAACAGCGCGCTCTCGCCGCCCCAGAAGATATCGACCTCGGGCCGGCCTTTCCATTCGAGTATGCGCCCGTAGGCCACCGGCGTCCCCGCCGCCAGCGCGCTCGTCTTCAGCGTGATATTCCATTTTTCCTTTGCGAATTTGGCGAAATCCGCCAGCGTCGGGTCGGTCAGCGTCTTCGCGACCGGCGTAATCAGGGTCAGTTCATCCTCGATCTGCTGCGCCACGGCGAGACCTGCTGCCAAAGACATCGAAGCGAATGCTAATGCAAGAGTTTTCATTCGGCGAACCATATCGTTCTCCTATGTCGGTAAATCGGGTTGCGCGATCGAAGTCTACCGGCCGGAACCGCCGGCCTATTGACTATTGTCAAGGCGGCTACAACCCCAGGAAATCCGCCGGCAGGCCCATGGCCAGACCGAGAAGTTGAGTATAGAGCAAGGTGCGTATGGACGCGTCGGAGCTGCCCGCCTGTACCGCGTCGAAGCGCAGGTGGCAGTGCGGGCAGGCAGTGCAGATCACTTCGGCACCGGACTCTAGGGCATCGGCGATCTTCGCCCGCGTCATGCGCCCGGACAGCGGGGTGTTCGCCTGGTGCAGCGGATCGCCGCAGCAGTCCAGCCGCCGGGGCCAGTCGACCGGGGTCGCACCGGCCGCGCGGATCAGCGTCTCGAACATCGTCGGCGCCATCGGGTTGTCGAACCGGGTCACATTGCCGGGGCGCAGCGCGTGACAGCCGTACTGGGCGGCGACACGCAGGCCCGTGCGCGGGCTGCGAACCGCGGCGGCAAGCGAGTCGACGCCGATCTTGCGCGCGAGCACCGTCAACAGATGCTCGACCTCGGTCTTTCCGGACCAGGCGTAGCCCTCGGCTGCCAGCGCCTCGCTAACGCGCGAGCGCAGTTCGGCGTCCTCGCCGAGGAACCGGATCGCGTGGCGCAGGGTGCCAAAACAGCACATGCAGGGAGTCAGAATGTCGAGGCCGGCGCGCTCGGCCAGGGCGAGGTTGCGCGCCGCGGCCGCGGCAAAGGCGTAGCGGTTGAAGTTCCGCGCGGGATAGCCGCAGCAGTTGAACTCCAGGTCGACCAGCGTGACGCCGAAGTGCGCGAGCACGGCCCGTGACGACGCCTCGTAGGCCGGCAGCGCCGACGGGATCTTGCAGCCCAGGAACAGCGCGTACTTCATGACGACTCCCTCAGGCTGCGGACTGCGCCCAGCCGGCGCACGCCCAGAGCGCGCAGTTCGCACATGATGTCCGCCACGCGGACGCCTGCGGGGCAGTTCTCCTGGCACTGGTAGCAAGTGGCGCAGTCCCAGACCATGCGCGAACCGAGCGTGAGGTCGCGCAGGCCCAGTCGCAGCAGGTTCATCACCTTCTGCGGCGTCAGGTCTATGCCGTGGTTTGAGTCCATGCTGTGCGCCACGACCGGGCATACATTGGTGCAGGTCTGGCACTGGACGCAGCGGGAGAAACTGCGGCGGTCGGCCGAGAGCGGTGCGAGCAAGTCGTCCGGCCCGGAATCGACGTGCTCCGCGGGACCCCTTTCCAGGGACTCGGCCCACGCCAGGGCCGGGTGCGCCTGCACCCACTGTGCCGGCGACGGCAGGCCCGCGGCGGCCAGGTCACCGCGCCCCGCCTCCCACAAATCCTCGAGATCCAGTCCCACCGGGCAATGGGCGGTGCAGCGTCCGCAGTCGGTGCAGAGGAACGCACCGTCGGCTGCGCGCAGCGCGACGTCTTCGCACCCAAGCAGCCGGCCACCCGCCAGCGCGGCGGTAGCTTGAAGCTTGTGCGCGGGCAGCAGGCCCAGGTTGCCGAGGTAGCGCGCCAGTGGTGCCACCGAGCAGTGCAGGTCGCAGATGCCGCAGCGCACGCAGGCGTCGAGCGCCAGCGCCCGCCGCGAGGCGCGGCCGGCGAGAGAGAAATCCCGATTCGGCGCCGCGGCGTTGACCAGCAGGCTGATCGGCACCGCCACCAGGTGAAACATGAGCGTGAACGGCAGGACCGCCAGGCCGAGGAAGCAGGCGAATACGTGGAGATACAGGAGCCAGGCATCGGCGCGTCCAGTGTCCAGCAGGTCCGTCACCGGCGCAAGAACCCTTGCCATCGGGTAGGAGACGAACGCGGAGACGGGCTTCGTGTGGCACGACGCGCAGGCACTGCGGTGCAGTTCACGCCCCTGCTCGAGCAACCGTGGGTCGATCGGCAGTTTCAGGTCGTCGAACGCCACGCCGAACTCGCTCGCCCAGACGGCGCGCAGCGGCGTGAGTCTCCCGGCATCGGTCGAGCCAATGAACTGGTCCGACATGCGGTAGAACGCACGCGGTGACGCGATCTTGTGGGCTTCGAGCAGGAATCCGCTGACCAGGACGAACCCGAGGAGCGCCACGAAGGCCATGTCCATGGGACGGCGCGCCTGCGGCAGGCCGGTCTGCCGGCGCCATCGGCCGAATAGCAGCAGGCCCACTCCGGTGATGACCATCGCCCCAGACAGGTTGCGCAAGAAGAGGTAGGGATCGAGCGTAGGCTGGTAGCCCTGGAACAGCTTCGCGGTCACGATCGCCGCGAGGGCGTGCATCAGCAGCAGCAAGGTGAATCCGGTCAGGATGAGCAGGTGTCCGAGCCAACGCAGCTTCTCGTTCGCGAACAGCCTGCGCTGCAGCAACAGGTCCAGGAAGACGGCGCCGGCAAGCTGGAACACCCGTCGGCTGAATAGCGCCAAGGCGCCGCCCCGCAACAGCGCGGCCACCCGCTGGGACAACGCGACCGTGCGCGCGTCGGGACCGATACGGACGCGGAACCAGGCCGAGACGCGCCAGACTAGGCCCAGCGAACACAGCGCCAGGGACGCGTAGAGGGCCGTCTGGAACAGTGCCGGCGACATGGCCCTAGCCTGCTCCAGTCCCGCGGAGCTGGCGCGCCACCTGCTCCATCGCCGCCCACGCCGTCGAAATGGCCAGCCCCGAGCCGCACTTCGAACGCATCCAGTCCTGATGCGCGAGGATGGATCCTACGGCAAACAACCGCGGCCAGACCGGTTTTCCATCGGCGTCAAGCGGTCGCCACGCGTCGTCGATGGCGAGCCCGGCGCGGTTGACCGCATGGCCCGACGGGTCGAGGAAGTCGCGCTGGTGCCACGCTTCGCGCGAGGCCGGCTGGAGCACGGGAATCCCGAGGATGCTCTCGCGCACTTGTCCGCGATCGGCCGTAAGCCCGCGACCGGTGAATCGCCCCGTAGCCAGCACGACCGCGCGGGCGACCACGCGCTCGACGCCCGGAACGCCTTCTACGTCCAGAGCTGCTGTTCCGGCTTCTCTGTCGAAGGCCAGTGCGCGCACGCTGGCTTGGTGGCGCCGGCGCACTCCGCGGGCCGACACCGCCGTTTCCAGCGCTCCCAACAAGCGCAGCCCCGGCACCGATGTCGGCATGGTCGGGATCTCGAACACCGGCATTTCCAGCCCAGCCTCGAACGCCGCGTGGACCTCGCTTGCGCGCGCGAGGCCGAGGACCGCCGGAAATCCGACCGCGAGCGCATCGCCCAGCAGCGGCTTCACCAGTGCGATCGTCCGCTCGCGTGTCTGCCGGGATTCGAGGGCACGCGCGAGGTGCGCGGCGTACAGCTCGGGCGCGGCTTCGGTCCCCGGGAACTCGATTCGACGGTGGCGCAGGTCCGGCCAACGATGGCCTAGCGACTCGGCGATCTGACGTGCGTTGAACTCGCGCAGCCCACGGAAGTCCACCAGCAGGCAAGGTGGCCGCGCCTCCAACGCATCAACGCCGGCGACCATCGACAGCGGCACGCCGAACGTGGTCTTGATCGTCCCGATCGACGTGAGCACGCTCCGGTTCCGGTCGCCCAGCGGCGCGTACCGAAGGCCCGCGGCGCCGAGGGCCGCGACGAAGATTTCGAACGCCGTGCGGATCGAAGAGGCATCGATCCGTGCCAGAGGGTGGTCGGATTGCTCCCGGGCGAGTGCCGCGATGGCTGCGTAAGGTGATCGCCACAGGCGACGCTCGGCTACGGGGTGGACGCCGAAGAGATCCAGCAACCCGCTTGCGAACAGGATACCGCCGGGATTGCCGACCTGGATGCAGCTAAGGCCCCGTTCCGCGGCGAACAGGGCTGTCGCCATGCCCGCCATCCCGGCGCCGATCACGGCGACGTCGCAACTGTCCCGCCGCGCGCCCGTCATGGAGACACCTCGCCCGCCGGGTCGGCATCCGGCGCGGCGCGCGACTCTTCCCCACGCAGTTCCTCTCCGAAAACGCCGCAATGCAGCGCCTCCATCAACTCGGCTTGCGCGAGTTGCTCGCCCCACAGGACCGCGCGCTGGCCGCGCCAGCGCTCGCCAAAGAAATCGAGAATCTCGTCGATGCCGCGCCGCGCCTGAAAGTCGCCCCGCTGGTAGAGGTGGGCCACGGTGCGCACGGCGCAAAAAGCCCCCTGGCAGGCGCCCTTGCCGACGCGGCTGCGCAAGCCTATGTCAGTCAACGTCGGTGTGTCCCCGGCCGAGCGCAGCGCGTCGTAGATGGCATCGACAGCGCTGCCCGACACCATCTCACACTCGCACAGCAGCGTGTCCTCCAGCCCATGGGAACGCATCCACATGCGCGGTGAGCGGCCCGGCTCGGTCCACTCGCATTCCGCGGCCACGGGCAGGGGCATCGTCGCGGTGAGGCAGGGGCGCGTCACGCCGAGGCGCCGGCAAACCAGGTCCGCGGCACGTTCGGCCATCAGTCGGCAAGTGGTGAGCTTGCCGCCCGTGATCGTCGCGAAATTGTCGAGACCATGATCCTCGTGATCGAACAGCGCGTAGCCACGGGAGACCGTGCGACCGTCCGCGACGCCCGGCGCAGCCACCAGCGGGCGCACGCCGGCGTAGGCTCGAATGAAGCGCATCGTCGCCAGCGCCGGTAGCATCCGTGCGGCTTCCTCGACGATCAGGTCGACCTCGGCCGCCGTGGGGTGCATGTCGTCCAGCGCGTCCACACGCGTCGAAGTCGTGCCGACGATCGAGACCGTGCCCCCCGGCATCATGATGTCCGCATTGCTGGGCGGCCGCAGGCGGTTCACTACGCGTCGCGCCAGGCGTGTGTGCGTGACCAGCAGCGTTCCCTTGGAATAGGTCATCCCGAAGGGCGCCCCGGCGAGCAGCGCCACCTCCCGTGCCCAGGCTCCGGCCGCGTTGACCACCTGCGCGGCCTCGATCCGCACCTCCTCCGCGCCGGACCGAACCCGCACCGCGCGGATCTGCCGGCCCTCGCGCGCGAAGCCCACGACGCGGCTGCGCCGCATCAGACGCGCGCCCAGGCTCCGGGCATGGGCCATGTTCTCCAGGGAGAGCCGGAACGGGTCGATCGACGCGTCGGGCACCTCGAACACCGCGATCGCGCGTTCCGACAGCGCCGGTTCCAGCGCGCGTGCTGCCGCGACCTCCACTGCGCGCGTGCTGATGCCCGAGCGCTCGCAGTGCGACGAGAAATCGGCGATGTAGCGTTCGTCGTCCCCTTGCACCGCGACGAAGTAGCCGCCGGTGTCCTGAATCGTCTGCGCGGCCATGCGCTTCAGGATTGCGCCCTCGGCGCGGCACTCCATCGCCGCCGCGCGGTCACCCGCGGCGTAACGGGCACCGCTGTGGAGCAGGCCGTGATTGCGCCCCGAGGCACCAGCGTTGATATCGTCCTTTTCTACGAGTATGCAGTCGACGCCGCGCAACGCGAGGTCACGGGCGAGTGCAGTGCCGGTGACACCGCCGCCGATGATCAGGACCTGGGTCTGGATGATGGATGGGAAATTCAATCCTGCCTCGTTTCGCACGCATGTCGGCCAACAGCACGGCCCTGGTGGACAAGCAATTGCCCGGCTACTCCACCAAATTAGAGCGCGTCGGCGAGCTGATCGAGACGCTGTGCGCCGAACCTGCGCGCAAGATCCTCTTCTTTAGCGAATGGACCAGCATACTCGATCTGGTCGAACCCTTGCTCAAGCGGGCGAAGGCCGCATTTGTGCGCCTGGGCGGCAGCGTGCCGCAGAAACAAAGGAGCCGCGTTTCAGAGCGACGCGCAGTGCCGCGCTTTTCTCACCGCCAACGCCGGATCGACCGGTTTAAATCTCCATGCCGCCGACATCGGAATATTGGGTACTTGTGGATTGACCGATGCCTCGAGACGCACGCGCGCTCGGATCCCTACCGCTTTTTCGGCTCAAACAGGCTGCGCCCGATGATCTGTTTCATTACCTCGACGGAACCGCCCGCGATGCGCACCACGCGCGCGTCGGCGTAAGCTCGGGCGATCGGGTATTCCCACATATAGCCCCAGCCGCCGAACATCTGCAGGCAGTCGTCGACCACGCGGCAATGCAGGTTGGCCATCCACAGCTTCACCATGGCGGCATCGGTACCGTCGAGCTTGCCCTGCAGGAACTGCTCGATGCACTTGTCCACGAATATCCGGCCAGCCGTGACCTCGGTCTTGATTTCAGCCAGCTTGAATTGCGTGTTCTGGAAGTCGGCCAGCGTCTGTCCGAACAGCTTGCGCTCGGCGGCGTACTCGATGGTCGACTGCAGCACCGCCTCCACCACCGCGGCCGAGCGAATGGCCTGGGTCAGGCGCTCCTGCGCCAGGTTCTTCATCAGCAGCTTGAAGCCGCCGTGCTCGGGTCCGAGCAGATTCGACGCCGGCACCCGCACGTTCTCGAAAAAAAGCTCCGAG
>SCTX01000108.1 GCA_004298385.1 Betaproteobacteria bacterium | reverse complement strand
CTTCGGGGGTGCGTAGCGGAGCGAAATTAACATAATGTGCATGTGCGCGGTTCGGGGCGGGTTCAAGCACGCAATTGCGGCGCCTCGGCAAGCCGCTCATACTTGGCGGCCAGATTGATTCGCCTATTCCTCGCCGGTATCGAAAAGGAGTAACACGTGTCCAATGGATTGCTTGACGGCGTTCGAGTCATCGACCTGACTTCCGTCGTCGTAGGCCCCTTGTGCACGCAAATTCTGGCGGATCATGGTGCCGAGGTCATCAAGGTCGAGAGCCCGAAAGGCGATATCGGCCGGCATTTGGGCGGGCGCGGGAAAACGCCCGGCATGGCGCCCAAGTTCCTGCACCTCAACCGCAACAAGCGCTCCATTTGCCTCGATCTGAAACATCCGCGCGGCTACGAGGCGTTCACGCGCCTCATCCGGAAATCCGATGTCATGACCTGGAATGTCCGGCCCGATTCCATGGCGAGGATGCGCCTTGGTTACGCGGACGTGAAGGCGATCAACGAGCGCATCATCTACTGCGGCATGTACGGTTTCGGCCAGCGCGGGCGCTACGCGAAAACTCCCGTGTATGACCCCATCATCCAGGGCTCGGCCGGTGTGGCGGGCCTTAACGAAAGAGCTTTTGGCACCCCGAGGTATGTGCCCTATGTGCTCGCAGATCGGACTACCGGCCTCATCGCCGTGCAGATGATCGCCATGGCGTTGTTTCACCGGGAAAGAACGGGGCTGGGCCACAGCATCGAAGTGCCCATGTTCGAGAACTTGGCCACCCAGGTTCTTACCGAGCACCTTTACAACAAGACGTACTTGCCCGCGATCGGCGGGACTGGGGATCCGAGGCTATTGAACGAGTTCTATGCGCCGTCCAAGACGCTGGACGGTTATATCTGCATCTCGGCCAACACGGACGCTCAGGTGTTTCCGTTGCTCGATGCCATGGAGCTGTCGCATTTGAGGGAGGACCCCAAGTTCTGCAGCGTCGCCGCGCGGTTTCAAAATGTGCACGAGTACTACAAACTGCGCGATGAAGGCATGCGTAAGCAGACCACCGCATTTTGGCTGGAGCTGTGCGCGAAGCACGACATCCCCGCGGCGCCTTACAACAGCCTGGATTCCCTCATCGATGATCCGCATCTCAAGGATGTCGGCCTGTTGTGCGAAAGAGAACACCCGACCGAAGGAAAGATTCTCGACTTGCGTCCAGCCAACGAACTTTCAGGCGGGCACCGAAAGGACTGGCGGCCCGCCCCGCATCTTGGCGAACACACGCGTGACATTCTGCATGAATGCGGTTACAGCGAAGCCGAAATCGACCAGTTGACGCAACAGGGCGCGGCGAAGTGAGCCGTACCCTTTGATGCGGACACCACGATCTGCGGGAAGCGTTGTCCACGGACGGCCGGTTTGCTGTCCAGAGGCAAGACGGGACGGCGTAAGTGATCAGGTTCGACGCATGGGGCCGGCGCCACGGGCAGTGGCGCCTGAATAATTCATTGCCTGCGCCCGGTTTTGTGGCTAACCTTGCACCAAGCAGCGCTTCCTCGGACCTGGGGGAGGGACAAGGGGCCATCCTTACTTGATCAGACCGTACAATAAATACGTCAGTTCACGCAACCGAGGAGGCACGAGACCATGAGCGAGAAAACCTGGTTGAAGGAATACCCCGCGGGTGTTCCGGCCGAAATCGATGCCAACCGGTTCGGGTCAATCCCGGATCTGATCGCGAACGTGTTGAACAAGTACGCCGACAAGCCGGCCTACCACAACTTCGGCTACAGCATGAGCTATGCCGAACTGGACCGGCACGGCCGCGACTTCGCCGCGTTCCTGCAGAGCCTGCCGGGCATGAACAAGGGCGAGCGCGTCGCCATCATGAGCCCCAATCTGCTGCAGTACCCGGTGGCGCTGATCGGCATCCTGCGCGCCGGCATGACGGTGGTCAACGTCAATCCGCTGTACACGCCGCGCGAGCTCGAGCATCAGTTGAAGGACTCCGGCGCCAAGGCCATCGTCATCGTCGAGAATTTCGCCAACACGCTGCAGCAGGTGGTCGCGAAAACCCAAGTCGAGCATGTCGTTACCACTCAGCTCGGCGATTTGCTGCCGCTGCCCAAGCGCTGGATCGTCAACCTGGTGGTGAAAAAGGTGAGGAAAATGGTGCCCGCCTGGCGCATCGACGGCGCCATTCCTCTGCGTGCCGCGCTCGCGCGCGGCGCCGGCGCGCAGTTGCAGCCGGTCAGCCTGACGCACGAGGACATCGCCTTCCTGCAATATACCGGCGGCACTACCGGTCTGTCCAAGGGCGCGATGCTTACCCACCGCAACATCCTCGCCAACATCGAGCAGGCCGGCGCCTGGATCGGCGGCAAGCTCAAGGAAGGCGAGGAAATCGTGATTTCGCCGCTGCCGATGTATCACATCTTTTGCCTGACGACGACGCTGTACTTCATGAAGCTGGGCGTGGTCAACGTGCTGATCACCAATCCGCGCGACCTGCCGGCGTTCGTCGAGGAACTGAAGAAATGGAAGTGGTCGGTGCTGACCGGCGTGAACACGCTGTTCAACGGCCTCTTAAACACTCCCGGCTTCGGCGAGCTCGATTTCTCGGGGCTGAAGGTCGTGGTCGGTGGCGGCGCGGCGGTGCAAAAGCCGGTCGCGGAAAAATGGCAGCAGGTCACCGGCCGCTACCTCACCGAGGCTTACGGCCTCACCGAAACCTCTCCCGCCGCCAGCATCAATCCGCTGGGCACGCCCTGGAACGGCACCATCGGGCTGCCCATCTCCTCGACCGAGTTTTCCATCCGCGACGACAATTTCAACGAGTTGCCGGTGTGGACCGGCGAGGGCGACATCGAGAAATCCACCGGCGAGATTTGCATCCGCGGCCCGCAGGTGATGAAGGGATACTGGCAGTTGCCCGAGGAAACAGCAAAGGCGCTTCAGGACGGCTGGCTCAAGACCGGCGACATCGGCAATATCAACGCCAAGGGCTATGTCACCATCACCGACCGCAAAAAAGACATGATCCTGGTATCGGGTTTCAACGTCTATCCGAACGAGATCGAGAGCGTGGTGGCGATGCACCCCGGCGTGCTCGAGTGCGCCGCGGTGGGGGTGCCCGACGACAAGTCGGGCGAGGCGGTGAAGGTGGTGATCGTGAAAAGGGATCCGAACCTCTCCAAAGAATCCGTGATCGAGCACTGCAAGCGGGAGCTTACCGGCTACAAGATTCCGAAGCACGTCGAGTTTCGCGACAGCCTGCCGAAGACGCCCATAGGCAAAATCCTGCGGCGAGAACTGCGGGATAAATAGAACGGCCCCCCCGGGAACAAGCTATGGAACAAGGCGGCGATCTTCTCCAGCGGGCACGGCGCAAGTGGCTGAAACAGGCGCTGCTCGGTGGCATGGCGATGCCGCTGCTGCTACGCGACGTTCTCGCCGCGAGCGAGCGCCCGAACGGTCTGCTGCAGGTCAAGGGAGAGGTCCTGATCAACGGCAGGCCGGTGAAGCTGGGGGCCGCGCTGAAGCCGGGGGACAGCGTCGCTACCGCCGCGGGGAGTTCAGCCGTGTTCGTGATTGGCAGGGACGCTTTTTTGATGAGGGAGAAGAGCGAACTGCTCACCGCGGGAGGCGAGGCCCTCACCGGCGTGCTGCGCCTGGTGACGGGCAAGCTGCTCTCGGTGTTTGGCCGCGGAGCGCGCCGCATTGCCACCTCCACAGCCACCATAGGCATCCGCGGTACCGGCATTTATATCGAGGCCGAGGCCGAGCGCTCCTACGTTTGCACCTGCTACGGCGTGGCGGACCTGCAGGCGCGCAACATGCCCGAGGCGAGGGAGACGGTGAGAACCACCCACCACGACGCGCCGCGCTACATCTACGCCAGGGGTGAGATGCCGATTAAGATGATCGAACTTGCGCCGGTGATCAACCATACCGACGTCGAACTGGTCATGCTGGAGGCGCTGGTCGGCAGGAAGCCGCCCTTTGTCGGCTCCGGGATGGAATACACGTATTAGGACCGGTTTCCCTCGGCGCTCGAGCACATAGACGCCGGGCGCCGGAAAGCCCTCGGTTTCCGGCGGCGGCGCCTGCGGCGGCCATGAACTCAGCAGAGCAGAAGATGGTTCCAGCTTCGCGTGAATTCCAGGTGATGGTGAAACCGATAGGCGCGGTGTGCAACCTCGACTGTCAATATTGCTACTACCTGGAAAAAAAGGATCTTTATCCCAAGCGTGAGCTGTTTCGCCTGGCCGACGATCTGCTGGAGCGTTATATCGTTCAGCACATCGGGGCGAGCCCGACGCAGGCGATTCTGTTTTCATGGCACGGCGGCGAGCCTACGCTGCTGGGACTGGATTATTTTCGCCGCATCGTCGAACTCCAGCGCAAGCACCGGCCGCCGGCGCGCGAGATCCTCAACGGCATTCAGACCAATGGCGCCCTGCTCGACGAAGAATGGTGCCGCTTTCTCGCGGCGGAGGGATTTTTCGTCGGCCTCAGCATGGACGGACCGAGGGAGTTGCACGACTGCTATCGCATCGACAAGCATGAAAAAGCGACGCACAAGAGCGTGCAGCAGGCGTTTCGCCTGCTGCAGCGTCATCGGGTCCATTGCGACGTGCTCTGCGTGGTTCACAATCAGAATGTGCGCCAGCCCACGGCGGTGTATCGTTTCTTCAAGGACATCGGTGTCCGCTTCCTGCAGTTCCTGCCTTTGGTGGTGCGCCGGGGAAACGGCGCGGTCGGCGCGCAAACCGTTCCGGCCGAAGCCTATGGGGCTTTCCTCTGCACCATCTTCGACGAGTGGGTGCGGCACGATCTCGGCCGGGTCAATATTCATAACTTCGACGAGGCAACCAGGCCGTTCCTCGGGATGGAGCACGCGGTGTGCGTATCCAGGCAGATCTGCGGCAATATCGTCGTGCTCGAACATAACGGCGATGTCTATTCCTGCGACCACTTCGTCGACCAGGAGCATCGCCTCGGGAATATTTGCGAGACGCCGCTGGCCGAGCTGCTGGAAAGTCCGGCGTTGCTGGAATTCGGTCGCAACAAACGCGCACGCCTGCCCGGCTATTGCCGGCAGTGCGATGTCCTGGTTTTGTGCAACGGCGGATGTCCGAAGGACCGCCTGGCCAGGACTCCGACGGGCGAGGAAGGTCTGAACCATCTATGTTCCGGCTTGAAGCGGTTCTACACCCACAGCCGCCCGTACCTGCAGAAGCTGGCCTGGCACCGGCGCTCGGGCGAGCCGATGGAGAGCTACATGCGTATGCTGAAGTCCGAGGACGCCGCGGCTGCGCCCCAGGCGAACCGCAACGATCCCTGCCCCTGCGGCAGCGGCAGGAAATACAAGAAGTGCTGCCGGTTGAATCCGGCGTCGTGAGGACGGCGCAGCCGGCCGGGGATGCGCTTAGAGGCCGTTTCCGGAAATTCCGAAACGGCCCCTGAATCAGGAAAGCACGATTAGGGGAGCATGAGGGAACAGATCCCATCGTTTTGTAATAAGCTCTTATAATCGACAAGCTACCACTGGAGTCCCGGCAAATGAATCAGGTCCACCGCCTGTTCCACCAACAATCGAACATGAGCATCAGCCGCACCGAGGAAATTATCGCCGACATTAAAGCCGGCAAGATGGTAATCCTGGTGGACGAGGAAGACCGCGAGAACGAGGGTGATCTCGTTTTCGCCGCCGATTTCGTCACGCCCGAGAAAATCAACTTCATGGCCAAGCACGGCCGCGGACTGATTTGCATGCCCATTACCGAGGCGCACGCCCGGCGGCTCAAGCTTCCGCCGATGGTCGCCGACAATCGCTCGGTACACGGCACGGCGTTCACCGTCTCCATCGAGGCGGCCTCCGGCGTTACCACGGGGATTTCGGCGGCGGATCGGGCGCTCACCGTAAAGGTGGCGGCTGCCGCGCAGGCGAGGGCCGAGGACGTGGTGCAGCCGGGCCACATATTCCCGCTGATTGCGCAGCCGGGCGGCGTGCTGGTGCGCGCCGGACATACCGAGGCGTGCTGCGACCTGGCGCAGCTCGCCGGCCTTTACCCGGCGGCGGTGTTGTGCGAAATCATGAAGGACGATGGCACCATGGCCAGACTGCCGGACCTGATCGAATTCGGGAAAACGCACGGCCTGAACATCGGCACCATCGCCGACCTGATTCATTTCCGCAGCCAGACGGAGTCGCTGGTCGAGCGCGTGGCCGAGCGCGACATTGCCACCGCGCACGGCGGCTTTCACATGATTGCCTACCGTGAGAAGCTCTCCGGCGCGACCCACGTGGCGCTCGCGTGCGGGGCAATCGATCCGGACACGCCCACCTTGGTGCGGGTGCACGAGCCGCTGTCCATGCTCGACCTGCTCGACACCGCGCCGGGCGCGCATTCGTGGAGCGTGCACGAGGCGCTGGCGGCGATCGGCGCAGCCGGCAGCGGCGTCATCGTCCTGATAAATTGCGCGGAGAGCGCGGCGCAGCTCGCCGAGCGCGTCGCCAGCGAAGCCAAGCCGTGGCCGGCGGCGAAAATGGCGCTGCTGACTTACGGCATAGGCGCGCAGATCCTGCGCGATCTCGAGGTGGGCAAGATGCGGCTGATGGCCACGCCGCGCAAGATGCCGAGCATGACCGGCTGGGATCTGGAAGTGGCCGAGTATGTGCAGCCGCAGCGCGGCACGAAGGTTGCACAGTGAGGCAGATCAAGTCCGGTCTCAACGGGGCGGAACTGCGCATCGCCATTGTGCGTGGCCGTTTCAACGAGGCCATCGGCGCCGGCTTGCTCGCCGCTTGCTTGGAACGCCTGACAGCGCTCGGCGTCGCGCCCGGCCAAGTAACGGTGGTGAGCGTGGCCGGCGCGCTGGAGATTGCGCTCGCCCTGCAACAGCTCGCCGCCACCGGCCGCTACGACGCGCTGATCGCGCTGGGTGCGGTGGTGCGCGGCGACACCTATCACTTCGAGGTCGTATCCAACGAATCCGCCGCCGGCATCACCCAGGTGCAGCTCGATGCCGGCGTACCGGTTGCCAACGGCGTTCTCACCACCGACACCGAGGAGCAGGCCATGGCGCGGGTCGCGCAGAAGGGCAGCGATTGCGCCGAGGTGGCGGTGGAGATGGCGAATCTGATCAGGGAAATCAGGAATGAAAAGCGCACGGCATAAGGCGCGCGAGCTGGCGTTGCAGGGACTGTACCAATGGCTGCTCGCCAAAGAGCACGCGAACGAAATCCGCGCGCACCTGACCGAATTCAAGGGCTATGACAAGGCCGACCAGAAATATCTCGACCTGCTCCTTGACGGCGTGATCGCCGATGCTGCCGAACTCGACGCGGCCTTCGCTCCCTTGCTCGACCGCACGGTCGAGGGGCTTTCGCCGGTGGAGCGCGGCGTGCTGCTGATCGGCGCATACGAGCTCGCGCATGTGCCCGGCGTGCCGTACAAGGTGGTGATCAACGAAGCCGTGGAGCTGGCGAAATCCTATGGCGGCACCGACGGCCACAAGTACGTCAACGGCGTGCTGGACAAGCTCGCAGCCAGGTTGCGTCCGGCCGAGGTCAAGGCGCGCAAGGCCGGCGGGGGCAAGGCCGCGGCCTAGGAACAGGCCCTAAGCTGCCTTGCCTTCCGAATTCGACATCATCCGCCGCTATTTCACCCGCCCGGTGAAGCGCGCGCTGCTGGGCGTGGGCGACGATTGCGCCCTGATTGCGCCGGATCCCGGCACGGTGCTGGCGGTATCCACCGACATGCTGGTCGAGGGGCGGCATTTTTTCGCCGGCGCCGATGCCGCCAAACTGGGCCACAAGGCGTTGGCGGTGAATCTTTCCGATCTCGCGGCAATGGGCGCCGCGCCTCGCTACGCAACCTTGGCGCTGGCTCTGCCCGAGGCCGACGAAACCTGGCTCGCGCAGTTTGCGCAGGGGTTCTTTACGCTGGCCGGCGTCTTCGGGGTGGAACTGGTCGGCGGCGACACGACGCGCGGGCCGCGCAACATTGCCGTCACCGTGATCGGCGCGGTGCCGCCGGAGCTGGCCTTGCGACGCGATGGCGCCAAAGTCGGGGACGAGGTGTGGTTGTCGGGCTGCACCGGCGATGCAGCGCTGGCGCTGGCTCATCTGAACGCTCGTGTGCGTCTGTCCGATGCGGCGCTGGCGCATTGCCTTGCGCGCCTGCACGCGCCCGTGCCGTGCGTGGCGCTGGGCTTGGCGCTGCGCGGGTTGGCCAGCAGCGCCATCGACGTCTCGGACGGCCTGGTGGCTGACGTCGGTCATATCGCCGAGCGCTCCGGCGTCAGCGTCGAACTGTGCTTTGCGGATGTGCCGCGCTCGCGCGCGCTCGCCGCTTGCGCCGATGAGCGCCTGGCGCAGGAATGCCTGCTCGCCGGCGGCGACGATTACGAGCTCGTTTTCACCGCCGCGCCGGGCTCGCGCGCGAAAGTCGCCGCGCTGGCAGCCGAGTCGGGCCTCGCCCTGACGCGCATCGGCAGCGTCGGCGCAGGCGAGCCGGGGCTGGTGTCGGTGTGCGATGCCGGCGGAAAGATCATGCACATTGCAAGCAAAGGTTTCGACCACTTTGGCGGCTAACGCGATCCTGCGCCCCACCGCCGGCTTCATGCTGGCGCACCCGGCGCGATTCATCGCGCTCGGTTTCGGCACCGGGCTGTTCCCCTTTGCCCCCGGCACGGTGGGTACGCTGCTCGGATTCCCCGTCTATTGGATCGCCAGCGACATGCTCGCGCCCTACGGACCGCTCGGGATGCTGGCGTTCGTCGCTTTCATGTTCTTGCTTGGCGTGTGGGCCTGCGCGCGCACCGGGCGCGATCTGGGCATCGCCGACCACAGCGGCATGAACTGGGACGAAATCGTCGCCTTCCAGTTGGTGTTGCTGCTCACGCCAGAGGCCTGGCAGTGGCAGGTGTTCGCGTTTTTCGGCTTCCGCTTCTTCGATGTGCTCAAGCCGCCGCCGATCCGCCAGGTCGACGCCCGGATGAAAGGCGGGCTGGGAGTGATGTCGGACGATATGCTCGCGGCCTTCTATACCCTATTGGCCATGGCGGTGTGCAAGGCTCTCCTCGGTTGATTCTTGATGCCCTCGGACACCCTTACTACGCTCGCTACCCTTGTCGGCGCCAAGCTTCGCGCCAAGGGGCTGATGCTGGCAACCGCCGAATCCTGCACCGGCGGTTGGGTGGCGCAGGCGGTTACGGCCATCGCCGGCAGTTCGGAGTGGTTCGAGCGTGGTTTCGTCACCTATTCCGATGCCGCCAAGCAGGAGATGCTGGGGGTGAGCGCTGGCACGCTTGCCGCGCATGGGGCAGTGAGTGAAGATACGGCGCGTGAGATGGCGGCCGGAGCGCTGGCGCACAGCCGCGCACAAGCGGCGGTGGCGATCACCGGCATCGCCGGCCCGACCGGCGGCTCGCCGGAAAAACCGCTGGGGCTGGTGTGCTTCGCCTGGGCGGTAAAGGAGGGGGCGATTAGAGCGGAAACGCGGCGGTTCAAGGGGGACCGCGAAAGCGTGCGCAGGCAATCGGTGATCGCCGCGCTGCAGGGTATGCTGGAGTTGCTTGAAGGTTGAATGTAACCACCGCGGGGCGCCGGCCGAGCTTGACCCTGGCGTCCGCCGTCCTAGAATTAACCATGGTCGCCCCCATATCCTAGCCATGGTCTCCATTCGCCCCGCCGCCGTCGCCGGTGCATTTTATCCCGCCAATCCACGCGAGCTGGCTCGGGAAGTCGATGCCATGCTCGGCCACAGCGTCGGCGGTACCCCGGTGCCCGCCTTTCCCAAGGCGTTGATCGTGCCACACGCGGGCTATGTCTATTCCGGCGGCGTCGCCGCCGAAGCCTATGACAGGCTGCATCCGGCGCGTGGTATCGTGCGCCGCGTGGTGCTGCTCGGCCCCTGCCACCGCGTGCCGGTGCGCGGACTTGCGCTGCCTGAAGCGGCCGCGTTCGCCACGCCGCTGGGCCGGGTGCCGATCGACCTGGAGGCGATTGAGTCGCTCGCAGGCCTGCCCCAAGTGGTGGTGAGCGGCGCGGTGCATGCCGAGGAGCATGCGCTGGAAGTGCAACTGCCTTTCCTTCAGCGGGTGCTGGGCGAATTCAGCCTGGTGCCGCTGGCCGTAGGCGCGGCCACGCCGGAAGAAGTATCCGAGGTGATCGAAAAGCTCTGGGGCGGCGAGGAAACCTTGATCGTGATCAGTTCGGATCTGTCGCATTATCACTCCTACGACGAGGCCTGCGCGATCGACCGCGGCACGGCGCAGGCGATCCTCGATTACTCCACCGACATCGACCATGAACAGGCCTGCGGCGCGACGCCGGTCGCGGGGCTGCTGCTTGCGGCCAAGCGCCATGAGCTGGAGGTTGAGTTGCTCGACTCGCGCAATTCCGGCGATACCGCCGGCGGACGCGCTCGTGTGGTGGGTTACGCCTCGTTTGCGTTCTGGGACGGCGCGCCGGGTTACGCCGAGCAGCATCGACGCACGCTGCTCGAAATCGCGAGGAACAGCATCGAGGTTGCGCTGGGAGCATCCAAGCCGAAGCTCCTGCCCGACGAATCCTGGCTCAAGCCGGCACGCGCGAGCTTCGTGACGCTGACTCAGGACGGCAGGCTGCGCGGCTGCATCGGCAGCCTGGAAGCGCAGCGGCCGCTGGGAGAGGACGTGCGCCACAATGCCCGCGCCGCGGCGTTGTCCGACCCGCGCTTTCCCCCGCTCACCCGCGAAGAACTCGCCGGCACGCGCATCGAAGTATCGCTCTTGTCCACGCCGAAGCTGCTCGCTTTTGCCGATCACGCCGACCTGATCGCGCAGTTGCGGCCGGGTGAAGACGGTCTGATTCTGGAATGCGGCGAGGCGCGCGCCACTTTCCTGCCGCAGGTCTGGGAAGGCCTGCCCGATGCCGAGCAGTTCGTCGCCGAACTCAAGCGCAAAGCCGGGCTGTTGCCGGGGGTGAGCACGGCCAAATGCCGCATCCAGCGCTACCGCGTGCTGAAATGGAAGGAGGAGAAGCGGAAGGACGACAGCGCATGAGCGTCGCCGAAAGCAAATACCCTGCGCGCTGGTGGCACCTGCTAGCCGACGGCAGGATGCAGTGCGATCTGTGCCCGCGCGATTGCCGCCTGCACGAAGGTCAGCGCGGCCTATGCTTCGTGCGCATGCGCGAGGGCGAGCGCATGCTGCTCACCACTTACGGCCGTTCGTCCGGCTTTTGCGTCGATCCGATCGAGAAAAAACCGCTCAACCAGTTCTACCCGGGAACGAGCGTGCTCTCCTTCGGCACCGCGGGCTGCAATCTCGCCTGCAAGTTCTGCCAGAACTGGGACATCTCCAAGTCGCGCGACATGGACAGCCTGGCCGACGCGGCCAGCCCGGAAGTGGTCGCGCAGGCGGCGCAGCGGCTGGGCTGCAACAGCGTGGCCTTTACCTACAACGATCCGGTGATTTTCGCCGAGTACGCCATGGACGTAGCCGACGCCTGCCACGCCGTGGGCGTGCAAACGGTGGCGGTAACCGCGGGCTATATCCATGCCGAGCCACGGCGCGAGTTCTACGCCAAGATGGACGCGGCCAACGTGGATCTCAAAGCCTTCACCGACGAGTTCTACGTCAAACTGACCGGCGCTCACCTCGCGCCGGTGCTGGATACGCTGAAATATCTGAAGCACGAGACCGGGGTGTGGTTCGAGATCACCACGCTGCTGATTCCGGGCAAGAACGACGGCGATGCCGAACTCGACGCGCTCAGCGCCTGGATCGCGCAGGAACTGGGGCCGGATGTGCCGCTGCATTTCTCCGCGTTTCATCCCGACTGGAAAATGACCGACATCCCGGCGACCCCCCCGGCCACGCTTGAGCGCGCGCGCCGGATCGCTCTGCGGCGCGGGCTGCACTACGTCTACACCGGCAACGTGCACGACACCGAGGGCGGCACTACTTTCTGCCCGCATTGCGGCAAGGCGCTGATCGTGCGCGACTGGTACAACATCCTCGACTATCGCGTTACCGAGGACGGGCATTGCCGGGAATGCGGAGGGGCTATCGCCGGCCGCTACCAGCACTTCGACAAGGCGTTCGGCTCGCGCCGTATCCCGGTGCGGCTCGCGGCTACAGTCCCGTAGCCCACGCCGGCCGGAGTTGAGCCGCGTCGGGTTGCTCCAAGGCCAGGCGGATTTTTGCAAGCAGGCGGGCCTTGTCTGCGCTCGGAACAGCATCCATTGCCCGAAGTGGATGCGACTCCAGCAGCGAAATAACCGAGACCATAATGCCCGATGTGATCTGGCACATGTCGACGTCTGCCAGATCCGACATCGCGTCACCCTTCCGAGCGATAAGGGGCCGAGGTCGAATTGAATTGGTTTGAAGTAAAAGCCACCCCTCCTCGCCGCTGGCGGGTCGCTGCAGCCGGCGTCGAGAGATACCGAGCGGGTTTTGAATAGGTGACAATTCAATTATGCTGCGTGCTCTTCGATCTTCGCAGGTCGGCCTTCGAGGTAAAGGGTGTCGGGGTCGAAGTCAATTTCTTTTGGCCATGTGACGGTGCCGTGACTGGCCCTTGCCAGCTTGAAAAACGCGATTTGGCGTAGCGGTTCGAATACCGGATAACCCAGATAAGGCTTCATGTCGAAATGGCGTATTTCACCGTTGGTAAAGGTGAGCAGCAGCGCGTAATCGTCGCGGGCAATGACTGCGCCAATCCGTGGGTTCATGGTCGTCTCCTAACGCAGAGGATCTATCTTGATGAGGGCTTCGCCGCGTATTGCGAGCGTCCAGTCAGCCATCAGTTCTTCGCGGTGAATCTCTATCCACGCCTGGATGAGGCGTGTTTGCCGCGGCGGCATGGAGCCTTCCAGCAATTCGCTTTCCGCTATCGAAAACACCGCTTCGCTGCCGGCATATTCGGCATGTATATGAGGCGAGTGATGTTGCTTGGTGTCGAGCCAATACATGTAAATGAGGATGCCGAAAAACGAACTGATGAGTGGCATGGTTCATTCCTCCCCCGCCGAAGCAGGAGTAAGCATAGCTTTGCACCCGTCACCTGTCTATTTTTTCGGGTCTTCTGCAAAGTGAACGGGTGATTTTGGGGCATTTTAGGTCGCTGGAAGCATGCAAGTGAGTATCTTGATCGGCGGGTATCAGTAGTGGCGCGCTCACGATGACGAATCTGG
>SCTX01000107.1 GCA_004298385.1 Betaproteobacteria bacterium | reverse complement strand
AGCGCGGCGCGTCCGGCGAGTACGGCGGCGCCGGCCATGCCGCAGGCGCCGCCGAGCACGCCTACGCTGCCCGCATTGCCCTTGTGGAAATTGAGCGGCCGCGGCGGGAGCACCCGGCGCAGAGTATCGGCTGAGGTTGTGGCGCCCTTGCTCGCCGGCATCACGCCGAGATCGAGCCCGAGATCGGCGACGCGGATTTCGCCGCCGAGTTTTCCACAATAATCCGGGCCATCCAAAGTGAGCAGGCCGGGCTTGAGCGCGATGAAGGTGATGCAGTGGGTCGCGCGCAGGGCGCATCCCATGATCGCACCGGTGTCGGCGTTGATGCCGCTGGCGATGTCCAGCGCGAGCTTGGGTCCGGGCAGGCGATTGACGCCGGCGATGATGTCGGCGTAGCCGCCTTCGAGCGCGCGGGTGAGACCGATGCCGAACAGGCCGTCCACCACCAGATCCGGACGCAGCGCCGCCGGCGGCGCGGCATAAGTATTGCCCCCGCACGCGCGCCATTTCCTGAGCGCGGCCAGCGCATCTTCGGACAGTTGGTGTTCGTCCCCGGCGAATACCAGCTCGACGCGGTAGTACCAGCGCTTGAGCTGCGCCGCGACCTCGAATGCGTCGCCGCCGTTGTTGCCGGGACCGGCCAGCACCAGCACGGTCCTGCCGTATTCGCCGAGCAGCTCGCGCGCGTATTCGGCGGCGGCCAGGCCGGCCTTTTGCATCAGCGGCGCGCAACCGGGCCGCGCTTGGGCGAGTCGTTCGATCTCGCGGATTTCGCCGGTCAGGTAGATCGAACGGGGTGCATCGACTATCATTTGATGCTGCCGCATATGCATTTCTTCTTCAGGTCTTGCCCGCGATTTCCACGACATGCTCTGCCAGCGCGAGCGAAGCCGTCAGCCCGGGCGACTCGATGCCGAACAGGTTGACCAGGCCCGGTACCCCGTGTTCGGCTGGACCCTGGATCAGGAAATCGCTTGCTGCTTGTTTCGGGCCACCGAGCTTGGGCCGTATGCCGGCATATCCCGGCGCCAGTTGTCCGTCCCGAAGCCCCGGCCAGTAATCGCGTATCGCCCGATAAAAACCATCGGCGCGGCGCAAGTCGACATCGTAGTCCATTTCCGTTATCCATTCCACGTCCGGCCCGAAGCGCGCCTGACCGGCAAGATCCAGTGTCAGGTGCACGCCCAGGCCGGCTGTCTCCGGCACCGGGTAGATCAGATGGGTAAAAGGCGAGCGCGTAACGAGACTGTAATAGTTACCCTTGGCGTAATGGCAGGGCGGGATCTTGTCCTTCGGAAAACCGTTCAGGCTGCCCGCCACGCGCTGCGCCATGAGCCCGGCGCTGTTGACCACGGTACGCGCCAGTATGCGCATGGGCTCGGCGCCGCCGACATCGAGCGCGATGCCATCGGCCTCAATTTCGCCGCCGCTCACCGGACTGCGCAGCGCGAGCATGGCGCCATGGTCCTCGGCTTCACCCTGGCAGGCGAGCATCAGGCCGTGGCTATCGATGATGCCGGTCGAGGGCGAGTGCAGGGCCGCGACGCAGCGCAGTTGCGGCTCCATCGCCCTGGCTTCATCTGCCGCCAGGAGACGCAGATCGTGCACGCCGTTGACCGCGGCCTGCGCCTGGATCTTGTGCAGCGCGGCGATCTGCTCCGCTGCGGTGGCCACGATCAGCTTGCCGCAGCGGCGGTGGGCGACGCCATGCGCTTCGCAGTAGCGGTACAACAGCGCTCTGCCTTGCACGCACAGGACCGCCTTGGCCGAACCGGTCGGATAGTAGATGCCGGCGTGGATGACTTCGCTGTTGCGCGAGCTGGTTTCGGTGCCGATTGCGCCCGCGGCCTCCAGCACGATGACTTCGCGCCCCGCCAGAGCCAGCGCTCGGGCCACTGCAAGGCCGACCACGCCCGCGCCGATGACGACGCAATCTACTCGTTCCATTCGTCAGGACCCACCCTCGCGCTGATGCCGAACGGCAAGAATAATCGCGGCATCGCGCTTCACCTCGTATTTATATAGCGCCACATAACCGGTACGCCCGCGCGAAATGAGCAACTCCCGGTACCCAAGTTCCGCGGGCCTACCGATGAGAGGGTGATCTTTGAGGATTTTCAGGCCACCGGTCAATACATCTGCCGTGGCGCTGGCGGCAACGGGATCCGATTCCATCAAAAATTCCGCCAGGCGTTCGATATCCTGCAACGCCGGATCAGAAAACACGAGCCGCGTCACGGGCAATTCTTAGAGTTTGACAGCTTTAGGACGTTTGGCGCGCTTGCCTTTGAGCTTGTCTTGCAGATAACCGAACACTTCGTCGGCGTCATACACCAGGCCGTATTGCGCGACCTCCTGCGCCGCCGCATGCGCCGCGGCTACAAAAACTCTACGCCGGTCGGCCAGCGCCGTTTGCGCCGCGAGTGCTTCGACCATGAAGGCGTGCGGCGACTTGCCTGCGTCCGCGGCGGCCGCTGCAATGCGCTCCTTCAGTTCTTCCGGCAGTTTGAGGGTAGTAGTGGACATTGCTTGCTTCCGCTGTATGGTGTCACCAAAGTACCACCATCGTTGGCGAACGTCAAGCCGGATGCCGCGCTGACTTGGATAAGCAATTGAATCGCCGAGGTTCCGGCTTAAAATGGCCGAACTGACTCTGGTCCGGCCCGAATAATTCCCATGACGCAGCAACGCTGGCAATTCTGGATCGACCGCGGCGGCACATTCACCGACATCGTCGCGCGCCGGCCCGAAGGCGGCATCGTCACGCACAAGCTGCTGTCGGAGAATCCGGAGCATTACCGCGACGCCGCGCTCGCCGGCATCCGCCAGTTGCTCGGCGTCGCCGCCGGCGCGCCCATCCCGGGGGAGAAGATCGAAGCCGTGAAAATGGGCACCACGGTCGCGACCAATGCGCTGTTGGAAAGAAAGGGCGAGCGCACGGTGCTCGCCATCACCCGGGGTTTTCGCGATGCGCTCAGGATCGCCTACCAGAACCGGCCGAAGATTTTCTCGCGCCACATCGTGCTGCCCGAGTTGCTCTACGCGAAGGTGGTCGAAATCGAAGAGCGCGTCGGCGCGCACGGAGAAGTGCTGACGCCGCTCGCCGTCGGGCCGACGCGGCGCGATCTGCTGGCCGCTTATGACGAGGGCTATCGCTCGATCGCCATCGTGTGCATGCACGGCTATCGCTATCAGGCTCACGAGAAACAGGTGGCGGCGATGGCGCGCGCCATCGGCTACGGCCAGGTGTCGGTGTCGCACGAGGTGAGCCCGATGATGAAGCTGGTCAGCCGCGGCGACACCACGGTGGTCGATGCCTATCTTTCGCCCATCCTGCGGCGCTACGTCGGGCAGGTGGCCTCCGAACTGGAAGGCGTGCGCCTGATGTTCATGCAATCCAACGGCGGCTTGACCGACGCGCGCCGCTTCCAGGGCAAGGACTCCATCCTGTCCGGGCCGGCGGGCGGCATCGTCGGCGCGGTGCGCACCTCGCTGCATGCAGGCTTCGACAAGATCATAGGCTTCGACATGGGCGGGACCTCGACCGACGTATCGCATTACGCAGGCGAATTCGAGCGCGCCTTCGAAACCCAGGTGGCCGGCGTGCGCATGCGCGCGCCGATGATGAGCATACACACGGTGGCGGCGGGCGGAGGCTCGATCCTGCATTTCGACGGCGCGCGCTACCGCGTCGGGCCGGATTCGGCCGCAGCCAACCCCGGACCCGCCTCCTATCGCAGGAATGGCCCGCTCGCGGTCACCGACTGCAACGTCATGCTGGGCAAGATCCAGCCGAAGTTCTTCCCCTCGGTGTTCGGGCCGGGCGGCGACGAGCCGATCGATGCCGAGGTCGTGCGGCGCAAGTTCACCGAGTTGGCGCGCGAAATCAAGCAGGCCACGGGCGACGCGCGCACGCCGGAGCAGGTGGCCGAGGGCTATGTCGACATCGCCGTGGGCAATATGGCGAATGCGATCAAGCAGATTTCGGTGCAGCGCGGCCACGACGTGACCGAATACACCCTGTGTTGCTTTGGCGGCGCGGCCGGCCAGCATGCCTGCCTGGTGGCCGATGCGCTGGGCATGACCCAGGTGTTCATCCATCCGCTCGCGGGCGTGCTCTCGGCCTACGGCATGGGCCTCGCGGACATCACCGCCATGCGCGAGCAGGCGGTCGAGGTGAAGTTGGAGCAAGGCAACTTGAACCTGCTTGCGGACACATCGGAAAAGCTCGCCGTTCCCGCGAGGGATGAAATCCTGCGCCAGGGCGTGCCCGCGGAGAACGTGCGCATCGTCCGGCGCGTGCATTTGCGCTACGACGGCACCGATTCCGCGCTGCTTGTCGATTTCGGCTCGATGGCGCACATGGTCGAGCAGTTCGAGGCGGCGTATCGCAAGCGCTACTCCTTCCTCATGCCCGAGCGCGCGCTGCTCGCCGAAGCCGTTTCGGTCGAGGCGATCGGCGTATCCAACGCGCCGGTCGAAGCCGCGCCAGCCGCACCGGCGCGAAAAGGCCCGCCACGGGCGGCGGACACCGTGGACATGCATAGCGGCGGCAAATCGCAACGCACGCCGGTGTTCCTGCGCGACGCGCTGCAGCCCGGCGACAAGCTCAAGGGCCCGGCGATCATCGCCGAGGCCAACGCCACCACGGTGGTGGAGCCTGGCTGGCAGGCCGAGGTCACGCCGCTCGATCATTTGCTGCTCAGGCGCGTCGAGGCGCGCCCGGCGCGCGTCGCCATCGGCGCCAATGTGGATCCGGTGATGCTGGAGGTGTTCAACAACCTGTATATGTCGATCGCGGAGCAGATGGGCTTGCGGCTGGAGGCCACTGCCTGCTCGGTCAACATCAAGGAGAGGCTCGATTTTTCCTGCGCGCTGTTCGATGCGCAGGGGCAACTCATCGCCAACGCACCGCACCTGCCGGTGCACCTGGGCTCGATGGGCGAATCGATCAAGACGGTGATGCGCGAGAACGTCGGCCGGATCTCACCGGGCAACATCTACATGCTCAACGCGCCCTACAACGGCGGCACGCACCTGCCCGACATCACCGTGATCACGCCGGTATTTGATGATGCCGGCGGCGAGATACTCTTTTATGTTGGCTCGCGCGGCCATCACGCCGACGTCGGCGGCATCACCCCCGGATCGATGCCGTCCGACAGCAAGGTGGTGGAAGAGGAAGGCGTGCTGATCGACAATTTCCTGCTAGTCGAGGAAGGCCGGCTGCGCGAGGAAGAAACCATCGCGCTCCTCGGTTCGGGCAAGTACCCGGCGCGCAACCTCGAGCAGAACCTCGCCGACCTGCGCGCGATGATCGCGGCCAACGAGAAAGGCGTGCAGGAATTGCGCCGCATGGTCGAGCATTTCGGCCTCGACGTGGTGCACGCCTATATGCGGCACGTGCAGGACAATGCCGAGGAGGCGGTGCGGCGCGTGATCGATGTGCTCAAGCCGGGCGAGTTCAGCTACGAGATGGACTCGGGCGCGCTGATCCGCGTGAAGATCGGCATCGACAAGACGGCACGCGGCGCCACCATCGACTTCACCGGGACCTCGGCACAGTTGCCGGACAATTTCAATGCGCCTGCGGCAGTGTGCATGGCGGCCGTGCTGTACGTGTTCCGCACGCTGGTTGACGGCGACATTCCGCTCAATGCAGGCTGTCTGAAGCCGCTTGACGTGATCATTCCAGAGGGCAGTATGCTGCGTCCGCGCTATCCGGCGGCGGTGGTCGCGGGCAATGTCGAAACCTCGCAATGCATCACCGATGCTCTCTATGGCGCGCTCGGCGTGATGGGCGCCTCCCAGGGCACGATGAACAATTTCACTTTCGGCAACGCCGAACACCAGTATTACGAGACCATTTGCGGCGGCTCGGGCGCGGGCGAGGGATTTGACGGCACCGATGCCGTGCACACGCACATGACCAACACCCGGCTCACCGATCCCGAGGTGCTGGAATGGCGCTTTCCGGTGCTGCTGGAAAGCTTTGGCATCCGTTCGGGCTCGGGCGGAAACGGCAAGTGGCGCGGCGGCAGCGGCACCGTGCGCCGGGTGCGTTTTCTCGAGGCGATGACTGCGGCGATACTCTCGGGGCATCGCCGCATTCCCCCCTATGGCATGGCAGGGGGCGAGCCGGGAAAAGTCGGGCGCAATTGGGTCGAGCGCGCCGACGGCAGCACGCTTTGGCTTGGCGGCTCCGGCAAGGCGGAATTGATGCCGGGCGAAGTGTTCGTCATCGAGACTCCGGGGGGAGGGGGATATGGAACGCCGGGGACGTGAGCATTTCGGCTCCGGAGGTGAAGTATTGACTATCGGGTTAGCTGCGAATTTCCTATAATCCACCGCTAGGAAAGGAAGCGTTCAGCCACTGAGGCCGCATGGACCGCACAACAGTCTTCACCAAAACCGCTAAAGGCCTGATGGAGGCGACTGGAAAAACCAGCGTCCTGTCGCGTGATTTGCGCGCTCTCCTGAAAGAGATCGACGGCAAAGCCACGATGGCTGAAGTGCAGACCAGGTTCGGCAAGCTGCCCGAGGCGAAGCTGCAGGAGGCCCTGAAAGCGCTCGCCAAGGATGACTTCATCCGCGAATTCGCGCAGGCGGCGCCGAAGCCCGCGCCGCAGGCAGCGGCGCCGCCGCCCAAAGGCCCCGCAGCGCGGCCGCCTGAAAACCCCGCTTCGGGCGGTGATATGGACCTTGACTTTACTGTGGCGATTCCAACGCTACCGGCCATGGCCACGCAAGCCGCAGAGGCGGCGAAGCAGAAGGCACAGGCGGCCGCTGCTGCGGAGGCCGCCGCTCGCGCCAAGGCAGAAGCGGACGCACGGGCGAAAGCCGCGGCAGAGGCCGCCGTGCGGGCACGTGCGGAAGCCGAAATCAAGGCCAAAGCCGACGCGTTGGAGAAGGCCAAAGCCGCAGCCGCCGAGGCCGCGGCGCGCGCCAAGGCAGAAGCGGAAGCACGGGCCAAGGCTGAAGCTGAAGCCAGAGCCAAAGCAGAAGCTGAAGCCAGAGCCAAAGCAGAAGCTGAAGCCAGAGCCAAAGCAGAAGCTGAAGCCAGAGCCAAAGCAGAAGCTGAAACCAGGGCCAAGGCCGAGGCGGAAGTACGCGCGAAGAGAGACGCCGAAGAGCAGGCGCGGCGCGAAGCCGAGGAAAAGGCGCGACAGGAAGCGGAGGCGCGCGCCAGGGCGGAAGAGCAAGCGCGTGTCGAGGCCGAGACGCGCGCGCGCAAGGAAGCCGAGGAACGCGCGCGCAAGGAGATCGAGGAAAAGGCGCGGCGCGAGGCGGATGAATTGCGCGCCAAGCTCGAAGAGGAGCGTAAGGCGCGCGAAGAAGCCGAGCGCAAGGCGAAGGAAGAGGCGGAGCGCGAGCGCAAGGAAGCCGAGGAAAAGGCGCGGCGCGAGGCGGATGAATTGCGCGCCAAGCTGGAGGAAGAACGCAAGGCGCGCGAGGAAGTGGAGCGCAAGGCGAAGGAAGAGGTGGAGCGCGAGCGCAAGGAAGCCGAGGAAAAGGCGCGGCGCGAGGCGGATGAATTGCGCGCCAAGCTCGAAGAGGAGCGTAAGGCGCGCGAAGAAGCCGAGCGCAAGGCGAAGGAAGAGGCGGA
>SCTX01000106.1 GCA_004298385.1 Betaproteobacteria bacterium | reverse complement strand
CTCCGGCCTGCTGATGAAGCCGGTGTTCTCCGCGGCCAAGTCGGCGCAGAAAAACCGCATCGTGCTGGCCGAGGGAGAGGATGAGCGCGTGCTGCGCGCCACCCAGGTGATCGTGGACGAGCGGCTGGCGCGGCCCATCCTGATCGGCCGGCCGGCGGTGATCGAGCGGCGCCTGGAGCGCTTTGGCCTGCGCATCAAGCCCGGCGCGGATTTCGATCTCGTCAACCCGGAGAACGACCCGCGCTTTCGCGACTACTGGGAGGAATACCACCGGCTCACCGAGCGTCGGGGGGTGTCGCAGCATTACGCCCAGATCGAGATGCGCCGGCGGCTCACCCTTATCGGCGCCATGATGATGCACCGCGGCGAGGCCGACGGCATGCTCTGCGGCACTTTCGGCACGCACGGCCTGCACCTGCACTATGTCGACCAGGTGATCGGCCTGCGTCCGGGGGTGAAGAATTACTACGCCATGAACGTGCTCCTGCTGCCCAAGCGCACCGTGTTCATCTGCGACACCTACGTCAATTTCGATCCCACGGCGGAGCAGGTGGCCGAGATGGCGGTGCTCGCGGCGGAGGAAATACGCCGCTTCGGCATCACCCCCAAGGCGGCGCTGTTGTCGCATTCGAGCTTCGGCACCAGCGACCAGCCCACCGCGGTGAAAATGCGCCGGGCGCTGGCGCTGATCCACGCGCGCGCGCCCGAGCTCGAGATCGACGGCGAGATGCACGGCGATGCGGCGCTCTCCGACGAGGTGCGCCGCGCCGCGTTCCCGCGCTCGCGCCTGAAGGGCGAGGCGAATCTGCTGCTTATGCCCACGGTGGACGCGGCCAACATCGCCTTCAACCTGCTCAAGACCGCGGCCGGCGACGGCATTTCGCTCGGCCCCATCCTGCTCGGTTCGGCCAAGCCCGTACACGTCCTCACGCCATCGGCCACGGTGCGGCGCATCGTCAACATGGCGGCGCTGACGGTGGTAGACGCGAACGCGGCGCGCAGCCGGCTGCAACTTTCGCTCTAGCATTGGGATGGGACAGACAAAACCAAAAGCAGGTTTGATTCTCACCGGCGGCGGCGCGCGCGCTGCCTACCAGGCAGGCGTGCTCAAGGCGGTCCGCGATCTGCTGCCCGACCAGGCGAAGAACCCCTTTCCCATACTGTGCGGGACTTCGGCCGGCGCCATCAACGCCGCGGTGCTCGCGATCTATGCCGACGACTTCCGCCGCGGCGTGGGCTACTTGCTGGACGTGTGGGAGAATTTTCACGTGGAGCGGGTCTACCGCGCCGATCCCTGGTCCATGCTCAAGACCAGCGCCCGCTGGTTCGCCTCGATGTTGTGGATCAAACGCAACAGCCCGGCATCGCTATTCGACAACACGCCGATACGCGAGATGCTGGAGAAGAACCTCGATTTCGGGCGCATCCAGAAAAACATCGACAAGGGTGCGCTTTATGCGGTGTCGGTCACTGCTTCGGGCTATTCATCCGGGGAAAATGTCTCCTTTTACCAAGGTGGCCCCGGACTCGAGGCTTGGGAGCGCACCCAGCGCGTGGGCGCCGCCACCACGCTCAACGTCGATTACCTCATGGCATCCTCGGCCTTGCCCTTCCTTTTCCCCGCGGTGAAGCTCAATCGCGAATACTTCGGCGACGGCTCGATCCGGCAGATCGCGCCGATCAGTCCGGCACTGCATCTGGGCGCCGATCGCGTGCTGGTGATCGGCACCGGGCGAGCGCAGACCGAGGCGGCGCGGGTGCGCTCCAGCCTTTATCCTTCGATCGCTCAGATCGCCGGCCATGCGCTGAATAGCATTTTTCTGGACGGTTTGGCGGTGGACTTGGAGCGGCTGCAACGCATCAACCGCACGGTCAGCCTGATTCCGGAGGACAAGCGGCTCGAGGCCGGGGTGCACCTGCGCCCGATCAAGGTGCTGATGATCTCGCCCAGCGAGCCGATCGAGCGCATCGCTGGCCGGCACGTGCAGGAGTTGCCGCGGATGCTGAAATTCGTGCTCGGCGGCATCGGCGCGATGAACCGCCGAGGCTCCAACCTGGCGAGCTACCTGTTGTTCGAGGAGACCTATTGCCGAGCACTCATCGATCTGGGCTATCGGGACACCTTCTCCCGGCGCGATGCGGTGCTGGAGTTTCTCGGCGTGGGGCAATGAACTATGTGCGGTTTTGCGCTTGTTGCGTGGACGAAGAACCGTCCGCGCGCAATCGGCGATCTTGTATGAAACCCCCGCACTGTCCTTGCTTTTATCGATAACCGAGTTTTCTGGACGGATGTGCTTTTCATCCGTCCAGAAAACTCGGTTGGCGCGCGCAGCGCGCGGGTTTTGGCGAAACCTGCGCGGACGAAAAACCGTCCGCGCGGATCGTCGCTTGCGCACGGATGAAAAGCATATCCGCGCGCAATCGACGATCTTGGATAAGACCCTGCGCTGTCATTGTTTTCATCCATAACCGCGCGCGGCGCGCAAGTTCGCTTCCGGCTTGTCCGGCTTTGGACTAAACTTGTAACTCTCCATCGCGTATCGAGGTGCCGCCATGTCCGATCCGCTGCCTGATCCGTTCGAATTCATGAAAAAGCTGTGGAACCCCATGGGATTGCCCATGCCGGGGATGGTCGCGCCCACGCTCGACCTAGACGCCGTGGAAAAAAAGATCACCGACTTGAAATCGGTGGAGAGCTGGCTCAATCTCAATCTCAACATGCTGCGCCTGTCGATCCAGGGACTGGAGATGCAGAAGAACACGCTGGCCGCGATGACGGCCATGCAATCCGGGCCGGCAGACGCCGGCGGGCAATCGGCCAAGATTCCGTTCCCGGATCCTAGCGCCTGGTGGACCATGATGCAGGCCGCGGCCGCGAGTGCCGCCGCGGCCAAGCCGGCCGAGGCAAAGCCCGCGGATGAGACGCCGGCCAAGGCGAAGCCAAAATAGCGGGAACGGACCCGCGCCGCGGGTCTCATTCGATCGCGGCGGATTTTCTGTTGTAATATGCCGCTCCGTTGGGGTTCGACCGCAGTGGGCTTTGCGCGACCCATCTCTGATTTTCCATGGTTCAATCTTCTTGTTGGGAACAGAAGATGTCAAAAGCGATCCGATTGCATCAACAAGGCGGTCCCGAAGTCATGGCGTGGGAGGACGTCGAGGTAGGCGAGCCCGGACCGGGGCAGGCGCGCGTGCGCCACAATGCCTGCGGCTTGAACTACATCGACGTCTACCACCGCTCCGGCCTGTATCCGCTGCAGTTGCCGAGCGGCATCGGCATGGAAGCCGCCGGCGTGGTCGAAGCGGTGGGGCCGAGCGTGACCAACGTCAAGAAGGGCGACCGTGTGGCCTACGCTTCCGGCCCGGTCGGCGCCTATGCGGAAGTGCGCATCATGGCCGTCGACCGCCTGGTGAATCTGCCCGATTGGATTTCCTTCGACCAGGGCGCGGCGATGATGCTGCAGGGCATGACCACACAGTATCTGCTCAAGCGCACCTACAAGGTCCAACCCGGCGACACCATCCTCATCCACGCTGCGGCGGGCGGTGTGGGCCTGATTGTCTGTCAATGGGCGAAGGCGCTGGGCGCGACCGTGATCGGCACCGTCGGCTCGGACGAGAAGGCGGCGCTGGCGAAGTCTCACGGCTGCGACCACGCCATCGTATACACGCGCGAGAATTTTGCCCAGCGGGTGAAGGAGATCACCGGAGGCGCTCTGTTGCCGGTGGTGTATGACTCGATCGGCAAGGACACCTTCGTCGGGTCGCTCGACTGCCTGCGCCCGATGGGCATGATGGTGAGCTTCGGCAACGCCTCGGGTCCGATCCCGCTGTTCGACTCGAGCATGCTCGCTTCGCGCGGTTCGCTATTTTTCACTCGGCCGGGCCTGATGCACTACACGGCGAAGCGCGAAGACCTGACGGCCACGGCTAAGGATCTGTTCGACATCGTCCTGTCGGGCAAGGTGAAAATCGAGGTGCGGCAGCGCTATGCGCTCAAGGACGCGATGCAGGCGCACCGTGACCTGGAAGCGCGCAAGACCAGCGGATCGACCTTGCTCGTTCCCTGAGAAATGATGTCCTCAGACGCAACCGACTGGAGGGAAATGAGCGGCCCCGCCGCCGAAGCCTGGCTGCGCCGGCGCTTCGCGGCCGGCTGCGCGATGACGCCCATCGCCACCGGGGACGGTCAGTTGTGGCGCCAGACCGAGGAGCTGCGGCCCGCGGCGGTGCTGGTGCCGGTGGTGAGGCGCGAGACCGGGCTTACCATCCTGCTTACCCAGCGTACCGACCACCTGTACGACCATGCCGGCCAGATCAGCTTTCCGGGGGGGCGCAGCGAAGTCCACGATGAATCCCCCGCAGCGACAGCCTTGCGCGAAACGTTCGAGGAAATCGGCCTGCCGCACTCCCATGTCGAAGTGCTGGGTTTGCTGCCCGAGTACACCACGGTCAGCGGCTACCACGTCACCCCGGTGGTCGGGTTGGTGAGCTCACCGCCGATCTTGAGCCTGGACGCATTCGAGGTGGCGGAGGCATTCGAGGTGCCGTTGACGTTTTTTCTCGATCCCGTCAACCATCAGCGCAACAGCATGCAGTATCAGGGCCGCACCCGGCATTACTACGCCATGCCTTTTGAACGTCGCTATATCTGGGGCGCAACGGCGGGGATGCTGATGAACCTCTACGCGTTTCTGACTGGGTCGTAGCTCGGCAATCGTTTGCCGATGCCTGCGTGTCTGGTCATGCGTCCGACCCGGCGGAGTGCGTATAATATCGTGATGGCTGTTCTGCGCCGCCGCTTAAGAATCCCGCTTCCCCAATGAGTCTTATCTCGCTGATCATCGCCTTGCTGCTCGAGCAGTGGCGGCCGCTGGCCGAGCGCAAGTACCTGGCATCCCCGGCCGCGCGATTTGCCGACTTCCTGCTGCATCATTTCAATGCGGGCGAGCGCGCGCATGGAATGATCGCGTGGGCGCTGGGCGTGGTACCGGCGACGCTGCTGGCGATCGGCGCACATTACCTTCTTTATCACCTGTCTTGGCTACTGGCCCTGGCTTTCAACGTGCTCATACTGTACATGACCATGGGTTTCCGCCAGGTGGGCCACTATTTTACCGACATTCATTGGGCGCTTAAGAGCGGCGACCTGGACCAGGCGCGCGCGCTCCTCGGCCAATGGCGCGGCGCGAGCTGCGCGCGGCTGAGCCTCGAAGAGGTGGTCCGCCTTAGCATCGAAGAGGCGCTCGTGGCCTCGTATCGGCACGTGTTCGCGGTGGTGTTCTGGTTCGTGGTGCTGCCTGGACCGAGCGGGGCAATACTCTACCGGCTGTCGGCGTTCTTGCAGCGTCGCTGGGCCGATGGCGGCGATGCCGGACTGGCGGCGTTCGGCAGTTTCGCCGCCCAGGTGTTCAGGCTGCTTGATTGGGTACCGGCGCGGCTGACCGGCATTGCCTTTGCCGTCGTCGGCGATTTCGAGGATGCAGCCTACTGCTGGCGCATGCAGGCGGCGAAATGGCCCGACCCCTCGCTCGGTGTCGTGCTCGCCAGCGGCGCCGGCGCCATGGGCGTGCGCCTGGGCATGCCATTTCTTTCCGAGCTGAGTCCCGTCGACCGGCCGGAACTGGGCTTGGGCGACGCGGCCGACGTCGGTTTTCTCGACAGCACCATCGGTTTGGTATGGCGCGCGCTGGTCGTGATCCTGTTCATATTGTTGCTGCTGGCTATTGCGAGGGCACTCAGCTAGCGACGCGGGCGAGGACGCGATGTCCGCGTCACCGCCGCTGACGCATACTTATCAGCATTGCGGCCGCAGTGCGCCGCAATGCCAGCAGGCGCTGAATTGGCCTTCCAGCGCCTCGCCACAGCTTGGGCACTGCCACTGCGGCCCGGCAACTGCGCCTCGGCCGAAATCGCTCACGACCCGCCTGGCCCGCTCCAGATCGCGCTCGTCCAGCAGCCACAATTGGGGCGCGCATTCGGTGAACGGAATTTCTCCGGCAAGCCGGCTGAGCAACTCGTTCTTGAGCTGGCAGCGGATGCCCTCGGCCTCGAGCAGGTTCTTCAGGTGATGGATCTCGAGCAGGTTAAGCGAGCTGTACAGCGGCTGCATGATTACTTTTGGCCGGTTTCAGCACGGCTGATGCGGCGGAACATGTCCAGGCGCCGCGGGTGGATGACGCCTTCCGCGGCGGCCTGCGCCAGGGCGCAACTCGGCTCGCTCAGGTGGCGGCAGTTTTGAAAGCGGCATTGCCCCAGAAAACGCCGGAACTCGACGAAACCGGCTTCGATGTCTTGCGGCAACAGGTGATGCAGGCCGAACTCCTGTAGGCCGGGGCAATCGATCAGGGTGCTGGCGGTGTCCAGGCGGTGCAACCGCGCCTGGGTCGTGGTGTGGCGGCCGGAAGCGAGAAAAGCGGAGATTTCCCTGGTGGCGACGCGCGCATCCGGCAACAGTGCGTTGATGATGGTGGACTTGCCCATGCCGGACTGCCCGACCAGCACGGTAGACTGGCCTGTGAGCAGTGGGCGCAGCGCCTCCGCGCCTTCCAGCGCCGACAACTGGACCACGCGATAACCGGCCTGGGCGTAGGGTTCGAGCCGCGCCAGTGCCGCCATCGCGGCTTGCTTCAGGTCGCACTTGTTGAGCAGGATGAGGGCGTGCATGTTCTGATACTCGGCGGCCACGAGGCAGCGGTTGATCAATTCCTCGCTGAAGCTGGGCTCGGCGGCGACGACGATGGCGAGCTGGGAGACGTTGGCGGCGATCAGTTTTTGCCGGTGTGCAGCGGAGCGGGAGAACAGGGTGGAGCGCGGCTCCACTGCCTCGATCACGCCCTGCTGGTCCGCGGTTCGGACGAACATCACTCGATCTGCGCACGCGACCGTGCTTTTCTTGCCGCGCGGAAAGCAGGCGTATTGGCGGCCGTCGCCGGTTTCAACCAGGTAGTGCCGGCCGTAGGCTGCGATCACCTGGCCGGCGAGCATCCGGTCGTCCTTCAGATCAGGCAAAGGGATTCGATCTTCGCCGCGCAGATGAAATCATTCATCGAGATGCCGCCCACGGAGTGGGTGTTCCAGGCGACCTGGCACTTGTTGTAGCCCATGAGCATTTCCGGATGATGATCCTCGCGGTGAGCGATCCAGGCCACCATGTTCACGAACGCCACCGTTTCGTAATAATTCTTGAACGAGTAGGTCTTGCGGATCGCGCCGTCCCGATGCTCCCAACCCGGCACCTGCTTCAGGTATTCGTCGATCTTCGCCTGCGCTAGCGGCGGCGTTCCGGCCGGTTGCGGTTTGGACATTCTTTCCGAGAGTTTGCTCATGTGCCGCCTTTCATGCAGGCTGCGCCTGCACTTGCGCCCCCGCGCCCTGCAGCCGGGCAATGCGCAGCAGCGCCGGCGGATGCGAATCGTAGAAGGCCGAGTACAGCGGATCGGGTGTGAGCGTGGCGGCGTTGTCCTGGTACAGCTTCACCAGCGCATGGATCAGGTCGGCCGGCGCCGTGTGCCGGGCGGCATAGGCGTCGGCTTGGTACTCGTGCATACGCGAATACAGGCTGGTGAGCGGGTGCAGGGGAAAGGTGAACACCGGCACCACCAGGAAGAACAGCACCAACGCGAGCGCGGTCGACTGCGCCTGGACATTGAGGCCGGCGTAGAACCAGTCCTGTTTCATCGCGTAACCGAGCAGCCAGAGGAAACCGAGGCTCAACGCGAATAGCGCGGCCATGCGTTTCCACACGTGATGGTGGCGGAAGTGCCCCAGCTCATGCGCCAGCACCGCCTCGATTTCCGCCGGCGCGAGGCGCGCGATCAGGGTGTCGAACAGCACGATGCGCTTGGCCGCGCCGAAACCGGTGAAATAGGCATTGCCGTGGCTGGAGCGCCTGGAGCTGTCCATCATGTAGAGGCCTTGCGCCTTGAAACCGCATTTGGCAAGCAGCGCCTCGATCCGGTTTTTGAGGCCGGCATCCGCGAGCGGCGTGAACTTGTTGAACAGCGGCGCGATCAGTGTCGGGTAGAGGGTGAGCACCAGCAGATTGAACGCGATCCAGGTGATCCAGACGTACAGCCACCATTGCTCGCCCATGCCTTGCATCAGCCAGAGCACGCACGCGAGCAGCGGCAGGCCCAGTGCCGCGCCGATCAAGGTCTGCTTGACGAGATCGGCGAAGAACAGACGTAGCGTCATTTTGTTGAAGCCGAAGCGCGTTTCGATGACGAAGGTCCGGTATAGCGACAGCGGCAGGTCGACCAGGCCGGAAATCAAGGCGACGCTGACTATGAGCGCGATGCCCTGCGCGTAGCCGCCGGCGCCGAACACGCCGAGCCAGGCGTCGTGCAGCGCCTGCAGCGCGCCGCCCAGGGTGAGCGCGAGCAGCAGCACCGCACCGATGAGCATTTCGACCATGCCGAACCGCGTCCTGGCGCCGCTGTAATCGGCTGCCTTCTGGTGCGCGGCCAGGCCGATATGCAGCGAGAAATCCGCCGGCACGTCGTCGCGGCAGCGTGCGATGTGGCGGATGTGACGCCAGGCCAGCCACAGGCGCAGGCCCACGGTAAGCGCGAGCGCTGCAAGAAAAACGGCGGTGAAGGTCTGCATCTGGCTGAAATATGACACAATAACGCCCTTCAATCAATCGACGCGGAAGAAATCCGAGCCATGCCTCAAGATCAGAATAGTCTCGTGTGGTTGGACATGGAAATGACCGGCCTGGATCCCGACCGCGACCGGATCATCGAAGTCGCCATGGTGGTCACCGACTCGCAATTGAATACCGTCGCCGAGGCGCCGGTGCTGGTCCTGCATCAGCCGGACAGCGTGCTCGAGGCGATGGACGATTGGAACAAGTCCGCACACGCCCGCTCCGGCCTGATCGCCAAGGTCAAGGCGTCCACTGTAATAGAGGCCGAAGCCGAGCAGAAGTTCCTCGATTTCCTGCTGCAGCACGTGCCCGTGCGTACTTCACCGATGTGCGGCAACTCGATCTGCCAGGATCGGCGCTTCCTCGCGCGCTACATGCCCCGGCTGGAAGCCCATTTCCACTACCGCAATCTCGATGTCAGCACGCTCAAGGAGTTGGTGAAACGCTGGAAGCCGGAACTCGCCAAGGGAATGGTGAAGCATGGCAAGCACGAAGCGCTGGCCGACATCCAGGAGTCGATCGAGGAACTTAAGTACTACCGCGAGCACTTTTTGAAAGTGTAGAGCGCAACGCCCGGGCAGGGCGTGGCGCGGGTCGTAAACAGCACGCTACTCGTTTTTCCTTTGCGGGTTTGACATATGTCACTTTAAGGACTAAATTGACACATATGGAAAAGACCCAGGTGTACCTGCGCAAGGAGGAACTTGCCGCGCTGCGCAAAGCCGCGGCCCGATCGGGACGGAGCGTCGCGGAGCTGGTTCGGGACGCTGTTCGCAAGGTTGTGCTCAAGCCGCAGGCTGCGGGTCCGGTCGCAATCTGGGACGGCGAGCCCAAGCGCCTGTCAGTGGAGCACGACACCGTTCACGACGAGCCCTGATGCGGCAGCGGGAGGCCGCTTTCGTCGACAGCGGAGCGTGGATCGCGCTTGCGCTTACGCGGGATCCTCTGCACGTGCAAGCGCGGGAGCAGTGGGAAATTCTGCAGGGTGCCGGTGCGAAGCTTCACACCTCCATTCCCGTGTTGATTGAGACATTCACCTTTCTTGAGCGCAATGCCAACCTGGACGTGGCCTTGACGTGGAAGGGTTGGATCTACAAGCCTGGAACCGTCAAGATCCTTCCCTGCGAGTTGCGCGATCTGGAGCATTCCTGGGAGTATTTTCGGCGCCCGGATCTGCACAAGCTGTCTGCCGTGGACGCGACCAGCTTCACCATCATGAAGCGCGCGCGCATCCGGTTCGCGTTCGCGTTCGATCACCACTTCGCGGTTGCCGGTTTCAGGTTGGTCGCATAGCTTTCCGGGTAGTCAATAATCGATCGAATCAGCGGCGTGGCCGCATTGACGACACGCCTATAGCGGCACCATCTTCCCCGGATTCATCAGGTTGCCGGGGTCGAACAGGTGCTTGATGTCGCGCATCACGTCGACGGCTTCGCCCAATTCCTGTTTCAGCCAGATCTGCTTGCCCATGCCGATGCCGTGCTCTCCGGTGCAGGTGCCTTCCATGGCGAGCGCGCGCTCGACCAGCCGCTGGTTGAACGACTTGGCGAGTTCCAACTCTTCCGGCTTGGCCGGGTCGACCAGAAACGCCAGGTGAAAATTGCCGTCGCCCACGTGGCCGAGCAGCGGCACCGGGCACAGATAGTTCGCCACGTCTTTCATGGTCTCGGACACGCACTCGGCCAGGCGGGAGATCGGCACGCACACGTCGGTAGAAATCGCACGGCAGCCGGGGCGAAGCTGCAAGCCGGCATAGTAGGCATTGTGGCGCGCTTCCCATAGCCTGGTGCGGTCCTCGGCCTTGGTCGCCCACTGGAAATCCTTGCCGCCGTTCTCCCTGGCGATGGCCTGCACCGCCTCGGCCTGCTCGATCACGCTCGCCTCGGTGCCGTGGAATTCGAAGAACAGGGTCGGGGCGACGCGGTAGTCGGTCTTGCTGTATTTGTTGATGCAGCCGATCGCGGTCGCGTCGACGATCTCGCAGCGCGCCACCGGCACGCCCGCCTGGATGGTCTGGATCACGGTCTTGGTGCAACCTTCGATGGAATCGAATGCGCACACCGCGGCGGACATGGCTTCCTGCACCGCATACAGTTTCACCGTGATCTCCGTGATGACGCCTAGCGTGCCTTCCGAACCGACGAACAGCCGCGTCAGATCGTAGCCCGCCGCGGATTTCTTCGCCCGCCGCGCAGTCCTGATGATGCGGCCGTCGGCGAGCACCACGGTGAGCGAAATCACGTTCTCGCGCATGGTGCCGTAGCGCACCGCGTTGGTGCCGGAGGCGCGCGTGGCGCTCATGCCGCCGATGGTCGCATCGGCGCCCGGGTCGACGGGAAAGAACAGCCCGGTGTGGCGGATGTGCTCGTTCAATTGCTTGCGTGTGACGCCGGCCTGCACCACCGCGTCGAGATCGGCTTCGTGCACCGCGAGCACCTTGTTCATCTGGCTCAGATCTATGCACACGCCGCCCTTCACCGCCAGGATGTGGCCTTCGAGCGAAGTGCCGACGCCGTAGGGAATCATCGGAACCTGGTGGCGGCGGCAGACGTTGACGATATCGCGCACTTCCTCGGTGGTCTGGGGAAACACCACGGCATCGGGGGGCGCATGCGGAAAGTAGGACTCGTCCTTGCCGTGTTGATCGCAGATTCCGCGGGCGATGGTGGCGCGTTCGCCCAGCAGGACCTTGAGTTCGTTGACGAGGCTGGCGTCGAGTTCGCGCGGCTGATTCATGGAAGCCCCCGATGGATGGGACCGGTGATTATAGATTAGAAGCGGTCCAGGCGGCGGGCAAAGAGGTTCGTTCACGTGCGGTTGGCGTTCCGCCCTATCTTACCGGGGGCTAATGCCGGCGCAGCGTTGCGTCTTTGCCCGGATAGGGATAGATTGGCCATGGAAAATCACCATTACCCCGTGATCGACCGAAACCATCTTATTCTGCAAAGGAACAACATGACCGAATTCGACGCCGCCACGCTCGACTGGCAATTGCAGTACAAGTTGCTGATCGGGAGCGTGACGCCGCGGCCGATCGCGCTGGTGACCACGCTCGGCAGCCGCGGGCCGAACGCCGCGCCGTTCAGCTTTTTCAACGGGGTCGGCACCGACCCGGCAATGCTCATGTTCTCGGTCGGCGCGAGGGAAGGCGGCGCCAAGGACACCATCGCGAACATCCTCGAGATCCCGGAATTCGTGGTGCACATCGTGAGCGATGCGATCAAGGAGAAGATGAATGTATGCGCGATCGACTACCCGCGCGGCGTGAACGAAATCGCCGAGGCGGGCTTCACCGCGCTGGCGTCGAAAAAGGTGCGTCCGCCGCGCATCGCGGAAGCTCCGGTCGCGTTCGAGTGCCGCTTGCTGCAGAGGCTGGAGCTCGGCCGCGCGCCTTATCACGTGGTGATCGGCGAGGTCGTCTACTATCATTTCCACGAAGGTATCGTCGACGAGCGGTTTCACGTCGACGTAGGCAAGATCAATCCCATTGGCCGCCTCGCCGGCAGGGGCGGTTATACCCGCATTACCGACCGCTTCGAAATGGCACGCTTGCCGGTTCCAGGAGGCAGGTAGGCGAGAACGAACAAGGTTCCTCGAACTGCGCCGCGGTATTAGAATAGCTCTATGATCGCCGAAACGGAAACCACCGCCCTCGATCTTGCCGAGATCCGCGATTTGAAGATGACGGTGTTCGCGCTACGCGAGGAGTTGGAACAGGCGCGCCGCGATACCGGCGAGGCGGTGCGGCAGGCAGTGTCCGGGGCGAACGCCGAAATCGCGCAGTTGAAGGCGACCATCACCGCGCTGCGCGAGGAACTGCAGGAGTGGCCGATCAGGCGCGACGAGGCCGCAAGGCTCGCCCAGTCCGCCAATCTGGACGAGATCAAGCAGTTGAAAGCCAGCGTCGGGGCCTTGCGCGATGCCTTGGAGGCGGCGCGCCTCGCGCAGGAGACGGCCGTGCGCCAGGCGATCATCGCCGCGCAGGACGAAATCGCGCAATTGCGCTCGACCGCGGCTTCCTTGCGCGAGGCGCTGGAACTGGCAAATTTCGCGAAGCAGAGCGCGGTTGCGGCGGCGCGCGCGCAGGATCACGCGGAAATCGTACAACTGCAGGCGACGCTGCGCGAGCTGCGCGAACAACTGCCGGCAGCGCCGGCCGATCGGGTAAAGTAGGCGCCATGGAGCAACCCAAACACACTGCCGAAATCACGCACCTGGCCGGGCGGCGCAAGCAGCGGAAAAAGCAGGCAAGCACGGCGGTTCGCGGGCGGCTGAAGCTGGTCGAGCTGCTGCTCGAGGTGTCGCGCAAAATGGCGGCCTACGACTCGCTCGACGATGTGCTGAGAATTCTGGTCGAGATGACGACCGCGGAACTCGAGGCCGAGCGTGGAACCCTGTTTCTCAACGACGCGGAAACCAACGAGTTGTATTCGCGCGTGGCTCAGGGAAATATCAAGCACGAGATTCGCCTTTTGAACACCAGCGGCATCGCCGGCTACGTGTTTACTTCCGGGGAGTCGGTCCTGATTGCCGATGCCTATTCGGATCCGCGGTTTAATCGCACAGTCGACGAGCAGACGGGGTTTGTCACCCGCAACATCCTGTGCACGCCGATCAGGACGGTGAAAGGCGAAATCATCGGCGTGGCGCAGACCCTGAACAAAAAGAAGGGCGACTTCACCAAGCGCGATCTCGCCGTGCTCGAGGCGATGACCACCCAGGGAACGCTGGCGCTGCAGGGCGCGGTATTCATCGAGCGCATGAAGGCGGTGCGCAAGCAGGAGATGGAGTTCGTCGATGTGGTGTCGGAGATGACCGCGGACATCAAGCTCGGCTCGCTGCTGCAGAAGGTGATGGGCGAGGCGACGCGCATGCTCAACGCCGAGCGCTCGACCCTGTTTCTCAACGACGACAAGACCCACGAGCTGTGGTCGGAGGTCGGACAGGGGCTCGCGTCGGTGCAGATCCGGCTGCCCAACCACCTCGGCATCGCGGGCGCGGTGTTTACCACCAGCAAGGCGATCAACATTCCCTACGCCTATGCCGACCTGCGCTTCAATCCCGCGTTCGACAAGAAGACCGGCTTTTTCACACGCTCCATTCTATGCGTTCCCATCGTCAACAAGCACGGCAAGACCATCGGCGTTACCCAGGTTCTGAACAAGCACGGCGGGCCGTTCACCAACGAAGACGAGTCACGCCTGCGCGCCTTCACCGCGCAGATTTCGATCGCGCTGGAGAACGCCAAGCTGTTCGCCGACGTCCACAACATGAAAAACTACAACGAGGCGATGCTGGAGTCGATGTCGAACGCAGTGGTCACGCTGGACGACGGCGGCAAGATCGCCACCTGCAACGCCGCCGGGCTGAAAATCCTGAAGGTCAGTCCGGAGCAGATCCTGCAGCGCCAAGTGGCGGAGTTCTTCGGTGGCGCGAACGACTGGATCCTGGAAAGGCTGAAGCAGGTCGACGAAACCGCAGCCGCCGACATGTTCATGGATGCGGAACTCGCGGTCGGCGACGAAAAAGTCTCGGCCAATGTGACTATCCTGCCCTTATTCAACATGGAGAAGAAGCGCCTCGGCTCGATGCTGCTGATCGAGGACATCAGCAGCGAAAAGCGCATGAAATCGACCATGTCGCGCTACATGGATCCGGGCATCGCCGACCGGCTGGTGGCGAGCGGCGCCGAGCTGCTCGGCGGCCAGAGCGTGCTGGCAACTGTGTTGTTCTCCGATATTCGCGGCTTCACCACCATCACCGAGCAACTGGGCGCGCAGGGAACCGTGGCCCTGATCAACGAATATTTCACCCTCATGGTCGACTGCATCCAGCATGAAGAGGGCATGCTCGACAAGTTCATCGGCGACGCCATCATGGCCGCCTTCGGCATCCCCGTCGGGCACGAGGACGACGCGGACCGGGCGGTGCGCGCCGCGATCGCGATGCTGCGCGCGTTGAAGGCATGGAACGTCCAGCGCGTTGCCGAGGGCAAGATGCCGATCGACATAGGCGTCGGCCTGAATACCGACATGGTGGTGTCGGGCAATATCGGTTCGAAGAAACGGATGGACTACACCATCATCGGCGACGGGGTGAACCTTGCATCGCGCCTGGAGTCGGCGTGCAAGCAGTATGGCACCCACATTCTGGTGAGCGAGTTTACCTATGCCAAGCTGCGCGGCACCTACCGCGCGCGCGAGGTGGATCTGGTGGTGGTCAAGGGCAAGACCCAGCCGGTCGCGATCCACGAAATACTCGACTACCATACCGACGAAACCTACCCGCGCCTGATCGACGCGCTGGGCTATTTCCGCGACGGGCTCGTCAAGTATCGCCAGGGCAAGTGGAACGATGCGGTAAAGCAATTTTCGGAAGTGATGGCTATGAACCCGGCGGACAAGGCGGCCAAGCTCTACGTCGAGCGTTGCCGTTATCTCGGCGAGCATCCCCCGGGCGGTGACTGGAACGGTGTGTGGGTGATGGAAAGCAAGTGAGGGCTCATTTTGAAAGCGGATTCCGGGGCGCATTGGTTGCCAGTCGCCCTGCTCTGGGGTAGATTCGCAACATCACGCGCAAAAACGCCGTTTCGGATTTGCCGCAACGACGTCAGGATAGGGGAGCATGAGGGGGTGTTTCCCCTCGCCCTGCAACAGCTAAGGAGATCAGTCATGAATGCCGGGTTCGGAGCCGTATCGAGAAGTTCCCTCGCCGCGCTGGCGCTGCTTGCCGTGGCCGCGTGCGCGCCCGCAGGCGTGAGCTACAACAAGGACGTACAGCCGATTCTTGCCAAGAACTGCACTGAATGCCACGCGCCGGGCCAGAAGGGCTTCGAGGCGAGCGGGCTGGATACCACGAGCTATCAAAGTCTGATGAAAGGCGGCAAGTTCGGGCAACTAGTCAAGCCGGGCGATGCCTTGACCAGCGCGCTCAATATGCTGGTGGAAGGACGCGTGCATGCGTCCATCCAGATGCCGCATGGCCGGGAAAAACTCCCCGCCAAGGACATCGAAACGCTCAAGGTCTGGGTGAACGAGGGCGCGAAGAATAACTGATCGGCCGAGTAACCCGCTCGCGGGTCGGGGTCAACCCAGCGCGCCTGCCGCGCGTAGCGCGCCGATTTCCGCAACGCTCAAGCCCAGCAGTTCGCGCAGCACTTCGTCGGTGTGCTCGCCCAGCGCCGGCGCGGGCGTGCGCAATGAACCCGGTGTCGCCGACAGGCGTACCGGCACGCCCACGACGCGCATCGCGCCCGCGCGCGGATGGTCGATCTCGACAATGGAGCCGCGCGACTTCACCTGCGGGTGATCGACCACCTGGGCGAGGTTGTTGATGGCGCCGACCGGAATGCCGTTCGCGCTCAGAAGCGCTTCCCACTCGTCGTAGGTCCGCGTGAGGAACACCTGTTGCAGCTTTGCGATCAGGCTTTCGCGGTTTCGATTGCGCTCGCCATTGCCGCGAAAACGCGGGTCGTCGGCAAGTTCGGGGCAGCCGATCGCGGGACAAAATATTTTCCACAGTTTCTCGCTGCCCACGGCAAGCGCCAGATCCCGCGTTTTGGTTTGAAACGTCTGGTAGGGCAGCAGGGCCTTGTACGCGGTGCCCATGGGCCTGGGGATGTCGCCGCTGGCGCAATAGTTTGCGATCATGGTGCCGAGCAGCGCGAGCTGGCCCTCCATCATCGACACGTCGATCGCCTGTCCAAACCCGCTTTTCTCCTTTGCTCTGAGCGCAAGCATAACGCCGAAGGCGGCGTTCATGCCGGCAGTCAGGTCGGCGATGGAAACGCCGGCGCGGGCGCCGTGTCCGCCGGCTTCGCCGGTCACGCTGATCATGCCGCTCTCGGCTTGAACAATCAGGTCGAGCGCGGGACGGTCGCGGTACGGCCCGTCCTGGCCGAATCCGGAAATCGAGCAGTAGATGATGCCGGGATTGCGCAGGCGCGCCGTTTCGTAGGCTAGCCCCAGGCGCGCCAGCGCGCCGGCGCGGTAGTTCTCAAGCACAATGTCGCAGCGCTCAACCATGCGCAGGAAAGTTTCCTTGCCCTGGAGGGTCTTCAGATCGAGCACGATGCCTTTCTTGTTGCGATGCAGGCTCACAAAATAATCCGTTTCCCCGCCCGGCAGCGGCGAGCCCCAGGCGCGGGCGATGTCGCCCGGGCCGGGCGGTTCGATCTTGATCACCTGCGCGCCATAATCGGCCAGCATGGTCGAGCAGAACGGCCCGGCGAGCGCATGGCTCAGGTCGAGTACCTTGATTCCTTCTAGCGGTAGTTGCATGGAGATTCCGTTCTTTTTGGATGAGCAGCTTATTGTTAAGCGTGTTGCTGGGTTATGCGAAAGTCGAAGTGGCGAACCGCGCCACTCTGACCGTCGCCATCGAAATCGGCCGCCGCGCCGGCATGGTCACGGTCACCCTGCCGGCGCCGATGGAGCGGCCGCAGAAAGCGGGGCTAGCGGACGTGGTCAGGGAGCAGTACGGCGTATAAAGCGACTCGGTTTGCCGCCGGGCTTTACCGGCGCAACGCGGTTCACGGGTGGCCGCCTGCCCGCGCGCCGCGGTACCTTCCCGGTCCCCGCCGGTTGATACGTTGGAATCAGGTGTTTCTTGCCGTTGCCGATGAGATCGGCGCGGCCCATGCGGGCGAGCGCCTCGCGCAGCAGCGGCCAGTTCTCCGGGTCGTGATAGCGCAGGAACGCCTTGTGCAGCCGCCGCTGGCGTGCGCCGCGGACCACGCTCACTTGTTCCGATGTGGCCGACAACTTGTGCAGCGGGTTCTTGCCCGTGTGGTACATGGTCGTCGCCAGCGCCAGCGGCGTCGGCAGGAAGGTCTGCACCTGGTCCAGGCGGAAGCCGTTGTGCTTGAGCCAGAGCGCCAGCGCGAGCATGTCGGAGTCAGAGGTGCCCGGATGCGCGGCGATGAAGTAGGGGATCAGGTACTGCTCCTTGCCTGCTTCGCGCGAGAAGCGGTCGAACAGCGCCTTGAATTTGTCGTAGCTGCCGATTCCGGGTTTCATCATTTTCGATAACGGCCCGTCTTCGATATGTTCGGGTGCGATCTTCAGATAGCCGCCAACGTGGTGGGTCGCGAGTTCCTTCACGTATTCGGGCGAGCGCACGGCGAGGTCGTAGCGGATGCCCGAGCTGATCAGCACTTTCTTGATGCCGGGCAGCGCGCGCGCCTTGCGGTAGATCCCGACGAGTGGCGCGTGGTCGGTGTTGAGGTTTTCGCAGATGCCGGGATAGACGCAGGACAGGCGGCGGCAGGCGGATTCGATCGCCGGATCCTTGCACGCCATGCGGTACATGTTGGCGGTCGGCCCGCCCAGGTCGGAAATCACCCCGGTGAAGCCGGGCGTCTTGTCGCGGATTTCCTCGATCTCGTGCAGGACGGATGCTTCCGAGCGGCTCTGGATGATGCGTCCCTCGTGTTCCGTGATCGAGCAGAAGGTGCAGCCGCCGAAGCAGCCGCGCATGATGTTCACCGAAAAACGGATCATTTCCCAGGCCGGAATTTTGGCGTCACCGTAGACAGGGTGCGGCGCGCGCGCATAGGGCAGGCCGTAGACATGATCCATTTCGGCGGTGGCAAGCGGCAGCGGCGGCGGATTGAGCCAGACATCGCGATCGGCGTGCGCCTGCACCAGCGCGCGGGCATTGCCCGGGTTCGATTCGAGGTGAAAAGTGCGCGAAGCGTGCGCATCGAGCACTGGGTCCGCATTTACTTGCTCGTACGAGGGCAAGCGAATGACGCTGCGCGCGCGCTCTTCTTGACGCGCAGCGAGGCGCTCGCCGCGGCTTTGGAAACGGAGGGTATGGGTCCTCGCCGCTGCCGCGGCCGCAGGAGCCGGCGTCTGCACCATCGCGTACGGATCGGGACGCGCATGGATCGCCCCCGGCGTATCCACGCTGATGGAGTCCGCCTCGGTCCAGCCCTCGGGTCGCCAGCCGCGCGGCACCATGAAGGCGCTGCCGCGCAGGTCGCGGATCACCTTGATGTTCTCGCCGCGGGCCAGGCGGTGCGCGAGTTCCACCAGCGCGCGCTCGGCATTCCCAAAGAGCAACAGGTCGGCCTTCGCATCGGGCAGGATCGAGCGCCGCATGGTGTCCGACCAGTAATCGTAATGCGCGATGCGGCGCAGGCTCGCCTCGATGCTGCCGATCACCAGCGCGGCATCGGGGTAGGCTTCGCGGCAGCGCTGCGAGTAAACGGTCACCGCGTGATCGGGACGCTTGTCCGGCGCGGCGTCGGGGGTGTAGGCGTCGGTGGACCGGATCCTGCGGTCGGCGGTATAGCGGTTGACCATCGAATCCATGTTGCCGGCGGTGACGCCGAAAAACAGCTTGGGCTTGCCCAGTCGCCTGAAGTCCGCGGCGGAGCGCCAGTCGGGCTGGCTGATGATGCCGACGCGGAACCCCTGCGCCTCGAGCAGCCTCCCTACAAGCGCCATGCCGAAACTCGGATGATCGATGTAGGCGTCGCCGGTGACGATGATGACGTCGCACGCGTCCCAGCCGAGCGTCTGCATTTCCTCCCGCGACATCGGCAGGAACGGGGCGATGCCGAAGCGCTCGGCCCAGTGCTTGCGATACGAGAAGATCGGCTTGACTTGAGTGTCCATGCGGCTCCGGATCAACTGCGCCATTCGCGCAGGCGCGCGAGCAGGGCATTGGTCGATGCGTCCAGCCCGGGGACGCTGCCGGCCGCCTGCGCCGCGAGCGCGCGCGCGATGTCTTTGCCCAGTTCCACGCCCCACTGGTCGAAGCTGTTGAGGTTCCAGATGATGCCCTGCACGAACACCTTGTGCTCGTAGAGTGCGAGCACTTGTCCCATCGTATAGGCGTCGATGGTCTTGAACATGAGTGTGGAAGTAGGCCGGTTGCCATCGAAGCGCCGCTGCGGCAGGGTCGCCTCCCTTCCCGCCATCAGTGCGGCGGCCTGCGCCAGCGCGTTCTCGGCCGCCGCGCCAGTGTCGGCCGGCGCCAGGAAATCGCAGGGCACGAGGTGCGTGCCCTGATGCAGCATCTGATGGAAAGCGTGCTGGCTGTTGGTGCCCGGCGCGCCCCAGACCACGGGCACGGTGGCGTAATCTACCGGCTGCCCGTCGCGATCGACGCTCTTGCCGTTGGATTCCATTTCCAGTTGCTGCAGGTAGGCCGGCAACTCGCGCAGGCTTTCCGCGTAAGGCAGAACGGCGTGAGTTTCGGCGCCGAAGAAATTCGCGTACCAGATGCCGAGCAGCGCCAGCAGCACCGGCATGTTCGCGTCGAGCGGCGCGGTGAGGAAATGTTCGTCCATGGCGCGCGCGCCGGCGAGCAGTTGTTCGAACCGGTCCATGCCGATGGCGATGGCCACGGGCAGTCCCACGGACGACCAGACCGAATAGCGCCCGCCGACCCAGTCCCACAGCGGGAAGCAGCGCTCGCGGGCGATGCCGAAGGCGGTTGCGGCCTCGGTGTTGGCGGTGACCGCGGCGAAATGCCATGTCGCCGCGGTCTCGCTTCCCAGCGCGCGGACGAGCCAGGCTTTCGCAAGACGGGCATTGCCCAGGGTCTCGACGGTGGTGAAAGTCTTCGAGGCGATGATGAACAGCGTCGTTTCCGGCTGCGCCTGCGCGAGCACGCGCGCGAGATCGCCGGGGTCCGCGTTGGCGACGAAAGCGACCGACTGCGGCGCATCCGCGTGGCGCCACAGCGCCTGCGTCAGCATGCGCGGGCCGAGATCGGAACCGCCGATGCCGATGTTGACCACAGTGCGCATCGGCTTGCCGCCATTGCCCAGCAGGCGCCCGCCGCGCACCGCCTCGCTGAACGCGCGCATGTCCTCTTTCGCTTTGCGCACCAGGGGCATGACATCGCCACGCGCGGGAAAGGCGTCGAGCGCGGAGCGCAGCGCCACGTGCAGCACGGCGCGGTCTTCGCTCGCGTTGATGTGCTCGCCTGCGAACATGCGCGCGCGCCAGGCCTCGACCCCGGCCTGCCGCGCCAGATCGACGAGCAGGGCCAGCGTGGCATCGGTCACGCGGTGCTTGGAGTAATCGAGCAGCAGCGCGCCGGCCTCGAGCGAAAACTCGCGCGCGCGCCCGGGTTGGCGCGCGAACAGCTCGCGCAGGTGCACGCCCGCCATTTCGGCCTGGTGCGCTTGCAGCGCCTTCCAGGCGTGGCTACGCGTGAGTTTGCTCATGGCGTTGTTCTTTCTTTCGCATAGAGGCGAAATTTTTCGCTGCGGTCGCCGACGCGGTTGCCTTCCCAGAGTTTCTTCCAGGCTTCCCCCCAGCTCGCCTCGGGCTGCCGCGCATTGCTTTGCACGAGTAGCAGGCGGCAATCATGCCGCGGGCGCAGTTCGGCGCGCACGGTGACAATGCCCGCATGGTAATCGAAGGCGGCGCGCTGCGCCTCGCCCAGGCCCAGGCTCGCAATACAGCCCGGCTGTTTGGGCAGGCTCGCGTGCAGCATTCGCGCCACCCTGGCGTAGCTCTTGCCGTAATCGATCCACGGCAGCCACAGCAGCATGGTCAGCGCCCAGAACAGCGCGAGGCCCGCCGCCCAGAAGGTGACGCTGCGCTGCGGCGAATGCTGGCTGCGCGCAAGCAGCGCGACCCAGGCAAGCGTCAGCGCGATCGCGGCAAGGAACGGCAGCCAGGCAAACTGCGACACGAAACCGGGCTCGAGCCGTATTGCGTTGGCGGCGATGCGTGGCGGAAAGCCGGTTTGCAGCGCGCAATAGCCAAGCCAGATCAGGCCGCCGAGCAGGCTGAAGGTCATGGCGCCGAACCAGGCGAGCGCGTTGGCCGCGCCGCGGCGCAAATCGTCGAGCACCGGCGCGCCGAGCAGTGCGAGCGGCAACAGCAGCGGCAACAAGGGCAACTCGCCGTGCGCGCGCGCCAACGCGGCCAGTCCCAGCCCGGCGACGAGGGCGGCGAGCGGCAGCACCACGCCGGCAGACATCGGCTTCCTGCGATAAAGCCAGAGCGCCCACAGCGCGATCGGCCACGCCGGCCACGCAAACCAGGATAGCGTTTGCAGCATGTACCCGAATGCCGCGAGGCTCGGCTCCTGGGCGAATGCCGCCAGATTGGCCTGGTAGAGCCAGGCCGCGAACAGCGCGGGCGAGCGCGCGTGAAGCAGCGCCGGCCACAGCGCGAGCCAGGGCAGCAGCACCACCAGCGCGCAAACGAGCGCGAGCGCGGCATTGCGGCTGCGCCAGTCCGGCACGAACAGCGGCGTCACCAACAGGGCGAACAGCAGGGGCAGGATCGGCGCAAACGCCGTGGCGAGAAATGCCGAGCCCAGTCCGCAGCCGATGGCGATGCCTGCCGCATAGGGGCGCCGCTCGACCAGTGCGGCGCCGTAATAGGCGCAGGCGAGGCCGGCGAGCAGCGCGGTGTCGCTGATGGTCTCGTGCGCGTGCAGCAGCAAGCCGGTGCAACCGATGAACAGGAGCATGACGGCGTCGCCGCGGCCGCGCTGCTCGCGCTGGTCGCTGCTGCGCGCCTCGCCTTGCTGAAACGCGCGTCCCGCGAGGCGCACGAATACGAGCGCCAAGGCAATGCAGGCGCCGCCCGCGAGGCGCGCGGCATCGTGCGGCGCGACGAGCCAGCCCAGCAGTTTGGCGAACGCCGCCGCGATCCAGTAGAACAGCGGGCCGTCCTCGGCATAGTGCTCGCCTGAGAGCCGCGGCAGCAACCAATCGCCGTGGCTCGCAAACTGGTGTGCGATGCCGATGCCGATGGCATCGTCGTTCTTCCACGGATCGTGACCGATCAGGCCGGGCAGCAGCCAGATCGCAACCAGAATCAGCAGCGGGATACCCGCAAGCGGCAGCGCGATGCGCGCGCCGGCCACTATTCGATCACCTTGATGGCCTGCCCGGGCTTGGGCTCGCCCGCAGGGTACATCGCATTGATCAGGCGCAAATGGCCTTCCGCGTTGCGGCCCAGCGGCGAGACCCGCGCAAGGTCGGCAAAGCGCGTGCCGGCATCGGCGGTGATGAGTTTGATCACGAGCGGGCGCGCAAGCTTGCGTTCGGCGTCGGTCATCGCATGAAAGGACCGGACGCTGGCGCGCAGTGTCTCCCGATGCTTGGACATGAGTTCCGGCGAGCGCGCCGCGCCGGCGAAGAGGTAGGCCTCGTCACCCAGATAGATCACCGCGTGGAAACGGTCGCGCGTCACCAGGGTGGCGGCCGGCAGGCCGTTGACCGGCGAGATGTCGATATCGCCGGCGGCGATGCGCAGCGTGCGGCGCAGGTACTCCTGCGGAGTCGCGGCCGGTTTTTTTTGCCCGGTCAATTCGAGGCGCGCCTCGTCGCCCGGTCCGGTCACGATCAGTTTGTCCGGCAGGTTGGCGGCGCGCCATCCTTGCGGCAGCTTGAACGCTACGCCGAGCGTCTCGTGGTAGAAGTAGCCGGCGCGGATCACGCCCTGGTGGGCGTTATCGCCGTAGACCATGCCGCTGGTTTTGGCCAGGTACGCGGCGCGGCCGTCGTCGCGCTTGCCGCCGCCGTAATGCGATGCATCGGCGACGACCTGTTTCAGGCGCGTGTCGTTGTCCGGGTGCGAGGCGAACAGGCCGTGATAGGCGCGCGGCGTGCGGCCTTCCTGCTTCGCGGCTTCGGCGTCGAACAGTTCCTGGTTCTTCAGCGCGCCGACGACGCGGATCATCGCCTGGGTATCGTAGCCCACGCGCGACAGGTACTCGGCGCCCAGATGGTCGGCCTCGAGTTCGTGCTCGCGGCCGTAGCCGGAGAGCAGCGCAGTGCCGAGCAGATTGGTGATGTTCTTCACGCCTTCGCCGCGCAACGCCGGGCTGAGAATTGCGGCGACCGAAAGGGCGATGTCGGCGCCCTGCGCCGCGCTGATCTGGCGCACGCTGTGGCGCGCGGTGACGTGACCGATCTCGTGTCCCAGCACCGCGGCGAGTTCCGCCTCGGAGTTGAGGTAGGCGAGAATGCCGCGGGTGATGTAGACATGCCCTCCAGGCAGCGCAAACGCGTTGATCTCGGCGCTGTCGACCACGGTGAACCGGTAGTCGAGGGTGTTGCGATGGCTCTGCCGCGCGAGGCGCTGGCCGACCTCGTCCACGTACTTGGCGAGTCCGTGATGATCGTAGAGCAGGTATTGGCGTTTCACGTCCTGGTCGGCCTTGAGGCCGAGGGACAGTTCCTGCGACTCGCTCATCATGACGAAGTCCTGCTTGCCCGTCACCGGGTTCTGCGCGCAGTCGGCGAGCAGGAGCAGCACAGGCAACGCAAGGAACGCGGCTTTGGCGCGCGAGTTCATGCTTCTATTTTACTCGGCTGGAAAACAAAAGAGGCAGCCGCGGCTGCCTGAAAACGCAAAAGGCAGCCGAAGCTGCCTTTTCGTGGGTGCAGCGAAGCTCAGGCGGTCTTTTCGGCTGCCGCGGGTTTCTTCGCGTATTTCTGGCGGAACTTCTCCACGCGGCCGGCGGTGTCGACGATTTTCTGCTTGCCGGTGTAGAACGGGTGGCAGTTGGAGCATACCTCGACGTGCAGGGCCTTGCTCATGGTCGAGCGGGTCTTCCAGGTGTTGCCGCAACTGCAGGTGACCTGGATTTCGTGATAGTCGGGATGGATGTCTGTTTTCATGGCGTTTCCTTTGGCGCGGTCCGGAAATAGGAGCCGTAAAAAACAACAATTATCCCGGAAATCAATGCGCTAAGCAAGCAAACTTAGCCGCGACGCATTGAATCAAAAAAATCCGCGTTGTTCTTGGTCGCCCGGATTTTATCGACCAGGAACTCCGCCGCTTCGAGGTCGTCCATCGGATAGAGGAGTTTTCGCAGCACCCATACCTTGGACAGCACTTCCTTCGCTATCAGCAGTTCCTCGCGGCGCGTGCCGGAACGGTTGACGTTGATCGCCGGGAAGATGCGCTTTTCGTACATGCGCCGGTCAAGGTGCAATTCCATGTTGCCGGTGCCCTTGAACTCCTCGAAGATCACGTCGTCCATGCGGCTGCCGGTGTCGATCAGCGCGGTGGCGAGGATGGTGAGCGAGCCGCCTTCCTCGACGTTGCGCGCGGCGCCGAAGAAGCGCTTCGGGCGCTGCAGCGCGTTGGCATCGACGCCGCCGGTGAGCACCTTGCCCGAGGCCGGCACCACCGTGTTGTAGGCGCGCGCGAGGCGGGTGATCGAATCGAGCAGGATCACCACGTCCTTCTTGTGCTCGACCAGGCGCTTCGCCTTCTCGATTACCATTTCAGCGACCTGCACGTGGCGCGTGGCCGGCTCGTCGAAGGTGGAGGCAACCACCTCGCCACGCACGGTGCGCGTCATCTCGGTCACTTCCTCGGGACGCTCGTCGATCAGGAGCACGATCAGCACCACTTCCGGATGATTGGCGATGATCGCATGCGCCATGTGCTGCATCAGCACTGTCTTGCCCGCTTTGGGCGGGGACACGATCAGTCCGCGCTGGCCCTTGCCTATGGGCGCGATGATGTCGATGATGCGGCCGGTCATGTTTTCCTCGGCCTTGATGTCGCGCTCGAGCTTGAACACCTCGTCCGGGTGCAGCGGCGTCAGGTTCTCGAACAGGATCTTGGTCTTGGAATTCTCCGGCAGATCGCCGTTGACCTTGTCCACCTTGACCAGCGCGAAATAGCGCTCGCCGTCCTTGGGCGTGCGGATCTCGCCTTCGATGGTATCGCCGGTATGCAGGTTGAAGCGGCGAATCTGGGAGGGGGAGACGTAGATGTCGTCGGTAGAGGCGAGGTAGGAGGTGTCGGGCGAGCGCAGGAAGCCGAAGCCGTCGGGCAGCACTTCCAGGGTGCCGTCGCCGAAAATCGATTCGCCTTTTTTCGCCCGGTTTTTCAGCAGCGCGAAAATGAGTTCCTGTTTGCGCAGGCGGTTGGCGCCTTCGATTTCATGTTCCACCGCCATTTCGACCAACTCGGTGACGTGCAGGGTTTTAAGCTCGGATAATTGCATGCGGATAACGCTCGTGGAGAACGAAAAAAATCATGTGGAACGGTAAGGCAAAAGAGGCCTTGGGAGTTGCAACAGGGAGGATCCGGCGTCCGGAACCGGCTGGGGTTATTACGATATGAGGGGATATTCCCCCTCATGCTCCCCTACGTCAGAGGCCGCTTCGACAATTCTGAAACGGCCTCTGAGAAAGTCCGCCAGCGACGCTTAGGGGAGAAGGATAGAGGGTCTAGATGTTGCTGTCAAGGAATGCCGTGAGCTGCGATTTCGACAGCGCGCCGACCTTGGTGGCCTCGATGTTGCCTTTCTTGAACAGCATCAGCGTGGGGATGCCGCGGATGCCGTACTTGCGCGGAATCTCCTGGTTCTCGTCAACGTTGACTTTGGCGACCTTGAGCTTGCCGGAATATTCCTTGGCAATTTCCTCCAGCGTCGGCGCAATTGCCTTGCACGGGCCGCACCATTCGGCCCAGTAATCGACCAGCACCGGGCTTTGCGCCTGCAGCACCTCGGCTTCGAATGTATCATCGGTAACGTGATGTATATGCTCGCTCATGCAGTCCTCTTGTATCAGTTTCGTGTTCTGGGTTTGTTCGCGATCCGCGGCCGTGAGGGCCGGGGAGGGGTGAAGTTGGATTCTAGCCCTATTTCCGACTTGCCGCAGGGACACCCGTTTCCGATTGTGTGGGGGCAAGCCGCCGGGTTTTCAAGCTTCAGATCGCGAAAGGGCTATGGTAAAATTAATTATTAACCCGCAAGAGTTCAGCGGCCGTCTTTTTTGGACATTTCCCATGACCTATGTCGTAACCGAATCCTGCATCAAGTGCAAATACACCGACTGCGTCGACGTGTGCCCCGTGGATTGCTTCCGCGAGGGGCCGAACATGCTGGTCATCGATCCGGATGAATGCATCGACTGCACCCTGTGCGTGGCCGAATGCCCGGTCGAGGCGATTTTTGCCGAGGACGACGTGCCGGACGACCAACAGGAATTCACCGCGATCAACGCCGAGCTGTCCAAGGTGTGGAAACCCATCATCGAGCGCAAGGACGCGCCGGCGGACGCCGAAGAATGGTCGAAAGTGAAAGACAAGAAGAAGCTTTTGCAGAGGTAGCAGTAGTAGTAGTCGCTTTCGGCGCCTCGGACCCGCTCCGAGGGTCACATCCCCGGCGTTCGCTGGGGGCCCTGCGCCGCCCTCCGCGCGCCTACGCTCCAGACTGGTCGAAATCCATCGTGCGGTCGAAGGCGACCGCAGCTACGCTCCCGGTCCGCAATCCATGCAGTGCTCGACCGGTTTCGGGCCGATGTGGAGCTTGTGGTTGAGGTCGCGCAAGGCGGTGCGCAGCCCTTCCTCGACGACCGGATGATAAAAGGGCATGTCCAGCATTTCGGAAACCGTCATGCTTTTTTGTGCCGCCCAGGCGAGCAGATGCCCGATGTGCTCGGCGTCGGGTCCGAACATTTCCGCGCCGAGGAACAGCCCGCTGCCCATTTCGGCATAGACCTTCAGCAAACCTTTGTTGCGCAGCATCACGCGGCTGCGGCCCTGGTCTTCGAATGACACTTCGCCCACGGCGTAACTGTCCTGCGATCGCCGGCGGATCTGTTCCAGGTTCAATCCGGCGGACGCGACCTGCGGTTCGGTGAACACGACTGCCAGCGGCGTGCGGCGCAGGCCGGCCTGCACCTTGGGGTAACGCCCGGCGTTGTCGCCGGCGATGCGGCCCTGGTCGGCCGCTTCGTGCAGCAGCGGTATGTCGTTGCTGGCGTCGCCGGCGATGAATATCGGGCTGCCGCCGCACTGCAGGGTGGCGCGGTCGAACAGCGGCACGCCGCGTTTGTCCAGCGGCAGGCCGGTTTTTTCCAGCGCCAAACCTGCGACATTGGGCGCGCGCCCGGTCGCCGCCAGCACATAGTCGAATTGCTCGGTCCGCCAGCTGCCGTCCCGGTGCAGATAGCGCACCTCGACTCCCGCCGCCGTTTCCCTGACCGACTCCACCTTGGCCGATGCGTCCAGATAGAACTCTTCATTGAAGACCCTGTCGGCGTATGCGCGCATGGCTTCGTCGCGAATGCCGGCGATGCCGCCGCCGACGCCGAACACCCTGATCACGACCCCCAGCCGGCTCATCGCCTGCGCCAGTTCCAGGCCGAGCGGACCCGGGCCGAATACCACGAGGCGCTTGGGCAAGGTGGGTAATTCGAACACCGAATCGCTGGTCAGCAGGCGCGCGCCCAGGCCTTTGAGCAGGGGCGGCAGCACCGGCGCGCTGCCGCTGGCAATCACGATGCGCCGGGCGCGGATCAACTGGCCTTGCTCGGTGACCAGGGTACCGGCGTCCTGAAAGCGCACCTGCGCCTGCAGGCGGCTCGCCTGCGGATAGGATTCGATGGTCTCGAGCACGAAGCCGACAAACCGATTCCGCTCGCGCTGCACCCTAGCCATCACCGCGGCCCCGTCCACCGTCACGCCTTGCACATGCACCCCGAAGGGGTCGGCATGGCGGGCGTGATGCGCGGCTTCCGCCGCGGCGATCAGCAGTTTGCTGGGCATGCAGCCGACCCGGGCGCAGGTCGTGCCGTAGGCGCCGCCTTCGATCAGCAGGACCGATTCGGTATGCGCGCGGGCGGCGCGATAGGCACCCATGCCGGCGGTGCCGGCGCCGATGATGGCGATGTCGGTTTCGATTTGAGCCGGAATCATCGATTGTCCCCCCTTTCTTGATTTGCCCGCCTCAGGCCGCTTTGAGTTCGGTCTGACCGAGCCACTGCGCGATCGCCTCGGAGCCGCCGATCAGCTTGCCGTCGACGAACATCTGCGGCGTGCTCGTCGCGCCGGTGATGGCGCTTACCACGGCCAGCCGCACGCGATCCTCCAGCGGCACTTCGCTGTAGGCGAGACCGTGTTCGTGCAGCAGGTCCTTGGCACGCTTGCAGAACGGGCAGCCCGGCTTGGTCAGCAGGGCGATTTTCGCCGGTTTCCTTGCCTCGGGCGCGAGGTACGCGAACATGGTGTCCGCATCGGACACTTCGAACGGATCCCCGGGCTTCTGCGGTTCGATGAACATCTTTTCTATAAGGCCATCCTTCACCAGCATCGAGTAGCGCCAGGAGCGCTTGCCCAGGCCGATGTCGCGCTTGTCCACCAGCATGCCCATGCCTTCGGTGAATTCCGCGTTCCCGTCGGCAATCAGCGTGATGTCGTCCGCCGCCTGATTCTTCTTCCACTCATTCATGACGAATGCGTCGTTCACGGAAATGCAAATGATGTCGTCGACCCCGTTGGCCTTGAACGCCGAGGCGAGCTGGCTGAAGCGCGGCAGGTGCGTGGCCGAGCAGGTCGGGGTAAACGCCCCGGGCAGCGAAAACACTATCACAGTTTTGCCGTGGAACAGATCCTCGGTGGTGACGAGCTGCCAGGCGTCGTTCGCGCGCAGATGGAATGTGACGTTCGGGACGCGCTGGCCTTCGCGATTCTCTAGCATGTGAGATCTCCTGGAAAGATTGAGCGGACGAATCGGCCCGGTACGGGCCGGACATTTGCGCTTTGCGATGACGCGGTTCTCGCCGGTCGGCAGGCGCAATGCCGCGATGGGGAATCTACGCGTTCGGCGCGGCGCCATCTGTGTGATAGCGCACGCTGCCGCATTTTCTCCTGCGGCGGCGGCCGCGCCGCTGCCCCAAGCCGCCGGTCTAATCGTACAGGCCGGGTCGCGCCTTGCCGCGGAACACGTAGTAGGAGAACGCGGTGTAGGCGAGGATGAAGGGCAGCACGATGAGCGCGCCTATGAGCACCACCCTGAGCGACGACGGATGCGCCGCGGCATCCCAGAACGTCAGCCGGTCGATCACCACATAGGGAAACAGGCTGTAGGCGAGGCCGATGAAGGCGAGCACGAATATGGCCACGGCGCCGGCGAACGGCGCCCATTCCGGGGCGCCCGCGGCGCCCCGCGACAAGCGCCCGGTCGAGCGCCACACCCAGATCCATGCGAGGAGCGTCGCGAGCGGCACCAGCATCAGTCCGAGCGTCCGCGGAAAATCGAACCATTTCATCTCCACCGTCTGGCTCACGAACGGCGTGGCGACGCTGACCGCGGCCACGCCCAGCGCGACCCACAGCAGGCCCCAGCGCGCCCAGGCCAGGGCCTTCTTCTGCAGTGTGCCCTCGGTTTTGTAGATGAGCCAGGTTGCGCCGAGCAGCACGTAGCCGCCGCACAGCCCGGCGCCGACCACCAGCCCGAACAGCAGAAAGCCGAAGCCCGAGTCGAAGCCGGTGATGTAGCGCCCGAGCATCAGTCCCTGCGCGAACGAGGCGACGAAGGAGCCGAGCCAGAACAGCCAGTTCCACAATTCACGGTGCCAGCCCTCGGCCTTGACGCGGAACTCGAACGCGACGCCGCGCAGCATCAGCCCGATCAGCATCGCCGCCACCGGCAGGTAGAGTGCGCCCAGCACCACGCCGTGCGCCACCGGGAACGCCACCAGCAGGATGCCCACGCCGAGCACCAGCCAGGTTTCGTTCGCGTCCCAGAACGGCCCGATCGAGGCCACCATGAGCTCCTGCTCGCGCGCTTCGGCTGCGGGCATCAGCATGCCCACGCCGAGGTCATAGCCATCGAGCACGACATAGGCGAGCACGGCCACCCCCATCAGCGCGGCAAATACGAGTGGCAGGTCGAGGTTCATGTTGATTCGGCCCGCGCAGCCGTGGTCCCTTTGCCCGCAAGGTGCGTGATCACCACGATGTAAGCGCCGAGCATCAGAGCATATACCAGTACGTAGCCGGTAAGGCTCGCGCCGAGCTGCGCCTCGGGAACGCGGCCAACCGCCTGCGAAGTTCTCAGGACGCCGGTGACCAGCCAGGGTTGGCGCCCGATTTCGGTGACCAGCCATCCGGCCAGCGTCGCCGCCCAGCCGGAAAAGGTGAAACCGGCGAAGCTCCACAGCAACCACGCGGGCGGCGTTGCGCCCTTGCGCAATACCCACGTCCCAATCCACGCAAGCGCGAGCATGGATACTCCCACCGCAAGCATCAGTCGAAAGGCGAAGAACACGGGTGCCACGGGCGGCGCCAACTGGTCCGCACCCGGTGCGGAGGGCGCAAACGCGTCTATGCCTTTCACTTCACCATCCAGGTCGTGCGTCAGTATCAGGCTCGCCAGTTTGGGCACTTCGATGGCGAAATCGTTGCGCCGCGTTTCCGCGTTCGGCACCGCGAACAGCACCAGCGGCGCGCCGCGTCCGGTCTTCCACAGCGCCTCCATCGCGGCGATTTTCGCCGGCTGATGCTCCAGCGTATTCAGTCCGTGCAGGTCGCCCACGAAAATCTGCAGCGGCGCCAGCACGGCGGCGATCGCCACACCGGTGCGCAGTGTGTGCAATGCCGATGCATCCGCGGGCGCGCGCAGCAGCCGCCAGGCAGACAGCCCGGCGAGGACGAAGGAGGCGGTCAGCCCCGAGGCGAGCAGCATATGCACGAAGCGGTAGGGGAAGGACGGATTGAATATCACCTGCAGCCAGTCACCCGCGATCAGCGCGCCGCCGTCCATCACCTGCCCCGCGGGCGTATGCATCCAGGAACTGAGCGCGAGGATCCAGAATGACGAGACCAAGGTGCCGACCGCGACCAGAACGGTTGCCGCGATGTGGACCCAGGGGGGCACGCGGTTCATGCCGAACAGCATCACGCCGAGGAAGGTGGCTTCGAGAAAGAACGCGGTCAGCACCTCGAAGGCGAGCAGCGGCCCGGCGATGTTGCCGACGTGCTTCATGAAACCGGGCCAGTTGGTGCCGAACTGGAACGACATGGTGATGCCGGAGACCACGCCCATGGCGAAACTGAGGGCGAATATTTTCACCCACAGCTTGTAGGTCGCGAGCCAGGCCGCGTCGCCGCTTTGCGCGAAGCGGATGCGAAAGTACACCAGGATCCACGCCAACGCGATGGTGAGGCTGGGAAAAAGAATGTGGAAACCGATGTTCAGCCCGAACTGGGCGCGGGCGAGCAGGAGGAGATCGGGGTTGTCCATGGGGGTGGCTCAGTTGAACGAGCACGCGCCGATCATCTTACTCCGGCGTGTGGCGCGACGCTATTGGCAAACCGTGCGGAGTGCGTGGATTCGCAGGACTGGTCGCCCTGGATCCCGCCTCGCCGAGCCGCGGATGCGCGGGTCTTAGCCGGCAGGACGGTTCTGATTCGGGGGCGGGCGCTGCCCCGCGGCACCCGGGTTTGTGCCCTGCCCGAAAAATCGGTATTGATTGCCGCCGCCTGTCTTCGCCTGGTACATCGCCGCGTCCGCGCACTTGACCAGGCTTTCCGCATCGGCGCCGTCCAGCGGATAGATGCTGATGCCGATGCTTGCGGTGACCAGCAGCTCCTGCCCGGCAGCCGCGTGCGCCGCACCTACCGCGGCGATGAGCTTGTCCGCGCCGTGGGCCGCGTCTTCGCCCCGGCTAATCTCGGAGAGCAGTATCACGAACTCATCGCCACCCCTGCGGCTGACCGTATCCGAGTCGCGTACGCAAGCCTTCAGGCGTAGCGCCACCGATTGCAGCACTTTGTCGCCGGCGGCGTGTCCGAGGGTATCGTTGATGCGCTTGAAATCGTCCAGATCGATGAACAGCACCGCCAATTGCTTTTTGTGGCGGCGCGCCAGCGCGATCGCCTGGGTCATGCGGTCGTTGAGCAGAACGGGATTCGGCAAATCGGTGAGAAAGTCGTATTGCGCCAGATGCGACATTCTCGCCTTGACCGCGTGCGATTCGCTGGCGTCGTGGAACACGATCACCGCACCGATCACGCGCCCGTTGCGCCCGTGGATGGGCGCGGCCGAGTCCTCGATCGCGTATTCGACCCCGTCGCGCCGCACGAGCACGCTGTTTGCCGCCAGGCCCACGGACTGGTCCTGCTCGATGGCGCGCGCCATCGGATTGCGGGTGGGGGATGCGCCGGTGGTCGCGTCCACGATGCGGATCACCTCGCCAAAAGGCCGGCCGCGGGCGTCCTTGCGCAACCACCCGGACATTTTCTCCGCAACCGAATTGAGATAAGTCACTTTGCCTGCGATGTCGGTGGTCACGACCGCGTCGCCGATCGAGTCGAGCGTAACCTGGGCGCGTTCGCGTTCCAGGAACAATGCCTCTTCGGCGGCGCTGCGGTCGATCACGTTGCGCAGCGCGCGCGGCAACGAGTAGCTGTCGAGGTGCGTCTTCAGGAGATAGTCCTGTGCGCCGCGCCGCACGGCCTGCCGCGCCAGGTCTTCATCGCCCGCGCCGCAGAAGACCAGCACCGGGACCTGCGGTGCGGCCGCGAGCAACCGGTCCAGCGCTCCGATGCCCTTGACGTCGGGCAGATGGAGATCGAGCAGGACCACGGTCGTTCCGCCGTCGCCGAGCGATTCGAGGTCCTGCGGCAACTGGCTCACGCAGCGCAGGCGAAACGACACGTCGCCCCCGCGCGACAGCGCCGCTTCGACTGCGCGGACGTCGCCGGGATCGGCGGCTACCAGCAATACGTTGATGTCCATGTGAATATGACCGTGATTATGGCTGCAAGATTCCGCGAATAGCCCGGGCGCTTCCGTGCGGTAACGCACATAATAAAACGTGCGCAGCGTGAATTTTTCACGTTCGAACCGGATGTTTCCTGCGATCGTGGGCGGGTGCATTGACCCGCGGTCGGCGCAGTGCCGCTTGCATCGGATCTCCTGACGCTGGTAGTGTACCCGGGCAGCGCCCGCTGGCGCGGGACATTTGATCAAAGTCGCTATTCACGGAAATGAGAACGCTTTGCCACAACTGGGTGCTAATTGCAGCCGCGCTGTTCGCGCCATGCGCGGCGGCCGCGTTTTCGGATGCCGACCGCGCGCTGTTCGAGGAAGCAGCCACGCCGGGCGCCTCGAATGCGGTGCGGGAGCGGGCGGGCAGCCTTGGCCGTCGCCTCGGCAACGAACAGGACATGGCGGCGCTGGACTATCTGATCGGGCGCAGCCAGCTTTCCCTGATTCGCAATTTCGCCGAAGGCTCGGTCCTCAGGAACAGCACACCCGGATTCGAGGAGCGCGTACTCAAGCATTTCGGCAATCGCGAGCTTGCCGAGGTATTGATTCCGGGGCTGTACCAGTACCGCAATCCGGAGCTGTTCGAAGCGCTGTACCGCGACGCCGAGACGCTGGCGCGCTGGCGCAGGGAACGGCGACAAAAATGCCGCGCGCAAATCGCGGAGTACCGCGCGCCGATTCAGGCGCGCGGCGGCCGCGGACACGCCGCGATCCAGGCAGCGCCGGCGCAGGGCGCGATAGCGCTTCCGGCGGGACGGCAGCCGCGCATCGGATTCCTGCCCGGCGCCGGCCTGATCACCTGGAATTACACCTGTGCTTCCGCAGGCGAAGACGATTCGGCCACCGATCTGGACGGACGCCCGTTTGGCGCCGGGGGCAGGCCCAACCGCGAATGGGCGAGCGCCGAGGCGGTCGCGCGCACGCTGGTACCCGGCGTCGAGGCCAGACTCGGACCGCTATTTCGCGACCTGTCGCTGTTTCCCGCGGCCGATTGGAGCCGCGCCGGCGGGCGGCCTGACGGGATCGTGTTCCAGACGGCACGCCCGCCTGCGGCATTCCTGCAGTTTTTCAGATCCCGGCACTACAGTCCCGATGCCGCTGGCGCGATAGCCGTGCTGAAAGAGATGGCTCCGAATGATCAAGGTACGCAGACCGACAGGGATACCTGGTGGAACATCCTGGCGCTGCACCATGCGCTCGTGTCCAGCGATTCGCTGGAGGCGACGCAGCAGCTCGCGACCGATATCGAACGCGCCGCCGCGATCGAGAATCCCGAAGACCGCAACGACTTCCTGACCCGGCTTACGCCGCTGCTGGGGCCGGTACTGCCGCCGGCGCAGGTCGACCTCGCGCGCCTCAAGAGTCGCGTCCTCGAGCGCCTTCCCTACGAGCGCGTGGCGGCAAGTTCCGGCCTGTTCACCCGGGTCGAAGCCGAGAACCGCAGCCTGCGCGAACCGTCGGCGGAATCGCTGACGCGCTGGATCGAGAGTGAGCACTACCGGCGCATCGTCCCCAACCTGCTTGCCCACGGCGCCAACCCGAACGGTCCCGTTGCGCAAAGCGTTCAGCCGCCGCTGCTGATGGCTGCATATTCCAATCCCGACGCGGCCATGTTGCTGCTCGACGCCCGTGCCGACGTGAATATCCGCGGCATGGACGGCAAGACGCCGCTGCACGCCGCCTGCGACAGCGGCTACGGCAAGCCCGAGCGTGTGGAACTCGCGGCGCTGCTGCTCGCGCGCGGCGCGAATGTCAATGCCGCCTCGTCCGCGGGCCAGACGCCCTTGCACCCGGCCGCGAGCGGCAGCCCCAAATGCGTGCGCCTGCTGCTTGCGGCCGGCGCCAAGGTCGAGGCGGCCGATAACATCGGCAGCACACCGCTCGCCTGGGCGGCGTCGAACAACAATGTCGAGACGGCGAAGCTCCTGCTCGACGCGGGCGCCGACCCGAATCGCGAGGACAAGGAGGGGGGGTCGCCGTACGCCGCGGCCTACGACAACAAGCCGGAGGTGAAAGCGCTGCTCGAGATACGCGGCGGCAGACTGTCGGTGAAGCAGATCGCGAATCGCGCCCGCCTCAAACTGATGTACCCGTCGCTGTTCCTTCAACGCTGAAACCCGGCGCTTCAGCGCGCCACAGGCTTTTCATCCCAAATATCGAGCGACAACCGCGCCGGCTCCTCTATCGGGCAGGCCGCCTCGATCGCGGCGCGCGGCGCGAGCGCGGCGACGCGCGCGCGCACTTCCATCCAGAACGGCTGCAGGCGCGGGCCGAGCTTCCAGCGCGAAGTGTCCGACAGTTGCGCGTGATAGACCGGGTGCAGCGTCGGCGGCGGGTTCGCGCTCTTGAGCAGGTCGATCATGCGCAGCAAGTGGCCCTCGAGCCCCTCGGCGCCGCCTTCCTTCAGGTCATCGCGCGCGCGCGACAGCACCAGATCGAGCGCGCCGTAGCCGCCCGGGCCGCTCAGCACATTGACGTCAGCCCCCGCTTCGATGAGCGCGCGAACGCTTGCGGGCTGCATCGCCCTGGCTGCGGCCATCAGCGCGGAGTAGCCGTTTTCGTCGCGTTCATTGATGTCGAAGGCACGCTCGCGCGGCATCTCATCCTGGGCTCGAACCGGGATCATGCAGGTCGATTCATCCGGCGGGCAGTAACTTCCGGCGAGAAACGGATCCTTTCTCGCCCACCCCAGCATTCTGCGCATGCCCGGGACATCGCCTTTCACCGCGGAGGCATGCAGCACGTTGCGCAGGACCTTGTGCCGGGGATTGGGCTCGAATGCCTCGCTCACGCGCGCAGCGAGAAGCTTTTCCACTGGGTCCGACGCCAGGGCGTGCGCTTCGGCGAGAACCGCCGCCTTGAATGGTTGCAGCCAAGCCTCGCCGACATCGCGGCAGTGGCCGCCGACTTGTTCGGCGATGCGCACGAGGTAGCGCAGGCGGCGCTCCGGCGCATCGTTCGAAGGCTTCAGGCGCAGCACGATGGTGCTCCCAAATTGCGGCGTCTCGACCTTTCCCCAACTGCCCGATGATTTGCCCTTGTTCGCCCACTTGGTGAAACCGGCATGTCCCGCCGAAGCGTACGGCTGCGCAAGGCAATATCCTGCGCGATAGCCGAACAATTCGACGTGGCGGGTCTCGTCGATGACCTTTGCCGACGTGACCGGGTCCACGGCGGGCAGGCGCAGGATCCCGGCCTCGCCGCGCGACTCAAGCCGCTTGGCCGCGGCGCGAAAACAGGTCGTGCCCGTGTTGTGAAAAGCAGTCCAGTAATAGTGCTCCGAGGCTACCGCCACCGCACCTTCGAGCGATTGCTCTGTCCTCGAGTCGAGCATGCGAATGCCAAGCGTCGATTCGAACACGGGGGACGCAGCGCGTGCTGGGAACACCATGGTCAGTGCGGCTGCGACGCCAACGAGGCCGCCAAGGAATGTGCGCATGTACCTTCTCCGGTTTGCGAATGACGCGCCGCCTGTGTGGCCAACAATCGATGGCTACGTCCACGGCGGCGGCAAGCCACGCTCGCGCGCGCGGCGAAACGGAAAGAACACATCTCCGATCAGCCATTTTCGAAACCGTAGAGAAGAGGCATCGGATTTCCCGGTAAAGAGCTTCTCTACGCCTTTTTCCGAGAAACCCTTCAGATCCGCCCCTGCAATCTCCCCGTACTCGTCGGCGGGCATCTTTTGCCAGTTCAGATGCCTCGGCGCCTTCGGACCCAACACCTTGAGCACATCCGTTTCGGCCACCCACGGCTCGCCTTCAACAACAACGACTCTGATCCTCTGCCCATCGAAGGCGTAATAACGCCCGTTCTCGTCGCGCCAGAGCAGCGCCCGAACCGCGTCGGTCAGCGCTCCCACCAGCTCAAACGCCGGGCGCACGAAGGCAAATACCCAAACCACGCCGCTGGTGAGTATGGTCATGGCCCAGATTATTCTCGTTTCGGAGGCCTGGCCAGTTGCACCGAGCAAGGCCGTGAACATGAAATAGCAGGCGGCTGAAACCAGCAGGCAAAGCATGGCCCGAACGAGAATGGTAAGTATCAGCTTGGTCGGGGACATTCCAGGATGGTATGGACAAAATGACAGGAAATCTACTCCAGATCCTTTCGTACCACCGGTCGACGGCGACAGTCTGGCGCCGATTCGGCGCTGCCGAGCATTGCGCCGGGAACCATACTGCACGTTCGCCCGCCCGATTGCAATTAAATGACGCGATTCCTGAGGGGCATGAGGCCATCGCATGATGCGCAGTGGGGATGAGAGCGATGCGATGGGGGAATGCCGCAGGGAATAATTCCCGTTTGATCGAGCCTGAATGTCCGTTCAAAATTGGAGGTTGCGCGAGCTTGAATATCGGCCTAATCTCGGCGTCGCGACAGCCTGGTACCAGGAGTCGGGCGGTTCAAAGGGAGCGGGACGGCGATGGACGGCAGCGCATTGTCGATGGAAAACCAGTGAGGTCGCTCGTCCTTTCACTGGATGAAGTAGGCGCCGGCGACACGGGGCTGGTCGGAGGCAAAGGCGCCAACCTCGGCGAACTGCTCCGGAACGGCTTTCCGGTTCCGCCTGGATTCGTGGTATGCGCGGACGCCTACGCCCGTGTCTTGGAGGTCCTCGATCTGGGCGCCGCACTGCGCGAGCTCGATTCCGTGCCGCCTGAGGAGATCGTACCGCGCTGCGCCGCGATTCGCGAACGTCTCGAAAACGAGGACTTGCCCGCGGAACTGGCAGATCTGATCCTCGCGGCGCATCGCAGATTGATTGAAAACCGCGGGCGGCCGATCGTCTGCGCCGTCAGGAGTTCCGCCACTGCGGAAGATCTGGGCGCCGCGAGCTTCGCCGGTCAGCACGGTACCTATTACTACGTCGACGCGGCGCAATTGCTGAAGAAAGTGAGGCAGTGCTGGGGCTCGCTGTGGAGCGCGGAAGCGGTGTCCTATCGCGCCACGCACGGCATCGATCATGCGTCGGTGTCGATGGCGGTGGTGGTGCAGGAAATGATCGCCTCCGAAGTGTCCGGCGTGAGTTTCACCGCGAATCCGGTCAGCGGCTCGCGCGATGAAGTCATCATCGAGTCGAGTTGGGGCATGGGCGCAGCCATCGTCGATGGCCGCGTCACGCCCGACAACTACGTGCTGGAGCGCGCCGATCTGCGGGTTCGATCGCAGCGCGTGGCCGACAAGCGGCTGATGGTCGCGGCGCACCTCGAAGCGGGACGATCCGCGCGGCTCGAGGAAGTCCCGAACGCGATGCGGCGGCGCGAATCGCTCACGCCCGATCTTCTGCGCACAGTCGCCGAGTGGTCGCTCAAATGCGAGTCGCATTTCGGCAAGCCGCAGGACGTGGAGTGGGCGATCTGCGACGGCCACTTCTATCTGCTGCAGTCGCGCCCGATCACGGTCATGGGTCGCGAGGACATCGGCCGCGACATCGTGGGCAAATACGTGCTGTTCAAGCCGCTGGTGGAGAATTTCACCGATCCGTTTACACCGCTGGCCGGGAATCTGCTGATGTTGATCCCGTCTCTCCTGTTCCGGTCCATCCACGGCTGGATCTACGTCGACGTCGAGGCACTGCGGCGCCCGCTGCCGTTCAAGGTTTCGGCCGAAGCGCTTGCCGACTATCTTTATTCGATTTCGAAGGACGCGCCGGCGTGGAGGATCTCCATCGCCAAGCTGCCGGCGCTGCTCGTGCTGGGTTTCATGTTTTTCATCGTGAATGTAGTGCTGCTATTGCGCACGCGAAATCTCCCCGACGGCGCGCTGGACAGCTACCGGGCGCTATGCAAAGACATCGGCGCGGATCCAATGATCGGTCCCGCCGATGCCGCGCTCCGGCTGTTGCTGCTGCCGAAGTTGCGCGATCCCGTTGCGAACATGCCCTTGTTGATCAATCTTTCGGCCGTCAGATACATATCGCGGATGCGCGTCCTTCGCCGGATCGTGCGGCGTTGGGCGCCCGATGTGCGCGCCGACGCGGAGGCCATACTCTGCTCCGGTGGGGAAGGCGTGCTCTCGGCGGAAATGGGCCGCGGCATCTGGGCGCTCGCGGTCGAGGCGAATCGCAATGCCAGCGTGCGTGGCATACTCCTCGCGCAGGCGCCGGAGCGGGCGCTGGCCGAACTCAAACTGAGCACGGACGCGCAGGATTTCCTGCGTCATCTCGATGGTTTCCTGGCGAAGAACGGCCACCGCGCGATCAAGGAGTGGGAACTTCGCTCGCCGCGCTGGGACGAAAACCCGGCGGTGGTGCTCGGCATGGTGCGCAATTACCTGCTGATCGAGGCCGCGCCGTCGATCCACGAACAGAAGATCGCCGAGGCGCGCGCGGCGTTGATCGATGATCTGCGCGCCAGGCTGCAAGCGCTGCCGCTCGAGCGCGCCTTGGGATTGCGCATGCGGCTGATCCAGTTTGCCGCGGAACGGGTGCGCTACTTCCAGAAGCTGCGCGAGAACTCGCGCTTTTATTACATCATGGGATTGGGCGCGGTGCGCAAAATCGTGCTGCGCATCGAGGGCGAACTCATGCGTCAGGGAAAGCTCAAATGCAAGGACGACATCTTCTTCCTGCAAATAAGCGAACTGAGCGGGTTGCAGTCCGGCCGTCTCGGATGGCTGGACGTGGAGGACAGGATTCGCGAACGCCGCATCGAACATATTCGCCTGTGCAAGATGGGTCCGCCGAAGACGATCGGCATCGACATGCCCGAGAAATATGCACCGGCCACGCAGCATGAGGGCGCCACAGTGCTGCAAGGGCAGCCTGCTTCGCCGGGCGCCTATGAAGGCCGCGCGCGCGTGATCCTGGACCCGTCGATCGACGTGGAACTGACGCCGGGCGAGGTGCTCGTCGCCCCCTATACCGATCCCGCGTGGACGCCGCTGTTCCTTACCGCGGGCGCGGCCGTGGTCGAGGTGGGAAGCTATCTTTCGCACGCCGGAACCGTGGCGCGCGAATTCGGCATGCCCTGCGTGGTCGACGTCGCGGAAGCGACGCAAAAGATACGCAACGGCGATCGCGTTGCCGTTGACGGTAACCTTGGCAGCGTGCGGATTCTTGCGCCAAAGGAGGACGCATGACACTGCTCCTTCAGATCGCAGCCTTTGCGCTGGGAAGCTATCTGTCGATCCGCATGATCGTGGCGCTCCACGGCATCGCCGATTTATGGTTCATCATCGACAAAGCCTGGCCGCGCGTATTGGCCGGTGTCCTCGCTTGGGGCGCGACGACTGCTGTCATTGCCTGGATGTTGGACCGGCCGTATCAAAGCGCATTCGTCTGGGGGCTGTTGACCTATCTCGTCTTCTACCTGAGCCTGCTGCCGCTCGCGCGCCTGTATTTTGCCGCCCGGCGCACCGATCGGGATAGCGATTGAGTGTTACGCGCAAACCATTAGACGCGAACCGATTGTGAAACCAAAATCCAAGTTCGTCCTGATCACCGGCGCTTCCACGGGCATTGGTTACGGCGCCGCGAAAGAATTGATCCGCAGAGGCTACGCGGTCTTTGGCAGCGTGCGCAAAAAGGAAGATGCGGACCGGGTGAAATCCGAGCTGGGTGCCGGTTTCCTGCCGCTTTTCTTCGACGTTACCGACGCGGCGGCCATAGGCCGCGCGGTGGCTGAAGTCAAAGGCCAATGCAAAGGGCAGGGACTCGGCGGGCTCATCAACAACTCCGGCATTTCGGTCCTCGGACCCATCGAGCTGCTGTCCGTGGAGGAGATAGCCCATAATTTCGAAGTGAATGTGTTTGGCCTGCTCCGTGTGACAAAAGCCTTTCTGCCGTTGCTGGGCGCCCAAAAAGATCATCCGTCAGCGCCGGGCAGGATTTTGAATATAAGTTCGGTGGCCGGCAAGCTTGCAGGCCCTTATATGGCGCCCTATGCCGGTACGAAGCATGCCCTGGAAGGCATTTCGCATGCCATGCGCATGGAATTCATGCGTTATGGCATCACCGTGATCATTATCGGGCCTGGTGTGATCCGGACGCCCATCTGGGACAAGGGCTCGCTGCAGCAGTTCGAAGGGACTTCGTATTCTGATTCGCTGGCCAGATTCTTTGGCAAAGTTTTGCCTGAGGCGAAAAGAACAGGAATGCCCCTGGAGCAATGCTCGAGGCAGATCGCGGATATTTTTGAAACGGAGAAACCAAAAATACGCTATGCCATCGTTCAGAATAAATTCTTCAAGTGGACCCTGCCCACGCTATTGCCTCAGCGTGCATTGGACAGGTTTTTCAGGAAACTGATGTAAGTTCGGGTAATGGCGCCGCTGCTGGTGACCAGGGGCACCTCTGGATTATCGTGCACCAGTGACAAAGTACATATCGATCTCGCCCTTGCCCTTGGCGCCCACCTTGCCGCGATATTCACAGGCGAACTCATCCTGAATCAGATCGAAGGTGTAGGCCGAAACGTTGACCCGGCCGGCCTCGCCGGCGCTTTCCATTCGCGACGCGATATTGACGGTATCGCCCCAGATGTCGAAGGCATACTTGCGCTTGCCGACGACACCCGCGACCACCGGACCCGAATGAACGCCGACGCGAAGTGACCACTTGAAAGGCGCTTTTCGGTTCCTCTGCTCAAGATAGTCCAACATGCGCAGGCCCGCGCGTACGCAGCGCTGGGCATGATCCGCGCAGGGCTTGGGCAAACCGGCGGCGGCCATGTAGGCGTCGCCGATGGTCTTGATCTTTTCGACGCCCAGTTCATCGCAGATGTCGTCAAACGCCGCGAATATGTCACTCAATTCGGCAACCATGCGGTCCGCGGGCATTGCCGATGCCGTCTGCGTGAACCCACTGAAATCGGTAAACAATATCGTGACGGACTCGTGCCGGGCCGGACGCGCGCTGCCGGTCTCCGATAACTCTTTCGCAAGGTCCGCCGGCAGGATGTTGAGCAGCAGCTGCTCGGAGCGCTCGTGCTCGGCGGCGACGTCGCGCATTGCCAGGAACGCACGCCGGATGGCGAGGTCCATCTGGTAGCAAATCAGCATGCCCCAAAGGTTCGCCGCCATGAGTGTGGACGCGTGCACGAAGAACGCGCTTTCGGGCAGCAATCCGAGCGCGCGAAGCAAGGCAAGGTACATCGCCATGCTGATCCATCCGCCGGCCACCGCGGCGGGAAAACGCAGGCGAAAAACGCCGTAGATGGTGAACAATTGAATCGCCATTGGGAAAAAGCCGCGTGCTTCCAGTATCTGCGGCGGATATCGTGGCATGATGCCATTTGTCATTCCAAACGACAGCACACACGCGAGGGCGAGCATTATCCACTGATGCCGGCGCAGAAAAACCTGCGTATGCGTCAAGGCAAAGCAGAGGCCAAGCGTGGCCAGAACCGTGACAACGATTCTCGGCATGTGCTCTTGAACAGCAGGAGCTGTCTGAATGGCCACGGGCCATATGACGACCGTCAGCGCACCGGCGCAGACGAGCGCGATTCGAACCGGACGCAGGGATTTCTTCGCCTGCTCCTCGGCAAAAGCCTTCTCCAGGCCCGCGTCGGTGAAACGCAGCGTGAGGCGGTTTATGCGTGCGGATTCGGCAGTCATGTTCGCGTGCCTGGGAGGACAGCGGGGAATTCCAGGTTCGTATTCAATCGGCTTACCTCGCTCACGTGACTGACGCTCGTGGATTATCATACGCCACCATGTCCGGCGAACCTTACGCAGCGTTATCCAAAGCGCAACTGTTCGCGCGCTTAGCCGAAGGACTCGCCGGCGGTGTCACAGTAATCACCCCCAACCAGCGCCTGGCGCAATCGCTCGAGCGCGAATTCGATGCGGCCCAGGCCGCGCAAGGCCGCAGCGCCTGGGAATCGGCCGACATCCTGTCGTACTCCGCTTTCGTCCAGCGCTGCTATGAAGACGCGCTCTACTCCGAACTCGCGTCCGCTCTGCCTATCCTGCTCACGCCGGCGCAGGAGCAATCACTGTGGGAGGACGCGATCCGCGCATCCAAACTGGCAGAGACTCTGCTCTCGGCCTCGTCTGCCGCAACGCAATGCCGCGAAGCCTGGCAGCTCGCGCACGCCGGGTGCCTGATGCCGCGCCTGAAGGCCGCTGCTGCGAACGAAGATGCGAAGGCCTTTCTCGACTGGGCGGCGCGCTACGAGCGCGCCTGCGCGCGTTCCAGCCGAAAATCCGGCTACATCGACGCGGCACGGCTGCCCGACGCAGTGATTCCGCTGCTCGCGCATCAGGCCCTCACCAAACCAAAGACCCTGGTCCGCTATGGCTTTGACATTATGACTGCTCAGCAGCGCGCGTTGCTTGATGCCCTGGAAGCCGTGGGTATCGAAGTGCTTGCGACTGGCCCGGCTGGAGACGCGGGGCGCTGCTCGCGCATCGCGTTCACCGCCGAGCGCGACGAAATGCTCGCTAGCGCCACTTGGGCGCGCGCGCGGCTGGAGGCCAATCCGCAGGCGCATATCGGCGTCGTCGTTCCCGGCCTCGCGCAGGCGCGCAGCACGGTCAAACGCATTTTTGCATCGATCATGCAGCCGGACCATTCACTGCCCGGGGTGTCGAAGCAAACGCTGCCTTTCAACATATCGATTGGCATCTCTCTCAATCAATACCCTCTGGTACATGACGCGTTGCTCGCGCTGCAGCTTGCCGGGCGCGAGATCGAATTCAATCGTGCGAGCCGGCTGCTTCGTTCGCCGTTTTTCGCGGGCAGCGAGGCGGAAATGACCGCTCGCGCGCGACTCGATGCCGTGTTGCGCGCGCGCGCCGGCACGACCCTCACGCTGGAAGCCCTGCTGCGCCTGATGGACATGCGCGGCGCGCCGCGTTGCCCCGTCCTCGCCGAGCGGCTGTCGCAGCTCGCCGAATTCCGCAAGACAAATCTGTTCGGCGCGAAGCGGCCTTCGGAGTGGGCGAAGGCGATCTCGGCGGCGCTCGGTCTTCTCGGGTTTCTCGACAAGGGCCGCGGCTTAGACTCGACGGAATACCAGACGCTGAAAAAATGGCACGAAGTGGTGGCGGGCTTCGCCGCGCTCGATGCCGTCGCCGGGCGCATGGGCTATGCTGATGCCTGCCGGCGTCTGGCGCGCGTGACCGCCGACACGCTGTTCCAGCCCGAAGCCGCCGATGTCCCTGTGCAGATACTCGGCGTGCTCGAATCCGCCGGACTCGAATTCGACCACCTGTGGGTGATGGGACTCACCGACGACGCATGGCCCATTCCCGTGCGGCCTAACCCGTTCATTCCGATCAAGTTGCAGCGCGAAGCGGGAGTGCCCCAGGCGGACGCCGCCGGATCGATCGAGCTCGACCGGCGCATCACCGCAGGCTGGCTGGCCGCGGCACCGGAAGTGGTGTTCAGCCATCCGCTACGCGAGGGCGACCGCGAACTTTCTGCGAGCCCGCTGATTGCGGCCGTGCCCGGAGCGATGTTCGAAGATTTCGGCATTCCGGTCTACGACAAGCTGCGCGACGCGATCCACCGTGCGCGGCGCGAGGAGCGCATCGCCGACGATAAGGCGCCTGAGCTCGCACGCCTGGGCGCGGATGCAGGCCCGCACTCGGGTGGCACCGGCATATTTCGCGACCAGGCGGCATGCCCGTTCCGCGCCTTCGCCGCGCATCGCCTCGGCACCGAAGCACTGGAGACGCCGCAGCCCGGTCTAAACGCAAGGGACCGTGGCACGCTGCTGCACTCGGTGCTCGCCGCGGTCTGGACGGCGCTCGGCGGCAAAGCCGCGCTTGATGCGATCAGCACGGATGATCTTGCCACGCTACTCGCTCACTGCGCGGATGAAGCCATCGGCAGGCTGCGCCGCTGGAAACCCGAAGCGCTGCAAGGCCGCTTCGCCGAGCGGGAACGCTCGCGCCTCGCCGCACTCGCGCGCGACTGGCTCGAATTCGAGAAGCAACGCCCGGTTTTCGAAGTGGCCGCAGTGGAAGAAAAACGCGTCGTGCAATTCGGTGGCGTTGCGGTGAACGCCAAGCTCGACCGCATGGACAAACTGGGCGCGGGCGGCCACGTCATTCTCGACTATAAGACGGGCGAAGCCAGCGTCACGGCATGGCTTGGCACCCGGCCGGACGAGCCGCAACTGCCGCTTTACGCAATCGGCAGCGAAAAGAACATCGCGGCCGTCGCTTTCGCGCGCGTCAAAACAGGAGAGTTGGAATTCAAGGGCATCGCGCGCGACAAAGATCTCTTGCCGGGCGTCAAAACCATCGGCGACCAACGCAGCGCGCTCGCCAAGGGCTACGGCTCCTGGGAGAACCTTGTCGAAGGCTGGCGGCGCGAGCTGGCCGCGTTGGGGCAGGGCTTCGCCTCGGGTGACGCGCGCGTGGCTCCCAAGCACGGCGACGACACCTGCCAGTTCTGCGGCATGCAGCCGCTGTGCCGCATTAACGAGCGCAGCGATGAGTAACGTCGCCGTCGCCCCCGACTTCGAACAGCGCCGCCGCGCACTCGATCCGGATACCTCGTTCATCGTGCAAGCGCCTGCAGGCTCGGGCAAGACCGAGCTCCTGATCCAGCGCATGCTGGTGCTGCTCGCGCGCGTGGAGCGCCCGGAGGAAATCGCCGCCGTCACTTTCACCAAGAAAGCCGCGGCCGAGATGAAGAAGCGCGTGCTGGAAGCGCTTGCCGCCGCGCGCGACACGCCACGCCCCGATGCGGGTCACCGTGCCCTGACCTGGGATCTCTCTCGCGCGGCGCTGGTGCGCAACGACAAGCTCGGCTGGAATCTCGAGACGGTCGCCGCGCGCCTGCGCATCCAGACCATAGATGCGCTGTGCGCTTCGCTCACGCGCCAGATGCCAGTGCTCGCGCGCTTCGGCGCGCAGCCGGAGAGCGTGGAGGACGCGTCGCAACTTTACCTCGAAGCCGCGCGTGCTACGCTTGATTCACTCGAAGGCGCCGATGAAGCCGCCGCTGCCGACGTCGCGCGCCTGCTCGGTCATCTGGACAACAACGTCGCCACCGCCGAGTCCTTGATCGCCGGCATGCTCGCGCGCCGCGACCACTGGATGAGGCAGCACGGCCGCGCCGGAGACCGCGCTGCGCTCGAGGCCGCGCTCGCAGGCTTGCGGGCCGACGCCGTGCGCCGCGCGCGCGCGCTGCTCGTGTCCGGCCTGGAGGCGCCCGCGGATGATGATGCCGGCGCGTGGATCGCCTTCGCTGAATCGCTGCTCACCAAGGCCGGCGGTTGGCGAAAAAAGCATCCGCTCTACGACACACTCGCGGAGCGCGACGACTTACTCGAAGCACTGCTCGCAGTGCAGTCCCTGCCGCCGGCGCGCTACTCCGAGGAGCAGTGGCAGGCGCTCGGCGCCATTACGCGCCTGCTACCCCTTGCCGTCGCGCAGCTAAAGATCGTGTTCGCCGCGCACGGCGAGGCCGATTTCGTCGAGATCGCGCAGGGCGCACTCACATCGCTCGAGACCGACGAGGGGCCCACCGACCTGCTGTTGTCGCTCGACTACCGCATCCGCCACATCCTGGTGGACGAATTCCAGGACACGTCCTTCACGCAGTACGAACTGCTGGAGAAGCTCACCGCAGGCTGGGAGCAGGGCGATGGGCGCACGTTGTTCGTGGTGGGCGACCCGATGCAGTCGATTTATCGTTTCCGCGAGGCCGAGGTTGGCCTGTTTCTCAAGGCGCGCCACGAAGGCATAGGCGGCGTAGCGCTGGAGCCGCTCACGCTTTCGGCCAACTTTCGTTCACAGGCTGACATCGTCGAGTGGGTGAACAATGCGTTCGCGCAGTTGATGCCCGAGGAGGAAGACGTCGCCGCGGGCGCGGTGCCATACTCGCCTTCGGAGCCGGTGCACCCGGCGGAGGCCGATGCGGTGAGGGTGCATCCCGTCTTCAACGGCGACGCTGTCGCGGAAGCTGAGCAGGTCGTCGCGCTGGTTCGCGAGGCGCAGGCCGAGGATCCGCAGGGCACCATCGGTTTGCTGGTGCGCGCCAAGAACCATCTCGAAGCCATCGTACCGGCGCTGCGCGCCGCCGGCCTCAAGTTCCGCGCCATCGAGATCGAGCCGCTCGGCCACCGCCCGGTGGTGCAGGACCTACTCGCTTTGACGCGCTCCATCGCCCACCCGGCCGACCGCCTCGCCTGGCTCGCCGTGCTGCGCGCGCCCTGGTGCGGGCTCACGCTCGCCGACCTGCACGCGCTTGCTGGGACAGATCTGATCGAACAGGAATTGCCCGTAGACCAGCTACCAGAGCCGATCTCCAGCCGACGGACCGTGTGGGAACTGATGCACGACGCGCGCCGCCTCGCGGCGCTCACCGTCGACGGCCGCGCGCGCCTGGAACGCACGCGCACTGCGCTCGCCGCGTGCTTCGCCCGGCGTTTTCGTTCAAGTCTGCGGGAGCAGGTGGAAGGCGTGTGGCTCGCCCTTGGCGGTCCCGCCTGTGTGGCCGACGACACCGATCTCGAAGACGCTGACATCTATCTTGACCACCTGGAGAAGTCCGAGGAAGCCGGCGCCATCACCGATCCCGCCTCGTTCGAGGCGAGCCTCGCCAAGCTCTACGCGCAACCCGACCTCGCAGCGAGCGATCACCTGCAGATCATGACCATCCACAAAGCCAAGGGCCTGGAATTCGACACCGTCATCGTCCCCGGCCTCGGCTCGGGCACCGGTCGCGACGAGCGCCAGTTGTTCATGTGGATGGAGCGCGCAGGCCAGGCCGGCGGATTGCTCCTCGCGCCCATCAACCCGACCGGCAGCGACAAGGACCCCATCTACGAAACGATCCGCCGTCTGGACAAGGAGAAAGGGGCCCACGAGTTTGGGCGCCTGCTCTACGTCGCCGCCACCCGCGCGAAGAAGCACTTGCACCTGCTCGGCGACGTGAAACTCAGCGCCAAGGACGACGCGACCGAACTAAAACCGCCCGCTCGCGGTTCACTGCTGGAAAAGCTATGGCCGGCGGTTAAAGCGGAGTTCGGCGAGGCCGCTGCCATGTCGCCACCCGCGGAAGATGCAACTGACGCTCCCTCTACCCGCTCGCGGCAGGAGGCCTCGGCCGAGGGGCAAACCTCCAAAGCTCTCCGCCGCCTGCCTTCGGACTGGTCATCACCTGCTCCGCCACCCGCCGCGACCTGGACGCCGCCTGCCGATACTGCCCGCGTCGGCGACGACATCGAATACTCCTGGGTGGGCGAGACGGCGCGCCACGTCGGCAGCGTGGTGCACCGCTGGCTGCAGAGGATCGCCGAGGATGAACTGAAAGGCTGGAACCCGGCGCGCATCGATACTATGTACGAGAGCTTCAACAACGAACTCGCCGCGCTCGGCGTCGAGGAAGCGCAGCTTGCCGCGGCGGCCGAGCGCGTGGCCAGGGCGCTCGCGAATGCGCTCGCCGACCCGCGCGGCCAATGGCTGCTCGGGCCGCAGCAGGACGCACGCAGCGAATACCGTCTTACCACCGTGATCGAAGGCGAGCGCCGCAACCTGGTCATGGACCGCACCTTTACCGGCACGGACGGCAAGCGCTGGATCGTGGACTACAAGGCGAGCGGCCATGAGGGCACGAATGTGGGCGGGTTTCTCGACCAGGAGCAGGAACGCTACCGGGCGCAACTCGAGCGTTACGCCCAAGCACTCGCTCGCGCTGAGCCAGCGATGCTGGGGCTCTACTTCCCGCTGCTGGCGGGCTGGCGGGAGTGGAGCGCTTAGCTTGTTCGATGTAAGCGACCATCTCTGAGGCCCAGCGGGGGAGTGCGAGACAACTGATGCTGCGGATTTCGTTGCTATTGGCCTGAGCGAAGGGACATATTAGTAGTTGAATGGCCGGAGAGAATTGAGCCCCGTTCGGGTCCCCGGCCCGGTCAAATCTGATAATTCCTGGGTGCGGAGGGTGTCACTGGAATAGCGGCTCCCCAACCAGGAAGGATCTAGCATCACTGCTTTCGCGCCTTAACCTTCTTGATCTGTATCGATTGAGTATTCGCAATTTGATGAATCACGCTGACGCCAAATTTCTTTCTAAGTCTTGTTAGAAAGCTTGGTTCTACGGATTTAGCAAACGATAAATATCCGCGAAGATAAGAAACTTGTTCTGCGGAGAGTTGATCTTGCGTAAATTTGAAGACTTGAGATCGGATCTGTCTTTTCTTCTCGTGCCCGATCGACACTCGTCGATCCGACGTGAGGATCAGGCCGGTAACATTTCGATTATGCTTACGGGAAGTAAACACAACCTTCCGCCGATTGATCTGCAATTTTGGCCATTCGCGATTTTCAAGATCTTTGCGCATTTCGTCGTAAGTGCCGGCTAAAATGTTCGGCCTGTTTGTTGAAAGGTAAATGTCATCCGCATAGCGGGAATAAGTAATTCCACGTTGCTCGCAAGTCACAGACCAATACTCGTCGACCGCATATAGCACCGCATTCGAAATAACAGGAGAGGACGGGGCCCCGATCGTTAAACGACCATTGCGGCAGACGATCCAGCAAATGGCTTTCAAGTCCGTAGCCGTTATTATTTGTCCAAGTTTCTGTCGATTCTCAATGAGGAGGCGGGCCACGTCCTTTGAGGTAATTGAAGGGAAGAAATCCTTGAGATCGATCCGAACCAGGTAATTGCCCCTCTTATGGATCTCGGCGTGGTCGCGAATACCAACCCCGATCCGATACGAATAGACCGAATCGTGAATCGGCAACCTTGAAAACAGGTGAAGCGCAAGCCATCTTTGCAGGCTCTTGAGCTCCTTCGAAGGATGTGAGATTTCTCGGGTTCCTCCTGTGCGCTTTGGTATTCGGTATATCTTGTAACGATGGTTGGCAGTTGTGGCCAACAACTCAATATGAGCTAGGGGAACTCTCATGTCTTCGGCCATTTTGCGGAGAATCATGTTGTTGTCCCTTTGCGCCGGGCCAGATCACGTACTGACACCCGTTGGACAAAGTCAGATATCTTGACTCGAAGATCATCCCTAAGAGATTCATTGATATCCAAAAACGGCTTGACTTCAGGCACTGGCGACAACAGGAGGCCATTATCGAGGCGCTGTACATATTTCCCTGCACAGAGAATTGATAGAAGTTGTCGTACCTCTCGTTTATGTTTGTCGCCTAGGTATCTTCCACCTAGAAATACAAATCTAACCGCGAGTTCTAAGGCGTCGTAACTAATTTCTCCAAATAAGTGGATTAATTCAAAGATTACAAAAAGGCGATGCCGAATAGGAAGCTGGCCATATTTCTTGAATTCAAAGGGGCCTCGAATTTCCAGTGCGAAGCGCCTTAACTGGTTAACGATCGCGCGAAAATTCTGATCTTTCTCCTTTAAGTTGAAATGAAGGGTCGGGCGGTAGTCGGAGTGATGGTTTGCGAGTTCGATGGGGCCGAGATTCAGGAAGGATGGCTCACCTTGAAACTGAAGATCATTGACGACGAGAATCTTGCTTCTAATCGATTTGTGGCCGGAGAAATAACCGAGTTCTGCGATTGAACCGGTACTTTCCGGAATTACAACAACGCAATCAGCAAGCTCGCTGATCAGAGTTTCAAATTCGGCAATATTTACGAAAAATGGATTTTCATGTGCGAAGACATCTCGGGCGGCATCTTCGGCGAGAAACAGGCGAACATCGTGGAGAGAGGTTCGTGCGTAATTGAGAAATCGTTTTCGGAAAGATCGTCCATACGGTTTCACGGAGCCGCCGCAAACAAAGATTAGTCGCCGATCTCGGCGAGTATGAATGCTCTTGGATTGAAAAAGAGAAACCAGCTCCCCCATCAGTGTCTTACTGCTCGGATGGGAGAGCTGGGGTGTCACGATTGTCTCTTACTAAGAGCGTGGGCTGGTTTCCCAGCCCGAGAGCGAGGAGCTCTCGGGATGGGAAACCAGCCCAAAGAGTCTCGCGCAATATAATTCGGCCTGGCTGTACACCGGGCCAAGAGCGTCATTCGAACAGAAAACCGAACAAGCCCAACTAAGAGACGCACTTATAGTACTCGCCATTTGAATAGCCCGTCAATGCGACATCTAGCCTCGGATGTGCCTACGCGAAGGGTGCGCCTTGGTCCTCGCGGACGTTTGGCCGTATTTTTCGCCTCCGACAAAGTGACATGGGAGCCGATGGATACATGGAAACCACATAAGCAAGACATAGAGTACCAGAAAGGGCATTGCTATCGTCTACCTGGAGTCGACGGACTAAGGGGGGCTAGAATTTCAGCAGCACGCTTGGCTTCGTCAGAAAATTTCATGCCGCCCCCTTAAGTTCACGGTGCAGATCATGACCATGCACAAGGCGAAGGGCCTGGAGTTCGATCATGTGATCGTGCCCGGCCTGGGCAAGGCGCCGCCTGCCGCAGGAAAGAAGCTCTTGCTGTGGATGGAACGCCCGGCGCAGCCGGATGCGTCAAATCCGCGCAGACCGGAAGCGAACACGAATCTGCTCCTCGCCCCGATCGAAGAAACCGGCGCCGAGCGCGATCCCATCTATGCGTGGATCAAACAGCTTGCCGCCGAGCAAGCAGCCTTTGAGGACGGCCGCCTGCTCTACGTCGCGGCCACGCGCGCGAAGCAGCGCCTGCATTTATTCGGCGAAACGCGGCTGCTGGTCGAGGACAAGGTGCAAACGGCGCGCACTCCCGAATCGCGCAGCCTGCTGGCCAAGCTCTGGCCGGTGGTGGCGAGCGAGTTCCAACGCGCTGCCGCGACAGCGCCGGCGCCGTTGGCGACCGAGGGCGCGGACGGGGACGCAGTCCTCGACCAGTCGCTGCGCCGCCTGGCGTCTGGCTGGTCCCCGCCGGTTGCGCCGCCCGCGCTCGCGTGGAACGCCGCCAGCGAAACCGCACGTTCGCAGGACGACGTCGAATACTCCTGGGTGGGCGAAACCGCGCGCCACGTCGGCAGCGTGGTGCATCGCTGGCTGCAGAGAATCGCCGAAGGTGAATTGCACGGCTGGAGCGCGGCGCGTGTTGAGACCATGCGCGATGTCTTCCACCACGAACTCGCCGCGCGTGGCGTGGAAGAAGCGCAGCTTGCCGCCGCCAGCGCACGCGTCGCCAAAGCGCTCGCAAGCGCGCTCGCCGACGAACGCGGGCGTTGGCTGCTCGGGCCGCAGCAGGACGCGCGCAATGAATACCGCCTCACGGCCATGCTCGACGGCGAGCGCCGCAACTTGGTCATCGACCGCAGTTTCACCGACCGCGACGGGAAGCGCTGGATCGTGGACTACAAGGCGAGCGGGCACGAAGGCACGAACGTGGACGGCTTCCTCGATCGGGAAAAGGAGCGATACCAAGTTCAACTCGAACGCTACGCCCGGGCACTCGCGCAAGGCGACGGAGCGATGCTGGGGCTTTATTTTCCGCTGCTGGCGGGGTGGCGGGAGTGGGGTGCTTAGGCCAACCCCGAGCCAGGGTGGCGCGCTCCGTCAACAGCAGTGCGATGACCTCGGCGTCGCTCGCGCCGGTCATTTTGGGCTTATTCAACGCACTCACCCCTTCGTTTTCAACCGCCCCTCGTTCGCCGCAATGAACGTGCGGATGTCATCGGACCGCTCCAGGAGCTTGAGCCACTGCTCCTTGTACAAGGTCACCGGGAAACGCCCCATGCCGTAGATCGAGAGCGCGCCCTTCTCGCTGACTTTCATGGTGAGGCCGGCGGCGCCCCCTTTTTTGAGCGCGGCGTTCTCGCTACGCAGCCGCTCCAGCTCGGCCTTCAGATCTTCGTCCGACATGGTTCCTCCTTGCCAATCAAAAAATGAGCCGTTGGGCCGAAGAGTTTATCGGGAGCGCATGCCGGGTTCAAGCTGTTCTTGAAAACATGTCCCGACCACGTGGCCAGCCGCGGATGGGCTAATCCCTGTAGGTAGAGTTGAGCAAAAAGCGTTTTGCCAAGATTCATCGGCGTCTCCGGCCAAAGCAATGCCGCAAGACTGTCGGATCGGCAATCCGCCGTTCAACTCGAGGATACCCTTAAAATCTCCAATTTCCGCGCCAGCTCTCGCTTTCAGGACCATGGGTTCGTTTTAACCGGACTGCGGCAAAAAGGCCTAGAATCGTGTTCATTATGCTGCAAGGCACGGCGGTTCGGCCGATGGATAGTCTCACTGAGCCTGATTGTCCTGCGTTCCGGTGAACAAAAAGCGCATGTCGTTCGTAATCCGGTCCAATACCCGCATTCGGCACGTTGTAACACTCGATTTGCAACGGGGTCTAAGTCTGTTATTTGTCCGGCTTAGGGGATAATCATGACAAAGCAGCCGCTGCAATCCCTCATCAACCATCAGCTTGCCGGCGTCGACGTCGCTTCGGTGAGCAAGTCCATGGTCAATCGCCTGGTGTTTTCCGTAGGCAAGGACGACATCATGGCGACCACGCGCGACTGGTTTCATGCCACCGCGTTCATGACGCGCGACCGCCTGATCGAGCGCTGGATGGAAACCATGCGCAGCTATTACGCCGCGGACGCGAAGCGGGTGTATTACCTGTCGATGGAGTTCCTGATGGGGCGCACGCTGATGAACAGTCTGCTCAACCTCGGCTTCGAGAAAGAATGCAGCGAAGCGTTGCGGCAGCAAGGCGTCGATTTGCGGCAGGTGTGCGAAATGGAATTCGACGCGGCTTTGGGCAACGGCGGCCTGGGGCGGCTTGCGGCCTGTTTTCTGGATTCGATGGCGACGCTGAATCTGCCCGGCTTCGGCTACGGCATACGCTACGAGTACGGCATGTTCTCGCAGCGCATCGAGGGGGGGCGGCAGGTGGAACACCCCGACAACTGGCTGCGCTACGGCAATCCCTGGGAATTCCCGCGCGCGGAAGTGCTCTACCATGTCAAATTCGGCGGGCGCGTGGTGCAGTTCTCCGACGAAGACGGCGTGCAGCGCCATCATTGGGTGGACACCGAAGACGTGATGGCGATGGCCTACGACACGCCCATCCCTGGTTATGCCACCTCTACCGTAAACAACATGCGCTTGTGGGCGGCCAAGGCGTCGCGCGACTTCGACCTTAAATATTTCAACGAGGGCAATTACATCAAGGCGGTCGAGGACAAGAACCAGTCGGAAAACCTGTCCAAGGTCCTCTACCCCCAAGACTCCACTGCAATGGGCCGCGAACTGCGCCTGAAACAGCAATATTTCTTCGTCTGCGCATCGTTGCAAGACATCCTGTACCGCTACAGCAAATTCCACGAAGGCTTCGACCAGCTTCCGGACAAAGTCGCAATCCAGTTGAACGATACCCACCCCGCGATCGCCATCCCCGAGCTGATGCGCATCCTCGTCGACCTAAACCACCTGGATTGGGACAGGGCCTGGGACATCACCACCCGCACCTTCTCCTACACCAACCATACGCTGATGGCGGAGGCGCTGGAAACCTGGCCGATCGCGATGTTCGAGCAACTGCTGCCGCGCCACCTGCAGATCATTTACGAAATCAACCAGCGCTTCCTCATCGGGGTGATGCACAGTTTTCCCGGCGACAACGACATGCGCCGGCGCATGTCGATCATCGGCGAAGAAGAGGGCAAGCGCGTGCGCATGGCGCACCTCGCCGTCGTCGGCAGCCATAAGGTAAACGGCGTGGCGCAGATCCACACCGAGCTCATGAAGCAGACCATATTTGCCGATTTCGACCGCTATTTTCCGGGCAAGATCATCAACATGACCAACGGCATTACCCCCCGCCGCTGGTTGAACCAGGCCAATCCGCTGCTCGCGGCTTTAATCACTGAGCGCATCGGCGACGGCTGGCTCAAGGATCTCACCCAGTTGCGGCGCCTGATTCCGCTGGCCGAGGACGCGCAGTTCCGCCGGGAATTCGCGGCGGTAAAGCGCGCCAACAAGCAAAGGTTCGCGGCGGAACTCAAGTCTTTACTGGGCATGGAGATCGACGTTGATTCGCTGTTCGACGTGCAGATCAAGCGCATCCACGAATACAAGCGGCAATTGCTCAACGTGCTGCACGTGGTGACGTTGTACAAGCGCCTGTGCGATGCTCCGCAGGGCGACGCGGTGCCGCGCACCGTGATCTTCGGCGGCAAGGCGGCGCCGGCCTACGCCATGGCCAAACTGATTATCCGGCTGATCAACGACGTGGCCGATATCGTCAACAATGACATTCGCATACACGGACGGCTGAAGCTGGTATTCGTGCCCAATTACGGGGTTTCCGTGGCCGAGAACATCATTCCGGCAGCCGATTTGTCGGAGCAGATATCCACCGCCGGCACCGAGGCGTCGGGCACCGGCAACATGAAGCTGGCATTGAATGGGGCACTTACCATAGGGACCCTGGACGGCGCCAATGTCGAAATCAGGAGCGAAGTAGGCGAGGACAATATTTTCATTTTCGGCCTTACCACCGAAGAGGTCGCCAAGCTGCGCGCCAGCGGCTACAGGCCGGCGGATTACTATCTCGCGAACGACGACTTGCGCCAGGCCATCGACATGATTGCCAGGGGCTATTTTTCGCCGGAGGAACCGGACCGGTTCAAGGCCATCGTGGATAACCTGCTCGCCGACGGCGACCACTATCTGCTGCTGGCCGACTATGCGTCCTACGTTGCCTGTCAGAAGGAGGTCGAAGCGGCCTATCGCGATCAGCAGCAATGGCTGCGCAAAGTCATTCTCAACGTAGCCAATATGGGAAAATTCTCCAGCGACCGCACCATCCGCGAATACGCGGAGCAGATCTGGCAGGCCGAACCCGTAGTGCGCTGAAGGCGGCGTCAGCCAGCGCAAATCCCGACACTGGTGTGCAAGGCAGGCGGGAGCCCTATATACCCTGCCTTATATTTCGCCGCGTGCCGACGCACTGGCATTGCGCGCTCGCGCGCGCCAACCGTGTTTTCCGCGCGGATGAAAAGCGTATCCGCACGGAAAACACGGTTATGAATAAAACCAAAATCGGTTTGGGGTGGCTTTTATCCAAGATCGTCGATCGCGCGCGGATGTGCTTTTCATCCGTGCGCTATCGACGATCCGCGCGGACGGGTTCTCGTCCGCGCAACGTCGAGACCCCGCAACACCCGGGATGAGCGCCCCTCAGCTACTGCGCGCGCCCATCATCCGGTTCAAGCGCGTCGCGATGATCGCCTCGGTCTCGGCGACGATGCGCGCCACCAGTTCGGCGCAGGTCGGAATGTCGTGGATCAGCCCTTGCACCATGCCCGCCGACCAGATGCCGGAATCGGGATCGCCTTCCTCGTAAACCGTCCGGCCGCGTTGGCCCGCAACCAGATGCTTGACATCGTCGATGCTCGCGCCGCCCTTGCCTTCCAGCGCGAGCACTTCCTGACTCACCGCATTTCTCGCGACGCGCGAGGTGTTGCGCATGGTGCGGAAGATCAGGTCGGTCGAACGCTCGTCGTTGGCGACGATCTGCTCCTTGATGCGTTGATGAATCGGCGCTTCGACGGTGCACATGAAACGCGTGCCCATGTTGATGCCTTCGGCGCCGAGCGCGAGCGCGGCGGCGAGGCCGCGGCCGTCGCCGAAGCCGCCCGATGCGATCATCGGGATGGTGACCTTGTCGGCCGCCGCCGGGATCAGGATCAGGCCCGGAATGTCGTCCTCGCCCGGATGGCCGGCGCACTCGAAGCCGTCGATCGAGATCGCATCGGCGCCGATTTTCTCGGCCTTTACCGCATGGCGCACCGCGGTGCACTTGTGCAGCACCTTGATGCCGTGCTTCTTGAATTCGGCGACGTGCTCCTCCGGATTGTAGCCCGCCGTCTCGACGATCTTCACTCCCGACTCGATGATCGCTCGGCGGTATTCCGCATAAGGCGGCGGCTTCAGCGCGGGGAGTATCGTCAGGTTGACGCCGAACGGCTTGTCGGTCAGGTCGCGGCAGCGCTTGATCTCGCGTTCGAGATCTTCCGGCGTCGGCTGGGTCAGCCCGGTAATAAAGCCGAGCGCTCCTGCGTTGGCCACCGCGGACACCAGCGATGCCCGTCCCACCCACTGCATGCCGCCCTGCACGATCGGGTGCCGTACCCCGAACATTTGCGTGAACCTGGTCTGCAACATTTCCGTCTCCCTGGAGATTACGCTCGAACCGATTCCGCGTTTTTGCGCGCGAAACATCCGTACCGGTTTGCGTGGAATGGGTTTGCCGCAAGCCCGGCAATTCGCGACATATTGGTGATGCCGCTGCCGATGATTGTACCAGCTCTGCCAGGACAATCGTCGAACCAGGCAGCGCAATCGCGCAAGATCGGCTTGGCGCGTGTTTCCGGATGGGCGAAGCTCATGCAGGAATCACAGGTTCAAAATGGCCTCGCCCTGAAGCCGGTATCTGGCTATGATCTTACCTATCATCTATCGACAAAAAGAATTTGTCGTAGCGGTTTTGTCGGGCATTTGAAGCGCAGGAATCTATGGGAGAACACCGATGGATTTGCAACTGAAGAACAAGGTCGCGATCGTTACCGGCGGCTCGCAGGGCATAGGCAGGGCGAGCGCGCTGCGGCTGGCGCAAGAGGGCGCAAGCGTGGTGATTGCCGCGCGCGGCCGGGAGCTGCTGGATCAGGTCGCGCTCGAGATCCGCGCCGCCGGGGGCAGCGTTGCCGCGGTGCAGGCGGACGTAAGCAGGGCGGAGGATTGCGCCAGGCTGGTGGCGGAGGCGGTCGGGGCATTCGGCCGGCTCGACATTCTCGTCAACAATGCCGGCACCTCGGCCACCGGCGAATTCGAATCGGTGACCGATGACATCTGGCAGGCGGACTTCGAGCTCAAGCTCTTCGCCGCGATCCGGCTCGCGCGCCTGGCGATCCCGCACCTGAAACAGCAGGGCGGGGGGCGCATCGTCAACATCACCAATACCGGCGCCAAGCAGCCCCGCGCCAAGTCGATGCCGACCACGGTCACGCGCGCAGCGGGACTCGCGTTCACGAAGGCGCTGTCGAAGGAGTTTGCGCCACACCAGATCCTGGTAAACACCATATGCATCGGCCTGGTGCGCGCGGGGCAGCACGAACGCAAGGCAGCCAAGGCCGGTGTCGCGCTGGAGCAGTACTACGCCAAGCTGGCGAAGGACATACCGCTGGGGCGCGTCGGCCGCGCCGAGGAAGTCGCCGACGCGATCGCGTTTCTCGCGTCGGAAGCGGCGAGCTATATCACCGGCACCAGCATCAATCTGGACGGCGGCGCTTCGGCGGTACTGTAGGCGCGGGCGGCGCAGGCTCCCGCCATCCCGCCTCTAGATGCGGCATCCCAATTCAAACCCCTCATGGATTGCATCCAGAGCCCGTCTGGGTTTCTGGGCATCGCCGATCAGATAAGTCTCGGCCACCTTATCTTTTATCTCCGCATAGAGTCGGTTATTCGGCCGAGAGCCCACGGCCAAGACCACGGTATCCGCCGGGACAAGCTGTTCCTGCGCTCCGATTTTGATCCTTACCCCTTCGGGGGTTATTGCCGTGACTTCGGCTTTGGTTATGACCTTGATACCGAGCCGCTTTATCTCGCCCATGAATACCCACCGGTTCCCTTTGCCGAAGTCCTGACCGATCCGGGTCTGCATCTCTATGAGAGAGACGTCCTTATTCCCTTTCATAGTCAAACCCAAAGCGGTTTGCGGATCACAGGCCCCGTAACTGCTTAGAAAAGCAAAGGTTTCAGCGTCTATGGCACCTTTTTGGGCCAAAAATATGGCGGTTTCACAGCCTACGGAACCGCCGCCCAGCACCACTATCCGTTTGCCTACCGGCGCATCACCATATAAGGCATCCCAGGCAGTGATTACTTGATTCTCTTTCAAACCGGGCAGATCCGGAACCAAGGGCTGAGCACCCGTGGCCACCACAACGGCATCGGGTTTTTCCTGGCTGATCAATTGGGAGTTAACCTCTCGACCCAGGTTTACCTTAACCCCCAGTTTGTTTAGTTGCTTGCTGAAATATACCGGTATGTTGGCAAGCTCTTCCCGGCCGGGCGGTATGGCCGATAGATTAATCTGACCTCCCAGCCGATCCGCTTTTTCGTATAAAGATACCGTATGTCCGCGCAAGGCCAGCACCTGGGATATCTCCATGCCGGCCGGCCCACCTCCGATCACCATGACTTTCTTTTTCTTCCCAGCCGGAGTTATTTGACGCTCCTTCTCGCAGCCGACCAGTGGATTCATCAAACAGGTCACCGGTTTCCATTCGAATAGCAAATCAAAGCACCCCTGGTTACAGGCGATGCAAGGCCGGATATCATCCGACCTCCCATCCTTGGCCTTGTTGGAAAAATCAGGGTCCGCCAGCAAGGCGCGAGCAATAGCCACAAAATCGGCCCGATCGTCGCGCAAGATATTTTCCGCCATTACGGGGTCATTGATCCGGGCTGAAGCAATAACCGGGATACTCACCACATTCTTGATCCCTTGCGCCAGATAGACAAAAGCGCCTCGGGGAACCGACATAGGCGACAATGGAACCATGGTCTCATGCCCCCCCCCGACAACACTAATGGCATGGAGCCCGGCTTTTTCCAAGGCCCGGGCCACTATGGCGGACTCATCGAGAGTATGGCCTTCGGGAAGATACTCGTTGGCTGAGATCCGGGCCATCAGGGGATAGTCTTTTCCCACCGTCGCTTGGATTTTGCCGATGACTTCGAGCAGGAAGCGCATCCGGTTCTCCAGACTGCCGCCATACTCGTCCGTCCGCTTATTGGTGATGGGCGAGAGAAATTCCCGGATGAGATAGCCCGAGCACGCATTCAGCTCAACTATATCTACACCGGCTCCCTTAGCGCGTTTGACGGTATTGGCAATGTTTCGCTGGATGAGTTTTATTTCCGGAATAGCAAGCTCCCGCGGCATCTCACCGGGCAAGCCGTGCACCGTCAGATTGGCCTGGATAGCCGAAGGCGAGACTGGCTGCTCGCCACCCAATAGGCTGGAATGAGCATACTTACCGATGTGCGCAATCTGAACTCCCAGCTTGGCCCCGTGTTTGTGCGCAACATCTACCAGCCTTTGCCATCCGGGCAGATACTTATCATGGCCCAGGCTGGGGATATAACCCATCTTATCGCTCTTGTTCAACTGCTCGTAGCCCCTTTCATCGGTGTGTTCTATGCCGGCCGAGGCAATTATCAGTCCAACGCCGCCACGGGCGCGCTCCTCGTAAAAACCCAGCAAGCGCTCATTTAGGGTTTTGTCCGTACAGAAATTCAACCCCATTGCGGGGAGTACTATCCGGTTCTTTAGTTCCATGGCGCCAATCTTGCCGGGTTCGAATAGTTTCTGGAATTTCATGGACGGGCCTCCTTCTTATGGATCAAGATCAAGCGCTGAGAGATATGCCCTGAAGTGCATATGACCGCGGTGCAAGGATAGGAAATTCAGCGACACTCTTGACAGTATCTCCGAGTCTGGCAGCGGCAGTCAATTGCAGATATCATGCCGAGAGCCTCAAAATCGGTCGGAATCGCGTAAATCATGATGCGTCTGCTCTGGTTTCGATTTCATGCGCTCACCAGCGTGGCGGAAGCCGCTCGTATCCTCGCGGGCGAAGGGCCGCGCGGCATGCTGATCGCCGGCGGCACCGACATGCGCGCGACGCGCCTGCGCATTGCGCGGCAGATCCTGTGACGCCGGGGTGAGTCCGTAAGCAATCGGACGCGGGGGACGGAATTGGAATTGAACCTCTGCTTGACGCGCCTTGCTTTAGTTGCGCTGGTCGTTTCCGTTCCCGCCGCAGCAACGCTGGGAGAGGACGTGAGCTCGGTGCGGACCGATCGAACGCAACTGCAGGGTACGCTGCAAATCACCGGCGCCGCAAAATTCGCCGTGCACGAAATCCAGTTGCCTTCGGGCACCGTGGTCAGGCAATATGTCTCGCCGGCGGGAATGGTGTTCGCCGTTTCCTGGCGGGGTCCCTCGCTTCCGGATCTACGGCAGGTCCTGGGCCGGTACTTCGAACAATATACCGAGGCGGTGAAGACCTCGGATGGCGGTCCGGGACCCCGCGTGACGCAACAGCCCGGCCTGGTGGTGCAGAGCGGCGGGCATATGCGGGCATTTTTCGGCAGAGCGTATGTTCCCAAGCTGTTGCCGCGAGGCGTTTTGGCCGGGGAAATTCAATAGAGCATGAGTCGCATGCGCAAATGGCTCACGCCGGCATCGCTTGCGGCCCTCATGGCGATCCAGGGGTGCGGCGGAGGAGGTGGCGGAGGCGGCGGTGCGCCAACGCCGGCCGCGGCAACGGCGGACACAAACACGGTTGCGCTCACTGGCCCCAATGTGCAGCCGATTTCAGTCAACGCCGGTTTGGGCGGCAGCGTCAATCTCGCGTTTACCAGCGTCGTGCTGTGCGCGCCGGGAAGCGGCAATTGCCAGACCATCGACAATGTATTGATCGACACTGGATCGACCGGGCTGAGGATCATGTCCTCGGCGCTTTCCGCATCGCTTTCGCTGCCGCAGCAGATGGACGCCAAAGGCGATCCGGTGGTCGAGTGCGCCCAGTTCGCGGACGGCTACGCTTGGGGCCCGGTGAAACTGGCGGATTTGAAAATCGCGGGCGAGCAGGCGAACTCGCTGCCGATCCAGGTAATCGGCGATCCTAAAGTTTCCTTGGCGCCGAGCCGATGCTCCGCCACCGGGCCATCGAGAAACTCGGTGTCGGAATTGCGCGCCAACGGTATATTGGGGCTGGCCATATTCCGCCAGGACTGCGGCAATGCGTGTGTGCTGAGCGGCAGGCCCGGCATCTATTACACCTGCCCTTCCTCGGGCTGCCAAGCGGCGGCGATTCCTCTGGCCCTGCAATTGCAGCACCCGGTATCGATGTTTGCCGTCAACAACAACGGCGTGATCATCGAGCTGCCGTCGGTGCCGGCCGCCGGAGCGGCCAGCGTCAGCGGATCGCTGGTGTTCGGCATCGGCACGCAGGCGAACAACGGGATCGGAACCGCGACCGTGATCGGCGTGGATTCGAACACGGCCAATTTCACCACGATTTATAACGGCGCCAGCTACAGCGCCAGCTTTATCGATAGCGGTTCGAATGCTTTTTTCTTCGCCGACGCCGGCACGCCGGTCTGCACCGACCCATCCGCCGCCGGGTTTTACTGCCCCCCTGCGGCGAAGAATGTATCCGCCACCATCCTAGGCAGGAACGGCGGGTCCGCGCCGGTCAATTTCAGCGTGGCCAATGCGGTTACGCTGGTGAAGAGCAACCCGGGTTTTGCCGCGTTCGGCAATCTCGCGGCGCCGCAATTCGCCGCCAACAGCTTCGACTGGGGGCTTCCTTTCTTCTACGGGCGCAAGGTGTACACGGCAATCGAAGGGACCGGCACGCCGGGCGGTCCCAGCGGACCTTATGTTGCATTCTAGCGTCACGCAGCGCTAATTCGCGCACATGCGCATCGAGCCCGCCGAACTCGCCTTTGACAGTGAAGGAACACCGTATTCGCCCGCCTACGGCGATGTCTACCACAGCGCGGAGTCGGGCCCCGGTCAGGCGCGCCATGTGTTCGTCGGGGGCAGCGATCTGCCACGCCGATGGGCACATGAGCGCAATTTCACCATCCTCGAAACCGGATTCGGGCTGGGGCTGAATTTCCTCGCCACCTGGCGCGAGTGGCGCGCCGATCCCGCGCGCTGCGAACGCCTGCACTTTGTTTCGATCGAAAAGCATCCGTTCGAGCGCGACGCGCTGCGCACCCTGCATCGGCGCTACGCCGAATTCGCGCCACTGGCCGAACGGTTGCGGCAGGCGTGGCCGCCGCTCGTGGCCGGATTGCACCGGCTGCATTTAGACGGTGAAAGGCTCACGCTGACGCTGGCATTCGGGGACGTCGCCCTGCTGATGCCGCGCTTGCGCTTGCGCGCGGACGGCGTTTACCTGGACGGGTTCGCGCCCCGGTGCAATCCGGAAATGTGGTCGCCGCAACTGATGCGGCAGTTGGCGCGGCTCGCTCGCCCCGGCACGAGCGTCGCGACCTACTCGAGCGCGGGCGCCGTGCGCCAGGGACTCGAGGCGGCGGGGTTCACGCTCGAAAAGTGCTCCGGATTCGGGCGCAAGCGCGAAATGCTGCGCGGCAGCTACGCGCCGCGCCGTCCGCCGCGCAGTCCGCGGGAAGCCGTCCCGGGGCGGACCAGCCGCCACGCCATCGTCATCGGGGCAGGCCTGGCGGGTGCGGCGATCAGCGAGCGCCTGGCTTCCCGCGGATGGCAAATCGACCTGATCGAGCGCCGAGCGCCGCCTGGCGCGCAAACTCCCGGCAGTTACGCCGGCGTCTTCCACCCGCACATTTCGCGCGACGACTGCATCCTGTCGCGAGCCACGCGCAGCGGTTTCCTCTACGCCGTCTCGCGCTGGCCGGCGCTGGAGCGGACAGGCCAGGCGCTTGCGTGGGCGCGTTGCGGCGTGCTGCAACTCGGCGGGGACTCCGACCGGGAGCAGCGCATGACGGAGGCGATCGCCGCGCTGGGCTATCCGCCCGACTATGCGCAATACGTAGAGCGTGGCGCGGCCGAGACGCTGGCGCGATGCCGATTGAAGAGCGGCGGCTGGTGGTTTCCCGGCGCCGGATGGATGCGTCCGCTCGGTCTCATCGCGGCGCAGCTCGCCGCAGCGGGCGCCCGCGCCACGCGCGCTGCGGCGCTCACGCCGCATTTCGGCATCGGAGTGCATGCCATCGAGCGCAACGGCGGCGAATGGCGGGCGCTTGCCGCGGACGGCAGGCTCATCGCAGCGGCCCCAGTGCTCGTCCTCGCCAACTCGAACGACACCACGCGTCTCGCCTCCATCGCGCAGCCGCTCAAGAACATTCGCGGGCAGATCACCTATCTGCCGGCGGAAATCCTGACGGCCCCGCGCGTCGTGCTCACCGGCTCGGGATATGTGCTGCCCGCCGCCGGCGGGATCGTGGTGACAGGGAGCACCTATGATCGCGACAACGACGACCCGGAGCCGCAGGTGCAAAGCCACGAGGCCAATCTGCTGCGCCTGGCGCAACTGCTGCCGCATGCGCAGCTTGCACTGGATGCGTCGAAGCTGGGCGGTGCAGTGGGTTTTCGCTGCGTGGCGCCGGACCGCATGCCGCTCATCGGCGCCATGCCGGACGTGGATGCGGCCCACACGCAAAAGGCCGCACTCTCCGGCGCGCAACTGGCTGATCTGCCTCGATGCCCGGGGCTTTACTGTGCCTCGGCTTATGCATCGCGCGGCCTCATCTGGGCAACCCTGGCCGGCGAGCTGCTGGCGAGCCTGATCGAAGGCGAACCGTTGCCGCTCGAGGGCGATCTGGCCGATGCACTCGATCCCGGGCGCTTCGTGCTGCGACAGGCGCGTCACGCAAAGCTGTGATTCGTGGTTGCCAAATTTAGAATCGGCGACACTTAAATCAACGCGTTGCAATGCCCGCCGGTAGGCTGAATAGTTACTTTAGAATGATACAATGCTCCGCCGCATAGTATTACGGAGTCTCCTAATGTCCGATATGCACCACTACGTCACGGCGATATCCAAGATCGTCAGCGACGAGCATGACGATGAGGTAATCCTGCGCGGGCACCGCCTCAGCGATCTCATTCAGAATGCGAGCTTCGCCGAGGCGGTCTTTTTGCTGTTGGCCGGCCGGATGCCGAACCGAGGACAGGCGCGAACCCTTGACGCGCTGTTAACCGCC
>SCTX01000105.1 GCA_004298385.1 Betaproteobacteria bacterium | reverse complement strand
AATCAATCTGGCCGCCAAGTATGAGCGGCTTGCCGAGGCGCCGCAATTGCGTGCTTGAACCCGCCCCGAACCGCGCACATGCACATTATGTTAATTTCGCTCCGCTACGCACCCCCGAAGGGGGCGATCGGAGCGAGTTTTACTTGCACTCGTGCGATGCGCTCCAGCTACCGCGTCAATGCGTGCCGCAACAGCACGCGCATGGCCTCGGCATGTTTCTCGTCGTAGCCGCCACGCTCCAGCCCCAGGGGAATCGAGCGCAGCGCCAGCTCGCAGTACAGGTGCAAAGCGTCGGGGCCGGCGCGCGCAAGTTCGGCCAGATGCTTTTCGATCGTGCCGATGTCGCCGCGCGAATACGTGCCTGCCAGGCCCTGCGCGAGGCCGGAGCGCTCCACCGAAGCCGCGGTGCCGCGCAGCAGCGGCAGCAGCGCGCGTATCGCGTCCTCGCGCTCGACGCCGAAGCTTTGCCACAGGTCGGTCGCCTGCTTCAACAAGGCGATGACGAAGCCCGCGGCGTAATGAGCGGCGGCGTGATAGCGCACGCGGCAGCCCGGCGGCAGGCGGATGGTGCGGCAGCCGAGCGCCGCCGCGAGCAGTTCCAGTTGCGGCAACAGCGGCCCGTCGGCTTCGATGCCGATGGTGCAGCCGGGCAGGCCGGCGAGCGCCACGTCCGGATCGCCAAACAGTTGCAATGGATGAAAACCGCCGATCTCGGCGCCGGCGCGCGCGGCAGGCTCGAGCACCGCGACTTCGGTCGCGCCGCTGCAATGGACCACAGCCATTCCCTGGCGCCACTTGACGCCGGCTGCAACCGCGGCAATCGCATCGTCGGGAACGGTGACGAAAACCAGATCGGCGCGATCAACGACGTCTTGAGCATCCGTGCTCGCCCCGCAACCCGCAATCCTGGCCGCCAGTTGTTCGGCCGAACCCAGGCTGCGGCTCGCGGCGGTGACGATGTTGTGTTTGCTTCGCGCCAAGCCCCAGGCGAGGCCTTTAGCTACACGGCCCGCGCCGATGAAGCCGATGCGTGGCAGAATTTGATTTTGCTGTTGCATGGGGTTCACCGTTCGCAATGCAGGTTACACCACTGTGCCTCAACCGCGCAGGATTGCGCTACTACATCAAGTTTGATCGAATTGCGCAACCACAATATCAACGTCCCTTCAACTGCACCAGCAGCACGCCAACCAGCGTGATCGCGCCGCCGATAAACGACAGCGCGCCCGGCACTTCGCCCAGCCAGATCCAGGCGATCGGAAAAGTGAACACCGGCACCAGGTAGAGCGAGCTCGATACCTGCGCCACCGGCAGGCGCGCCAGCGCATAAGACCAGAGCGAAAAAGACAGCGCCGCGGGAAACAAGGCCAGAAACAGCAATGCCCAATTCGCCGACGCCGGCGCGGCGGCGACGCTCGCCGGCAATCCGGGCGCGAACCCGCCAAGGCCCAGGGTCGCCGCGACGAAATAATAGGCCGTAACCGGAATGGCGGGCAGGCGCGACAGCAGCGGCTTTTGCACCACCGAGCCCAGGCTGAAAGCAAGCGCCGCGAGCAGCAGATACCCCGCACCCGGCTCGAAGGCGAAACCCGCGGCACCCGCCTCGCCCGAGGCGATCAGCACCGTGCCGATGAAACCCAGCGCGATGCCACCCACGCCCCGGAAGCTGAGACGCTCACGCAGGAAGAGAAAACCGAACAGCGCGGCGAAAATAGGCACGGTATCGACCAGCACCGCCGCGGGTCCGGAAGCCACGGTGCGCATACCGAAATTGAAACCGAGCTGATAGGCCGTGCCGCACAACAGTCCGGTGAGGGCCAGGCCGGGCAGGTCGGCGCGACGCGGCGGCGGCGCGCGCACCAACATGCAGTAGGCCAGCAGCGCGAGCGTGGCCAGGCCATAGCGCGCGAGCGCCAGGTGCTCCGGCGCGTACGCCGCGAGCGCAATGCGCGTCACCGGAAACGAGACTGCCCACAGCAGCAGGGCCAGCGCAAGCGCCGCGAGCGCGCGCCGGTCCAGGGCAGACGCGCGCGCTCTCGCCACTAGCCGCCGCGTTCCGCTTCCTTGCGCGCGCGCACCACCTGGGCGAGATCGAGCACCACCTGCGCCAGCGCGACCCGGTCCTCCTCCGAACGCATGATCGTCGGCGCGACCGCAACTTCGATGGCGCAAGCACGGATGTCATCGGCGGCCGCCTCGTCCACGCTGTCGATCACGAATCCGTCGATGAGCCGGTAATACTCGAGCGCCGCCCGGCGCGCCGACACCTCATGGCCCAGTTCCCGCATCATCTTGCCCGCCGCGCCCTTGAGCGCCCGATCGCCGACGATGGGGCTCACCGCAATCACCGGCGCTCCGCGCTCGCGCAGCAGTTCGCGCAGGCCTTGCACCGCCAGGATCGGCTGAATCGTGTGATAGGGGTTTGCCGGGCAGAGCACGATCGCTTCAAGGTCGGGCGCGTATAGCGCTTCCAGAACCTCGTCCGGAATGCGCGCCGCGTCCGCGCCGGCATAGAAAAAGCCTTTCACCACCGGCTCGCACTCCAGTTCGGTCAGGTACTCGTGATAACTCACATGCCCGCCCTCGGTGACCACCACGGTGCGCACGGGGTCGTTGCTCATCGGCAGCACGCGCGCCTCGATGCCCAGCGTCTTGCAGAAACCGAGCGTGATCTGACTGAGGGAGCGCTCCGCCCGCATCGCCTCGGTGCGCAGCAGCGGCAGCGCGAGCGAGCGATCACCGACGCGAACCCGATGTTCCGAGCCGAGCCGGTGCAACGTTTCGTGCAACGCGTAAGTCTCGCCGGCCGGCTCCCAGCCGGCTGCGGGGCTTGCAATCCCGCCGAGCGTGTACAGCATGGTATCAATGTCGGGCGAGAACGCGAGCCCGAAAACCTCGTGGTCGTCACCGGTATTGACGATGACAGCAAGATCCTTGCCACGCAGGCGCCGCAAGCCGTCGGCGAGTTTTGCGCCGCCCACCTGACCAGACAACGCAACGACTGTTCCCATTGGCCTCCCGACTCTTGATCCCCGAATTGTAGCCGACGTGGCCGCCGAACGCGCGCGCGGTCAAACCCGCTAACGCCGACGGCCTGGTTTCTTCCTGGGTAATCTTATACCTGAACCGCAGGCGGCAGCAGGGCAGGAATCCCGACTACGCTTGCGCGTGCGCAAGCGCGTTTTCAGCGGCGAGGGGGCATCCCCCGGCGCCGCACCCGCTCCTTCCGCTATACTCGAAATCGGTTTTGCGGCAAGCGCCGAAAAAATCCCCTTCCATCCCCTATGCCGAGAGGATTCAGCACATGGTTGTTCAAACAGCAAGATTCGCCGTTACCGGTCTGATCTGCGCGGCTTTGTCGCTGGCGGGCACGCTTTCCGCGGCCGCCGCCGAGCTGCGCATCGGCCTGGCTGCCGACGTGACCTCGCTCGATCCGCATTTCCTCAACGTCGCGCCCAACAACAACGCCGCCTGGCAGATATTCGATGCCCTGGTGCACGTGGATGCGAACGCGCGCCTCGCGCCCGGACTCGCGCTCTCCTGGCGCGCGATCGATCCGACCACCTGGGAATTCAAGCTCCGGAAAGGCGTCAAGTTCCACGACGGCTCGGATTTCACCGCCGAGGACGTGATGTTTTCGCTCGAGCGCCCGGCAACGCTGGCCGCGAGCCCGGGTCCGTTCACCGGTTTCGTCAAGCCCATCGCCGCCAAGAAAATCATCGACCCTTGGACGATACAACTCAAGACCGCGGCGCCCTACGCGATGCTGCTCCACGACCTCAATTCGATATTTATCGTGTCGAAGAAGGCGGCCGCTGGCGCCGCGACCGAGGATTTCAACAGCGGCAAGGCAGCCGTCGGCACCGGCCCGTACAAGCTCGTGCGCTTTGCCCGCGGCGAGCGCATTGAACTCGCGCGCAACGACGCCTATTGGGGCGGGCCAAGACGCGCCGCCTGGGACAAGGTAACGCTGCGCATCCTGCCCGCGGATAGCGCGCGCATCGCCGCGCTGCTCGCGGGCGACCTGGACGCGATCGAAAACATTCCCACCGCCGATCTCACACGGCTCAAGACCAACGCGAATTTCCGGCTGGAGCAGAAGGTTTCCTGGCGCACCATGCTGTTGCACCTGGATCAATACCGTGATCATCCGCCGGGCCTGGGCGACAAGTCGGGCAAGCAGTTGGCGAAAAACCCGTTCAAGGATGCGCGCGTCAGGTTGGCGATGTCCAAGGCTATCAACCGCCGGGCGATCGTGGAGCGCGTGATGGAAGGCCATGCCATCGCGGCGGGCAACCTGGTCTCGCCGCCCGTGTTCGGCCATGTAGATGCGCTCAACGCCGAAGCCTACGATCCGGAAACGGCGAAAAGACTGCTCGCCGAAGCGGGTTTCCCCGACGGTTTCGCGCTCACCCTCCACGCCCCCAACGACCGCTACGTCAACGACGAACAAGTGGCGCAGGCGGTGGCGCAAATGCTGGCGCGGGTAGGCATCCAGACCAAAGTGGAGACCATGCCCGCGAGCGTGTATTTCGCCAAGGCGCGCGCGGGCGAATTCGCCTTCGCGCTGCTTGGCTGGGGTTCGTTTTCGGGCGACCTGGCGCTGCGCGCGCTGCTGGCCACTGCCAACGCGGACAAGGGCTATGGCGCCTGGAACTGGGGCCGCTACTCGAATCCGAAGGTGGACGCCCTGCTCGAGCAGGGCTTCGCCACGCTGAACGAAACCAAGCGGGAAGCGCTGGCGCGCGCGGCCGCGACCCTCGCGCTCAAAGACGTGCCGCTGATCCTCTTGCACCACCAACTCGCTTCCTGGGCAATGAAAAAAGACATCGCTTACAGCCCGCGCACCGACGAGTACACCTTCGCCCGCGACTTCCGGCCGAACTAGGCGCAGGACCCATGCCCGTATTCATCATCCGCCGCCTGCTGCAAAGCGTGCTGGTGCTGTTTTTCATGTCGCTCGTGGTGTTCGTCGGCGTGTATGCCATCGGCAATCCGGTGGACATCCTGATCAACCCGCAAGCCGACCAGGCCGACATAGCGCGCGCCATCGCCGCGCTCGGGCTGGACAAGCCGCTCGCGCAGCAGTACCTGATATTTCTCAAACAGGCGCTGGCAGGCGACCTGGGCAAGTCCTTCGCCTACGACATCCCGGCGATCCAACTGATCCTCGAACGCATGCCGGCGACGCTTGAACTAGCGCTCCTCGCCACCGGCATGGCGGTGCTGCTCGGCATTCCGCTCGGCCTGTGGGCGGGCCTTGCGCCCGACTCCTGGCCTGGCAAGCTGATCATGGCCGGCTCCATTCTCGGCTTTTCCCTGCCCACGTTCTGGGTCGGCCTGATGCTGATCATGGTGTTCGCGGTGGAGCTCGGCTGGCTGCCCTCCAACGGCCGCGGCCCGAGCACCGAGCTCCTCGGCGTTGCGGTGAGCTTTCTCTCCTGGGAAGGCATCCGGCACCTCGTCCTACCTGCCGTCAATCTGGCGCTGTTCAAGCTCTCGCTCATCATCCGCCTCACCCGCGCCGGCACGCGCGAGGCGCTGCTGCAGGACTACGTCAAATTCGCCCGCGCCAAGGGCCTGTCGAACGCGCGCGTGGTGGGCGTGCACGTGCTCAAGAACATCATGATCCCCATCGTCACGGTGATCGGCCTGGAGTTCGGTTCGGTGATCGCGTTCGCCATCGTCACCGAATCGATATTCGCCTGGCCGGGAATGGGCAAACTGATCATCGACTCGATCAAGGTGCTCGACCGGCCGGTGATCGTCGCCTACCTGCTCGTCATCGTGAGCTTGTTTATTCTCATCAACCTCGCCGTGGACATCGTCTACTCACTGCTTGATCCGCGCGTGCGCATCAGCGAGGCGAAGGGATAGGCCATGCAACGCGAACAAACTCCGTTGCAGCGCATCGTCGCCGACTTCGCCGAGAGCAGGCTCGCGCTCGCCGGGCTGGCGCTGTTCACGTTGATCCTGCTCGCCGCCCTGTTCGCGCCGCTGATCTCGCCGCAAAACCCCTACGACCTGGCGCAGCTCGACGTGCTCGACAGCCGCCTGCCGCCCGGATCGAGGTCGGGTGACGGCCTGACTTTCTGGCTCGGCAGCGACGACCAGGGGCGCGATATCCTGTCCGGCATTTTCTACGGTCTCCGGATCAGCCTCTGGGTCGGCGTCGCGAGTACCTTTTGCGCCATGATCATCGGCCTCGCCATGGGGCTTTGCGCCGCCTATTTCGGCGGGCGCACCGATGGCGTCATCATGCGCCTGGTCGACATCCAGTTGTCTTTTCCCGCAATCCTCATCGCACTCATCCTGCTCGCACTCCTGGGACAGGGAATAGGAAAAACCATTTTCGCGCTGATCACGGTGCAGTGGGCCTACTACGCGCGCAGCGCGCGCAGCACGGCGCTGGTAGAGCGCAGGAAGGAATACATCGAAGCGGCGATGTGCCTGGCGCTGCCGCCCGCGCGCATCGTGTTTCGTCACCTGCTGCCCAATTGCCTGCCGCCGCTCTTGGTCATCGCCACGGTGCAGGTGGCGGCGGCGGTCGCGCTCGAAGCCACCCTGTCCTATCTAGGCATCGGCGTCCCCATCACCGAGCCCTCGCTCGGCCTGCTGATCAAGAACGGCTTCGATTACATGCTCTCGGGCAAGTACTGGATCAGCTTCTTCCCCGGCATCGCTCTCGTCCTGACCATCGTCAGCATCAACCTGGTCGCCGATCAATTGCGCGATGTGCTCAATCCGCGATTACAGAAATGAGCGCGCCGACACTGCGCGTGGAGAACCTGCGCACCTACTTCTTCACCCGCCAGGGAGTGGTGAAGGCGGTGGAGGACGCGAGCTTCTCGGTGGCTCCGGGAAAAATTCTCGGCCTGGTGGGCGAGTCCGGCTCGGGCAAATCCATGACGGGCTACTCCATCATGGGCCTCGTCGATCCGCCCGGGCGCGTGGTCGCCGGCCGCATCCTGCTGCGCGGTCAGGACCTGCGCAGCCTTGCGCCGGACGACATGCGCCGCGTCCGCGGCAAGCGCATCGCCATGATCTTCCAGGATCCGATGATGACGCTCAACCCGGTGTTGCGCGTGGACACGCAGATGGTCGAGGCGATCCAGGCGCATGCCGATGTCAGCCGCGCTGCGGCGCTGGAACGCTCGCGCGACGCGCTCGCGCGCGTCGGCATCCCCTCGCCTGCGGCGCGGCTGTCCGCCTACCCGCACCAGTTCTCCGGCGGCATGCGCCAGCGCGTCGCCATCGCCATCGCGCTTCTGAACCAGCCCGAACTGATCATCGCCGACGAGCCGACCACGGCGCTCGATGTCACCATCCAGGGACAGATCCTGTTCGAGATGCAGAAACTCGCGCGCGAGTCCGGCACCGCCCTCCTTTGGATCACCCATGACCTGTCGGTGATCGCCGGCCTGGCCGACGAGATCTGCGTCATGTACGCCGGACGCATCGTCGAACACGGCAGTGTCGACGAGGTGCTCGATGCGCCGCTGCATCCCTATACCCACGGCCTCATCGACTCGGTACCCAGCCGCGGCCGCAGGGGCGAGCCGCTGCGGCAGATTCCGGGGATGACGCCCTCGTTGCTCGACCTCGCCCCCGGCTGCGCCTTCCGCGAGCGCTGCACCCGCGCCGACGGCGCCTGCGCGCAGGATCCTGCGTTATCCGCTCCCGCCGCCGGCAGGCAAGTGCGCTGCTTCCATCCGCTGACACAAAGCGCGATCGCATGAGCCCGACGGGCCGTCCCAAGGGCCGCATTTTCGATACGGCCTTGGCGCGAAGCGACAAGGTAATCCGATGAGCGCGCTGCCGGCGCCGTTGCTCGAACTCCGCGCGCTGTCCAAGCGCTTCGTCAAGGCCCTGGATACCGCCGCCAGGCTTGCCAGGCTGCTCGGCGCCAACGCAAGGGAAGAAATCGTGCACGCCGTGGACCGGGTCGATCTTGCCGTGCACGCGGGCGAAGTGGTGGGTCTGGTGGGCGAATCCGGCTGCGGCAAATCCACGCTCGGGCGCCTCGCCGTCGGCTTGCTCGAGCCTTCCGCCGGCACGCGCCTGTGGCGCGGCGAACAGATCGCCCAACTGTCCGCTTCGATGCAGCGCGCCATCCAGCTCAAGATCCAGATGATTTTCCAGGATCCCCATGCCTCGCTCAATCCGCGCATGCGCGTGGCCGATATCGTCGGCGAGGCGCCGGTGGTGCATGGTCTGATCGGGAGGCGCGAACAACAGGAGTACGTCGCGCAACTGCTCGCGCGCGTCGGCCTCGACGCCTCGCTCGCGCGGCGCTTTCCGCACCAGTTCTCCGGCGGCCAGCGCGCGCGCATCGGTATCGCGCGGGCTCTGGCGGTGAAGCCCGAGTTCCTGGTATGCGACGAGGCCGTGGCGGCCCTCGATGTTTCGATCCAGGCACAGGTGCTCAACCTGTTCATTAAGTTGCGCGAAGAACTCAATCTGGCCTATCTTTTCGTCAGCCACGACCTGGGCGTGGTGCAACACCTTTCGGACCGCGTGCTGACCATGTACCTCGGACGGGTAGTCGAGGCGGCGCCGACGCAGGAGATCTACGCCCGGGCCAACCACCCCTATACCCAGGCGCTGCTGGCCGAAGTGCCGCGCCTCGATTCGCGCAGGAAGAATTTCGTTTCGATCAAAGGCGAAATCCCTTCGCCGCTGACCCCGCCGCCGGGCTGCCATTTCCACCCGCGCTGCCCGCACGCCATGCCCCGGTGCACAATCGAACAACCCGATTTGCGCGAGATCGCGCCGCTGCATTTCTCCGCCTGCCATCTGAACGACGCAGCCTAGAACCCGTTGCAAAATGAATTTTGCAGCGGGTCGATTTAGGCGAGTATGAGGGGAGGTATCCTCTCATTTTGAAACAGCTCAGAGCGCCCGGCATCAACGTAAAACGGGACGCTGGCGCGTCCCGTTTTACGTTGATGCCAGGGTGAAAACCTATTCGGCGGCGGCCTCTTCGGCAGCAGTCTCCGGCACCACGACCGCGCGCTTGGTGAGCTTCTCGCGGATGCGCGCCGACTTGCCCGAACGGTCGCGCAGGTAATAGAGCTTGGCGCGGCGCACGTCGCCTTTGCGTTTGACCTCGACCGATGCGATCAGCGGCGAATAGGTCTGGAAGGTCCTCTCCACGCCCTCGCCCGCGGAAATCTTGCGCACGATGAAGGAGGAATTCAGGCCGCGGTTGCGCTTGGCGATGACCACGCCTTCGTAGGCCTGCACGCGCTTGCGCTCGCCCTCGACCACGTTGACGTTCACGATCACGGTGTCGCCGGGGGCAAACACCGGAACGGTCTTGCCCAGGCGGGTGATTTCTTCGTGTTCCAGCTTGTCTATCAGGTTCATGACTCAACTCCTTGTATCTAAGGACACGGGGAGATATCCCCTCGTGCTCTCTACTCGTTCCATTCCCGCTTGAATTCCTCAAGCAGCTTCGTTTCTTGCGCGCTCAAGGCGCGCTTTGCCAGCAAATCCGGCCGTCTCAGCCAGGTCCTGCCCAGCGCCTGCTTCAGGCGCCAGCGTTCTATCTCGGCGTGGTTGCCGGAGAGCAGCACCGCCGGCACGCGCTCGCCCGCATACTCCTCGGGCCGGGTGTAATGCGGACAATCCAGCAATCCGCTCACAAACGAATCCTGCGCCGCCGAATCCTCGTCGCCCAGCACGCCGGGCAATTGCCGCACCACCGCGTCGATCAGCACCATCGCCGCCAGCTCCCCGCCGGAGAGCACGTAGTCGCCGATCGACAGCTCCTCGTCGACCGAGCGGCGGATCAACCTCTCGTCCACGCTCTCGTAGCGCCCGCACAGCAACACTGCGCCGGGCCCGGCCGCGTACTCCATCACTTTAGCGTGATCGAGCGCCCTGCCCTGCGGCGAAAGGTAGATCACCTTGCGCTCGCTGCCGGCGACCCGCCCTTTGGCCGCGCGAATCGCCTGTTCCAGCGGCTCGGCCAGCATCACCATGCCGGGCCCGCCGCCATACGGCCGGTCGTCCACCGTGCGGTAGTTGTCGCTGGCGAAATCGCGCGGATTCCACAACTCCAGGCTGTAGCGCTCCGCCTTCAGCGCGCGGCCGGTGATACCCGATTCAGTGAGCGCCGCGAACATCTGCGGAAACAGCGTCACGCAATCGAAGTGGATCACCAGTCCAGCTCCCACTCCACACGGATCCGGCCTTGGGCCAACTCCACCTGGAGCACCACCTGATCGAGGAATGGCAGCAGGCGCTCGGTCTCGCCAGCGACGACGCGCATCACCGGATGCGCACCGTTGTCGAAAAGTTCGGCAACCACGCCGAACTCCTCGCCCTTCAGATTCACCACTTTCAGGCCGACCAGGTCAGCCCAGTAAAACTCGTTGCTCGCGTTCTGCGGCAGCGCCTCGCGCTCGACCGCAACTTCGCTGCCCTTCAGACCCAGTGCCGCATCGCGCTCCGCGCAGCCCTCGAAACGCGCCACCAGGCTGGCTCCGTGCTGCAACACGCATTCGGCAACCTTCAATTCGCGCCAGTCGCCGCCTCTGCCGACCCACAACGAAGGGTAAGCGGTCAACCCGTCCGGAACCGCGCTGTAGGGCTCGATCCTGACCCAGCCCTTGAGGCCGTACGGGGCGACGATCCGCCCCATCACGATCAGCCGCGCAGCTTGCTTAGCCCGCCGCGGGAGCGACCGTTCCGGCGACTTTTTTGCCAAACTGCTTGACCAGCCTTGCGACCGTGGGGGAGAGCTGGGCGCCCTTGCCCTGCCAAAAGGTCAGCCGATCCATGGCGACACGCAGATTCTCGCGGCCTTCGGGCGCCTTGGGATCATAAAAGCCGACGCGCTCGATGAACTTGCCGCCGGCGGCCCGGCGCGAGTCCGCCACCACCATGCTGTAGAAAGGGCGTTTATGCGCGCCACCGCGGGCGAGGCGAATCACAACCATGTTGTTGTCCCGAAACTCAAAAAAGATGGTGATTCTACGACGATTTGCTACCTATTGGCAAGGGTTTTGTAGAACTCGCTGTTGCAGACGGCAGTGGATTTTTCCACACTTTCAATGAAATACGATCCGGCGCGAGGGGCCGAAGCCGGGAAGAAACGATCCCTGTCCCTGCGGCGCCGCAAGAAGTTCAAGAAATGCTGCGGGGTGGCATCGACGCTGCAGTAGCCCGCTGCGATAAGCGCCAATTGGACGATGGCCTAATAGCGGAATGGCCGGCTTTCTAATAGTGGTTTGGACGGGTATAAACTCGCACTATGGACAAAAATGGGGTTTAAAATGACTATCCTTAGGCAATCTGGGCTGAGACGGGGAGGAGAACCGCGATGACGCTCACAGTGAACGGCACGGCTGCAGACCGCGCAACGATCGAGCGGTGGTTGCAGGAGATCTGCTGGCGCATCCGCGTGAATCCGACGACCGGCGCCGTTGCGCAGGTTGCCGGACCACCGGCGGTCGGCGCGCACGAAACCGGCTGCGCCTGCCTCGACGCGATCATCCGATCCGAGCGAACTGTGACCGTACAGCCGCTCGCGGGCCCCAACACCCCAGTCCCGGGCACCACGACCAAGATCAAGGATTGGGGCGGCGGGGTCACATCCATCCCGGCAGGCTCGACGGGAACGCCCGCGAACCCGGGCAAGGGGGCGGACGGGAACACTGGCGCTTCGACAACGACACATATCGACATCTCGAACAACGGCGGGGCCGGGTATCCTCACGGCTTTCCGATGTGGTTTGTGCTCGCGCACGAGCTCACGACGGGACACGCCTCGCATTGCGTCGCCGGCACCTCCGCGGCTACGTACGCGGGCCGAGAGCGCCAAGCGATCGGCTCGGAACACGCGCATGCGGACGAGCACGGGCTCCCGAAACGGCCCCTACCTCCGGATAGCGGCGGATTCGAGCAGCCGCACGAGGGCATCGGCCCCGGGCCGTACCAACCGTTCACACCGATAGGCTGAACCGAGGAGAGCGCCATGCCCAACCCGAAAATACCTGTCGTCCTGGCGAGCGCGAAGCCCCGGTACGCCTACGGCGAGCCGCTCGCACTGACATACATGATCACCAACAAGACCTCGAAGCCCATATGGGTCGTGAACGATCCGGATCGGGTGACCGCGTGGAAGGAGGGAGCCACCAAGATGGGAATCGTCTGCGGCGAGACGCGGCCCGGCTTCACGGCGGCATACTTCGACTTCCGTGCCCCCATCCTGCGTCGACTCGCACCCGGCGCGGAGGTCAAGCGTCAGATCCGCATTGGCATGCCACTCACGACCACCGTCGTCGACAAGGGCATCGCAAGTCCCGTCCAAATACCACTCGATGGCGACGTGTCCGTCGTGCTCAACGTGGGTTACGGCACCGGGTCGTTCAAGCCGGCCACGGCGGACCCCTACGGCGAATACCTGGCCTGGCAGCAGATCGCAGATTCGAAGCCCCTCAAGCTGAAGCTCTCCCCACCTGGCCCTATCCTGCCGCATATTCCGTAGCCTGGCACAGACTCACAGACTCGGAACGGGGTTAAAAAATAGGGCCAGAGTAAAAAGGGATAGATAAATCAATCCGGCTGCGAAGCTGGAAGGTCTTTGCCGGCTCGCCCCAATTCGGTGCTTGAAGCGGCCCCGACCCGCGCACATGTGCATTATGTTGATTTCGCTCCGCTACGCACCCCCGG
>SCTX01000013.1 GCA_004298385.1 Betaproteobacteria bacterium | reverse complement strand
GCGCTGTCTCCGGGCCTGCCGCGAGGAGCAGGTGAACGACGTCATCGGCTACGCCTTCCGCGGCGCGCATGCCAAGATCGTGTTCGATTTCGACGATGCCATGATGGCGAGCACCTGCGTCGCCTGCGGCGAGTGCGTGCAGGCTTGCCCGACCGGCGCGCTTATGCCCGCGCGCAATGCAGCGCTGACCATGGCGGACAAGACGGTCGACTCGGTCTGCCCCTACTGTGGCGTCGGCTGCCAGCTCACCTATCACGTAACGGACAACAAGATCATGCACGTCGAGGGCCGCGACGGCCCGTCCAACCACGGCCGCCTGTGCGTGAAGGGGCGCTACGGTTTCGACTACGCGCACCACCGCCAGCGCCTGACGGTGCCGCTGATGCGCAAGGCGGGCGTGCCCAAGAGCGGAGATTTCAGTGTCGATCCGGACAATTGGCGCGACGCTTTCCGCGAAGCGAGCTGGGAGGAGGCGCTGGCGTTCGCCGCCGGCGGACTGGCGCGCATCCGCGACGAACACGGCAAACATGCGCTGGCGGGATTTGGCTCGGCCAAGGGCTCGAACGAGGAGGCTTACCTGTTCCAGAAGCTGGTGCGCACCGGCTTCGGCTCCAACAACGTCGACCATTGCACCCGTCTGTGCCACGCCTCCTCGGTGGCCGCGCTGCTCGAGGGGGTCGGCTCCGGCGCCGTCTCCAACCAGGTAAGCGACGTGCGCCACGCGGAGGTGGTGCTGGTGATCGGCGCCAACCCGACGGTCAACCACCCGGTGGCGGCGAGCTGGATCAAGAACGCGGTCAGGAACGGCACCAAGCTCATTCTCGCCGATCCGCGCCGCACCGAGCTCGCGCGCCACGCCACGCATGTGCTGCAGTTCAATCCCGATACCGACGTGGCCCTGTTGAATGCCATCATGCACGTCATCGTTGCCGAGGGACTGGTGAACCGGGACTTCGTCCGCGACCGCACCTCGGGTTATGCCGCGCTGGCCGAGAACGTGAAGAAATACAGCCCGGAGACGATGGCGCCGATCTGCGGCATCCCGGCACAGACCATACGCGAAGTCGCGCGCCTGTACGCCGGATCGAAACGCTCGATGATCCTTTGGGGCATGGGCATATCGCAGCACGTGCACGGCACCGACAACGCGCGCTGCCTGATCGCGCTCGCCCTCATGACCGGCCAGATCGGCCGGCCCGGCACCGGGCTGCATCCCTTGCGCGGACAGAACAACGTGCAGGGCGCGTCGGACTCGGGCCTGATTCCGATGATGTATCCGAATTACCAGCGCGTAGATAATCCCGAAGCCAGAGCGCGCTTCGCCAAGCTGTGGAGCGCGCCCGACCTCGATTCCAAGCCCGGCCTTACCGTGGTCGAGATCATGCGCGCGGCGAAGAAAAAGGAAATCCGCGGCATGTACGTGATGGGCGAGAATCCCGCCATGTCGGATCCGGACGTGAATCATGCGCGCGAGGCGCTGGCCGCGCTCGATCACCTGGTGGTGCAGGACATTTTCCTCACCGAGACCGCCTATCTCGCCGACGTGGTGTTGCCCGCCACCGCCTGGCCGGAGAAGGACGGCACGGTCACCAATACCGACCGCATGGTGCAGCTCGGGCGCAAAGCCATCGAGCCGCCGGGCGCGGCAAGGGAGGATCTGTGGATCATCCAGGAAATCGCCAAACGCATGGGTCTTGCCTGGAACTATGGCCACGTTTCGGAAGTATTCGTCGAGATGCGCGCCGGCATGGACACCATAGCCGGCATCACCTGGGAGCGGCTCGAGCGCGACTCCGCGGTGACCTACCCGTGCGTGGAAGAAGGCGATCCGGGCCAGTCGGTGGTGTTCACCGAGCATTTTCCCACGGCCACAGGCCGCGCCAGGTTCGTCCCCGCGGATCTGATCTCCGCCGACGAACAGCCGGACAAGAACTATCCCATGGTGCTGATTACCGGACGCCAGCTCGAGCACTGGCACACCGGCGCCATGACCCGTCGCGCCGGAGTGCTCGATGCGATCGAGCCCGAACCGATGGCATCGTTCCATCCGCTCGACCTCGACGGCATCGGCGCGAAGTCGGGCGAGGTGGTGACGGTGGCTTCGCGCCGCGGCTCGATCTCGCTTTACGCGCGTGCCGATGCCGGCACTCCGAGGGGGACGGTGTTCATTCCGTTTTGCTACTACGAAGCGGCGGCGAACAAGCTTACCAACCCGGTGCTCGATCCGTTCGGCAAGATCCCCGAGTTCAAATACTGCGCGGTGAAAGCGGAGAAGGGCGGTCCGGCGCCGGTGCATTCCAGTTTCGGCGGCAGTCAGTCATTTGATTCGGCGTCTTGAGTCCCGGCGCTCGCCAACAATCTGCCGGCAGCGATGCTGGACAACCATGTCCATCACCGCAATAAACCGGGCATCGACGCGCGCCGCATCGCCTGGAAACGCGTGGTGCCGATCAACCGCTTCACCAGCGACACCGCGGCGGAAGTCGAGATGCTCACAGCGCGCATCCCGTTTGCGCGAGTTGACATTGCACTGCGTGCTTTCCCGCCCGGTTTGCGTTTCCCTGATGTAAAATCGGGCACTCCCGAGGAGGAGAGTTAGCCCATCATCATGGATTTCTCGCTGCAAGCATTCTGGATCCCGCTGCTGAAAATCATTTGGATCAACATCGTGTTGTCGGGCGACAACGCGGTGGTGATCGCGCTGGCGGCGCGCTCGCTGCCGCCGAGGCAGCAGACGATGGCCGTGAGCTGGGGCAGCGGCGCCGCCGTGGCGATGCGTATCGTTCTCACCCTTTTCGCCGTAGCATTGCTGCAACTGCCTTACCTGAAACTAATCGGGGCCGTGCTGTTGCTATGGATCGGCGTGCAGCTGCTGCTGCCGGAGGAAGGCGAAGCGAACATCGATGGCCACGAGAACCTGCTGGCGGCGATAAAAACCATTCTTATCGCCGACCTGGTGATGAGTCTGGATAACGTGATTGCGGTGGCCGCCGCCGCCGGCGACAGCGTAACCTTGCTCATTTTGGGGCTGGCGATCAGCATCCCGCTGGTAATTTTCGGCAGCACGCTGCTGATGAAAGTGATGGAGCGCTTTCCCATCATCGTTACTGCGGGCGGGGCGCTGCTCGGTTTCGTCGCCGGCGAAATGGCGGTGAGCGATCCGGCGCTAGGCGAGTGGATCGTCGCCAATTTCCGGATGCTGGATAAGAAGCCCATGCTGGCTGGCGTCGGTCTGGAAGTGATCGTCGGACTGGTCGGAGCGGCGCTGGTGGTGGCGATAGGCAAGCTGCTGGCGCGCAAACATACCGCTGCCGTTGGTGAGTCGCGGGAAATTGCCAAATAGAATATTGTCTGCCGGTTCAGTTCGGATTTGTTGACTCGGATCAGTGCAGACACCCACGCCTTCGGCGGTATCCTGCCGCCGCAACGTGATCAAGAAAAAAAGACCGCGGGCGCTTTCAGCCTGACGCCGAAGAAAGCGGCGCAACGGTTGAGCTTAATACGAAATGGGGGATACCTTCCCTTGCTCCCCTAGATCAGAGGCCGTTTCAGCAATTCTGAAACGGCCTCTTGGAGTAACGCGGGATTTTTTGCCGCTCAGGGCGGGCAGATCGAGGTCGCCAAAGGTAAGCTGGACAGCGGCAAGACAGGTTGCCCCGGTGGATCTGGGAACTGCGGCTGGAACGATACTCGGCAACTGAGCCGGGGCGTGTTTGCATTCGGCACACGAGCGCGATGAATGTGAACCGGAAGTAGCGCGCGGGATCAGGCCCCGGTCGCCAGGCAAGGGTTACTGTTTTTCTTTCCGCCCGTCTTGGTTGTTCTTCATCGTTGCACCTGCCGCTTGCGCTTTTGGCTCATGTGTTTGCCAGGACAATTAGCAAAAAACATTTGACTAATCTAATATTTAACTGCAAGAATGAACATTATCGCCCTGTTTATAAATAGGACTTGCCCGGGCTATGCGGGTTTTGAGTAGCAGGGAGCAAACCAGGCTCCGGACGAGGTGCTAAGGCGATGCACGGCATTGATCTCGGGTGCTTATCAGCGCGAGGCGCGGGTTGTCGTTGCACCGCGGCGGAAATAGCACAAGCGCGGAGTCTAATGACGTAAAATGCCTTCACTATCGGGCAGATAGCCGGGCAAGAGCAGAAGAAGATCAGGTAAGCGGAGGGCCAGGAATGACGAAAATCGGATTTTGGAAGACCGACTGGTTTCTCGGGGTCGCCGTCGTCATTTTCATGGTCATGTTTAACCGCGTCAGCGATCTCGTTCCGAGCCTGGAACGCAAGGCCTACGACCTGGGCGTCGTAGCGACCTCACGCGCGCCGTTGGACAAGATCGCAGTCATCGCCATAGATGAGCAGAGCCTTGCCAATCTTGGCCGCTGGCCCTGGTCGCGCGACGTGTTGGCAAAAATGACCGACAGCCTTTCGGCAGCGAAAGCGAAGGTGATCGCTTATACGGTGTTGTTTTCCGAGCCGCAGGTCGATGCGGGCTACACCTTTATCACCAAGCTCCTGGAAATGGCCGGCGCCGGCGCGCCGGCCGACCCGGTGGCGGCGACCGATCCGAACGCGCCCGTGGCCGTGCCGCCGGCAGGGCAACTCGGGCAGTTCGTGACGCTGCTGAAGGAGGCGGAGCAAAAGCTCAATACCGACCGCAGGCTCGCAGAAAGTTTCACGCGCGCGGGCAACGTGGTGCCGATGATTTTGTTCGATGTAGGCGAGCCGCGCGGAAAGCCCGACAAGCCGCTGCCAGAGTACGTTACAAAGAACAATCTGCCCAAGGTGGGCAAAGGCATGGAAGACGGCGTATTGCCCACGCGCAAGGTGGACTACCCGATCGAGATCATCGGCAAGGCGGCCGCCGCGCTTGGCCACCTCAACGGTATCCCCGATGTCGACGGCGGCACCCGCACCGAGCCGTTGGTGCTGGGCTACTTCGACCAGGCTTATCCGTCGCTGTCGATGATGGTCGCGGCCAGAAGCCTGAATCTCGGCCTGGCTGACATAAAGGTTCAGCCCGGCGAAAAGGTGTCACTCGGCAAGCTGAACATCGTCACCGACCCGGCGACGCGTATGTCCACCTACTTCTACAAGGATCGCGACGGGCGTCCCGCGTTTCCGGTGGACTCCTTCTACGATGTGCTCACCGGCAAGATCCCGGTGAGCAAATATCAGGACAAGATCGTGCTGATCGGGCCGACTGCGCCCGGATTGGGCAGCGCGGCTGTCACCCCAGTGTCACCCAATATGCCGCCGGTGCTGGTGCTGGCGCATTCGGTGTCGTCGATTCTATCCGAACATTTCTTCGTCGCGCCGCCCTGGGGCTACTGGGTCGAATTTGCGGTGTTCCTGCTCATTGCCGCGTACCTGATCGGACTGTTGCCCCGGCTCAAAGCCGGCATGGGCGCGATCGTCACGGCCGCGTTGTTTGCGCTGCTCATTATCGTCCACTTCGTGCTGATGACGTCGGCGGCGATGTGGCTGCAGTTGATGCTGCCGCTGGTGCTGCTGGTGATCGGGCACGTCCTGCTCATCACCAAGCGCTTCGTCCTGACCGAGGCGGGCAAGGTCAAATCCGATGCCGACTCGGCCGAGTCCAACCGCATGCTCGGACTCGCGTTCCAGGGCCAGGGCCAGCTCGACATGGCGTGGGACAAGTTCCGCAAGGTGCCGCTGGACGACGGGCTGATGGACAACCTGTATAACTTGGCGCTGGACTTCGAGCGCAAACGCCAGTTCAACAAGGCGGAAAACGTGTTCCAGTACATGGCCGGCCATAACCCCAAATTCCGCGACCTGGAGGCGCGCCTGAACCGCGCCAAGGCGATGTCGGAGACGGTCATTCTGGGTGGCGGATCGGGCCACCCCGGTGGCTCCATGTCTCTGGGCGCCGGCGCGGAAAAACCCATGCTCGGCCGCTACCAGGTGGAAAAAGAATTGGGCAAGGGCGCAATGGGCGTCGTCTATCAGGGCAAGGACCCGAAAATCGGCCGCGTAGTGGCGATCAAGACCATGGCGTTGTCGCAGGAGTTCGAGGCAGACGAACTGGTCGAGGTGAAAGAGCGCTTTTTCCGCGAGGCGGAGACCGCCGGGCGGCTGTCGCACCCCAATATTGTCACCATTTACGACGCCGGCGAGGAGCACGACTTGTGCTACATCGCCATGGAGTTGCTGAAGGGTAAGGACCTGATACCCTATACCAAGCCGGACAACCTGCTGCCTGTCGACAAGGTGGTGTCGATCATCGCCCGAGTCGCCGATGCGCTTGGCTATGCCCATAAGCAAAACATCGTCCACCGGGACATCAAGCCTGCCAACATCATGTACGAGCCGGAGAGCGACTCGCCCAAGGTCACCGATTTCGGCATCGCGCGTATCACCGACTCGTCCAAGACCAAGACGGGCATGGTGCTGGGCACGCCATCCTATATGTCGCCGGAGCAGCTCTCGGGCAAAAAAGTGGACGGCTGCAGCGATCTGTTCTCGCTCGCGGTGAGCCTGTACCAACTGTTGTGCGGCGCGCTGCCTTTCACGGGGGATTCCATGGCGCAGCTGATGTTCAAGATTGCAAATGAACCGGCGACAGACATTCTTTCGGTCCGGCCCGATCTGCCGCCCGCTCTGGTGGCTTTCCTCGACAAGGCCATGGCCAAGGACGCCGGCCAGCGCTACCAGACCGGCGAAGAATTTGCCGCGGCGCTGCGTGCGGCTTTTGCAGATGGCGGTACGGCGGCGGCAGGCAGTGCTGGCGCAGACATGGATATCAGTCTTTAGGGCGCGGGCCGCATGGATCTGAGCCAAGCCCTGGAGATTGTCAGCCATACCGACCCCGGCATGGTGCGCTCGAACAACGAAGACTCGGTCGCCTCGCTTGCGGAGAAAGGCCTTGCGGTGCTGGCCGACGGCATGGGGGGCTACAATGCGGGTGAAGTGGCGAGCGGCATGGCCACTACGGTGCTTACCACCGAACTGCGGCAACTGCTTGAGGAACACGCGCCGCATGAGGTCGATCCGCAAAGCGGCAAGAAGGCCGCGCAGAAGATGCTGCAGGAACAGGTTGCCAAGGTCAATACTTCAATTTATCAGGCGGCGCAGAGCCAGCCGCAGTATGCCGGCATGGGCACGACGCTGGTGGTGGTGCTGTTTTACGACAACAAGATGATGGCGGCGCATATCGGCGATTCGCGCCTGTACCGTATGCGCGGGGGCGAATTCAGCCAGGTGACCAAGGACCATTCCTTGCTGCAGGAGCAAATCGATGCCGGCATGCTGACCAAGGAGCAGGCAAAGCATTCGTCGAACAAGAATCTGGTGACGCGGGCACTGGGCATCGATCCGGCGGTGGAGCCAGAGATCCATGAATACGACACCCTGCCCGGCGATATTTATCTGCTGTGCTCGGACGGACTGTCGGATATGGTGAGCGACGATGATATCGGCATGGCGCTGCAGGCGCTTGGCGCCAACCTGGAATTGGCGGCGCAACAACTGGTGCAGATGGCGAATGACAACGGGGGGCGCGACAACGTGTCGGTCATTCTGATCAAGATTTTGCGCGAATTCCCGGCCGGACACGGCCTGGCGTCGAAACTTTTTGGATGGTTTAGATAGTTCGGGGAAAATGCTATGGCGAAGCTGATACTCAGTATGGACGGTTTGGTGCTCAAGGAAATCCCGCTTTCCAAGGAGCGCACCACCATCGGGCGCAAGCCGCACAACGATATCCAGATCGACAATCTGGCCGTCAGCGGCGAGCACGCCGTCATCGTGACTATACTCGCGGATTCATTCCTCGAGGATCTGGGCAGCACCAACGGCACCTGCGTCAACGGCAAGACGGTGAAGAAGCATTTCTTGCAGAACAACGACGTCATCGAACTCGGCAAGTACAAGCTTAAGTACATCAGCGAAGCGGTGGCGGGGGCCGCTAAGGCGGCCGATTTCGAGAAGACCATGATCTTGCGCCCCGGGGCGATGCGAAAACCACCGGAGCCGCCTCATCCGCCCGCCGCCGCGGGAGCGCCTCCCGGACACGCCCCAGCCGCACCCATGGCCGCTGCCGCGTCCGCCGCCGCAGGCGCCCCCAAGTCGCACGCCGACACCCAGATCGGCATTACGGCCGCGTCGGTGGCCGCCGCGGCCACTCCGCC
>SCTX01000104.1 GCA_004298385.1 Betaproteobacteria bacterium | reverse complement strand
CATCCATACGGGTTACGAGGATGTGTACAGAGCAGATTCCAATCAAGATGGACTAAGGGCGTTGTTGAAGCAGTTCCCGCGTCTAACGCTCGTTATCCCGCATCTTTGCTATCCGGACGTGGACGCCGCCTTCCGCTTCCTGGAGGAGTATCCGCATACATACTTGGATGCAACGAACGTGTTCTGGTGTTTCAAGCTGGTACCGCCGAAGGACATTTGGTGGGACATGATCGAACGATACAGCGAGCGCATGGTATTTGGAACGGATTTTTCCATGGGCATGCACTTTCCTGCCCAGCTCTACGAGCATTTTGCTCAATTACCCTTGAGCACCAAGGCAAAAGGTGACTTGCTCTTCAGGACAGCGGCGAGAATAGCCCGTCAGTGCGGGCGGCAATTGACGATCGGTGGAGAAGCCCTTTGATCACCCGGCAGACGCGCCCCGCAACGACGCCGGAAAAGGCGGGCACGGACGTGAACGCCGCGCTGCTCGCCTACGAAAAGGAGCGCTATTCGACCTTCAGGCCGATGTCCTTCACTACCTTGCCCCATTTCACGTAATCGGACTTCATGCGCTCGGCCAGCCGCTCGGGCGCGCCGCCGATGATAATCAGACCCTGAGAGATAAAACGCTCGCGTATGTCGTCCAGCTGCAGGATGCGGTTGATTTCGACGTTGAGCTGCATCACGATCTCGCGCGGCGTGCCGGCGGGGGCGAAATAGTTCCACGAGGCGTTCGCTTCGAATCCCGGCAGGGTCTCGGCGATGGCAGGCACCCCGGGCGCCGCATCGAGTCGCTTCGCGCTACCCACTGCAATCGCTTTCAATTTGCCGCCTCGCACGTGTGGCATGGTCTGCGGAATGCCGGTGAAGGCGAGCTGCACCTGCCCCGAGATCAAATCCGGCAGCATCTGGCCGCTGCCTTTGTACGGCACATGCACCGTATCGATTCCGGTCATGCTTTTCAGCAGCTCCATCGACAGATGGTGGGTGCTCCCATAGCCGGAAGAGGCGTAACTGTACTTGCCGGGATTGGCCTTGAGATGCGCGATCAGCTCGGTCAGGTTGTTTGCCGGAATCGACGGATGCACCGACAGCAGGAACTCGATGAAAGCGGCCTGCACCACAAATGCGAAATCCCGGTCCGGATTGAACGGGAGGGACTTGTAGACGTGAGGGTTGATCGCCATCTGGATATCGGTGGCCAGCAGCAGCGTATAGCCGTCCGGCGCCGACTTTGCGACAAACTCGGTGCCGATGTTCCCTCCGGCGCCGGGCTTGTTATCGATAAGGATCTGCTGGCCCCAGGCTTCGCTGAGCTTGGCGCCGATGCTGCGGCCGACGATGTCCGCGCTGCCGCCGGCCGGGTAGGGAATTACCACGCGGATCGGCTTGTTGGGGTAGGTCTGGGCCGCAAGCAGCTGCGGCAGCGCGAATGCGAGCAGCGCAGCCGCGGTTGAAAGCAATCGATTCATGGCACTCTCCTCCTGAAGACGATGCGGCGGGTGCAAAGCCCGGCCAAAGGCGGGCGCGATAGCTTTGCCATTCAGCTAGACCGCAGCCCGGTCTGGCGCAGCCATGGGACCGTCCCGCGCAAGGATTCGAGGCAGATAGTTCGCCGGAAGACGGCCCTGGCGCTCGCTTTCCGTGCTGGCCCGGGCGAAGACAGCGTGGTCTACAAGCGGCTCTATATTCCAAAGCCCGGCTTCCCGGCGTAGCGCCGAAAGAAGTTGCGATGCCGAAACAGGAGGCAGCGGGGCTACCACCCTTATCATCTCATCGAGATGGTCTCGCGCATACCGGATGGCATTGAAATAGTCGGACACCAGACCGTCCATGATCTCGCGATGATCCCGCACCCATGCTTTCCGTGCATACAGCAGCAGGCAGTAGTTCGATGGCGCGACCATGCGCGGATAGTCCCCGATGATCTTCCAACCGGCGGTTTGCTCCATGAAGCTGACAAAGGGTTCATGCAGCACGCCGGCCTTGAATCGTTTTTCGCCGGCTTCCCTGATGAAGGCGGAGCCATATTCAGTTGATGCTGCCGCCGCCATGACCTCGACGATGTTGAATTCATCCTCGCCAACGCTTTCCTCGTGGGCGTGCCATAAGAGGAGGCTTTCCGGGCAGGTCTTGCGTCGATTGATCGCAATGGACTCGCCACGCAAGGCCGCGAAGTTTGCGATCCCCGGCTCGGCCATCAGGTAGAACGGAGGATAGTTGCATACGCCTACGCTGACGATTTCGTAGTTCTCGCCTGCGGCGGCCACGGGCAGATAAACCGGTGTTCCGATCTGTCCCATGTCGTACGCGCCCGCTTCGAGCTTGGCGCCGTAGTCGGCGCCGGTGGGATGATTATGCAGGACGATCTTCAGGTCTCGACCGAAGACGCCGCGAGCGATCGCGTACTCCAGCGGAAAGTTAAAGATTCCGCGCGGATTGATTCCCCAGTTAATCATGCGTTTCAACTCCATTCGGTTTTACGTGCAGCGGTTGCCTTATTTCGTTGAACTGTTTGGCTCTCGCCGTCACGCTTGATGGATCAGTCCGCCTTTGCGCCAGACTCCTTGATGATCCGGGCCCACATCCGGGCGTCGGAGGTGATCCTCTCGGCAAACTCCTGCGGCCCCGCGGCGATGATGTCCATGCCCTGAGCGATAAAGCGCTCGGAGATCTCCTTGGAGCGCAACGCCTTCACCACTTCGCCATGCAGCTTGTCGATGATCGGCCGGGGCGTGCGCGCCGGGGCCATCAACCCGAACCACGCATAGATTTCGAAGCCGGGCAAGCCAGACTCCATGAGCGTTGGCACCTGAGGTAATCCCGCGTATCGTTTCGAGCTGGACACAGCCAGCGCCTTCAGCTTGCCGCCCTTCACCAAGCCGACCGCGGAGGATACACCCCCGAACACGATCTCGACCTTGTCGCTCATCACGTCGGTGACCGCCGAGCCGAAGCCTTTGTAAGGCACGTGAACCAGGCGGATGCCGGCAAGCGTGTTGAGCAACTCCCCCGCGAGGTGGTGCTGACTGCCGTTGCCCGATGAGGCGAAATTGAATTTCCCCGGGTTCGCCCTGGCGAGTGCGATCAGCTCCTGCACCGAGTTCGGCGGGAAACCCGGCGCCGCGAGCAGGAACAACGCGACGGAGGTCGCGAGCGTGACCGGCGCGAGATCCTTCACCGGGTCGTACGGCAGCTTGGCGAAGAGACTGGGATTGATCACGATTTGCCCGTCCGAAGCGAGCAGCAGGGTATATCCGTCAGGGTCCGACTTCACCACGAACTCGGTGGCGATGTTTCCGCTCGCGCCGGGCCGAGTCTCGACGATGAACTGCTGTCCGAGCGATTCGGCGAGTTTCGCGGCCAGCACGCGCGCCACGAGATCAGGGGCGCCCCCGGGAGGGTACGGGACCACAATCTTCACCGGCTTGGCGGGGTAATCCTTCTCCACCTCGGCGGCCAGCCCTTGTTGCATACATAGTCCGAGTAGCGCGGCAGCCGCTATCCATACCGTGAATTTCATTTGACACCTCCGTGAATGTGCGCGCGTTCGAAGGGATAGAAAATTGCTTGCTTCACTAGCATAATGGTTTCGATTGTGGCGTGCCAGGTATGCGGGTCAATGCAAGTCAATGGCGGGCCTGCGCGGCGCATTGCCCGGCTCGGTCCAGTCGATCCTGCGAGTCGCATCCCGTACTCCGGCTACTCCCCCCTAGGGGTGTAGCTCCTCCAGGAACCAGTCCCTCGGCCACGAGGTGCCGACGGACTGG
>SCTX01000103.1 GCA_004298385.1 Betaproteobacteria bacterium | reverse complement strand
GGCACGGTGAACTTGAAATTGCTGAGTTCCAGGGCGGCAATGGTGGAGGGGCCCAGAATCTCCTCCATCATTCCCGCCGCCAAAGTGGCGGTCATCAGCCCCGGAGTGATGCGTCCGCCGTAGGGAGTATACTTCCTGGCGAAATCGTCGTTGATGAAAATCGGCACTTTGAGCCCGGCGAAGCAGGTGAAGTTGACGATATCGGCTTCGGTAACAGTGCGGCCGTAACTCTTGAACTCATCGCCCACTTTGAAATCATCCAGATAACGATTAGCCATGCTGCTTCTCCTTATTACATGTTGTTGGAAATGCTAACGACCCTGCTGCAACGCACTGCGAAATGCCTTGAGCACCTCGCTCCCCGGCTTGCCCCGCTTATCGAGACCTTCGGCCCATTCCGTCTGGACACTGGCCAGCAATCCTTGCAGTTCTTTTTTGTCGGCGGCCGGAAGCTGGACAGTGGTCAGCCCCTGCTGCCTGAGCTTGGCGATATCGGTTTGCAGATCCCGATCCAGCGCCGCGCAGAGCCGCCGGGTCGCCTCTTCGCCGGCATCCGTCATGGCTTTCTGGACGCTTTCCGGCAGCTTCTTCCAGCGAGCCTCGCTGATGACGTAATTGGCGACGATGGCTCCCAGGCTCTCGTCGACGGTGGCATATTTCACCAGCCCATCGAGCTTATAAGGCACCAGACTGGAAAACGGGAAAATCATGCCATCGATGGTCCCCCGGGACAGGGCATCGTAGATTTCGGGGGTGGCCAGCCGCACCGGCACCGCCTTAAGCTTGCGGGCCGTCATATCCAGCGCCGCGCCGGCGGTACGCAGCTTCAGCCCTTCCACGTCTTTGAGCGACTCTATCTTCTTCTTGGCAGTGACAAATTGATAGGGCGGCATCACCACGCCCCACAGCAATCGAGCGCCGTTGGGGGCGAAATCCTTTTCCGCCAGAATGCCGTCCTTGGTGGCCAGCTTCCAGTACGCCAGCGTCCCCTGGCACGAACTGGTGAAACTGCCGGGCAATTCCGCCACGGTCGACAAAGGCATCTTGTTATCGGCAATGAAGGCAGGGGCGACATAAGCGATATCCGCCACCCCCGATTGGGTCAAGGACAACATATCTTTGGTCTTGCCCAATTGCTCCGAGGGGTAGTACTCGAAGGTCACCGCCCCTCCCGTGGCCCGGGTCACCGCCTCCATCCAGGGCTTGGTAGCGTTCTCCACCATCCAGTGCCCGCTGGTGGGAAACGAATCCGCCACCCGCAGAACCAGCTTCTCCTTGCCTTGGGCCAGAGCCCCACTCCCCCAAAGCAAGAACAATAACCCGCACAACCCCAGCAGCTTGGAATAACGCTTCATGATTTCCTCCTCCTTCGTCTCGACATTTACTACTACCCTATCACCTTAGCCGCCCGCAACGCGGCGACCTCCTGCATCGTATAACCCGCACCCACCAGCACTGCATCGGTATGGAAACCCAGCACAGGAGGGGGTAGCCGCAACGAAGCCTTCTCGTCGTCGATGCTCACCGGCAGGTCCACGGTCTTGAAATCGGGCAGATCGGGCGCGGCCAGGGGTCGGATCATGCCCATGGCGTTCACCTGTTCGTTTCGGTACACCGCATCCACCGTATTGATGGTGGAGCAGGGCGCTCCGGCTTGCCGCATCAAGGCCACGCATTCGTCGGAGGTGACCCGGGAGGTGCGGGCCTCCAACAAGGCATGCAGTTCGGGCCGGTTCAGCACCCGTTGGCTGTTACTGTTGAAACGGGAATCTTGAGCCAATTCCGGAACCCCCAAGGCCCGGCACACGTTGGCGAACAATTTCTCGTTGGCGGCGGTGATGAGCACGGCCCCGTCTTGCGTCTTGAACGATTCGTAGGGGGAAGTCATGGGCGTCACGTCCCCCATGCGAGCGCCGATATGCCCCGCTCCCATATAGTGGGCCAGAAAGATGGACATCCAGTTGACGCCCGTTTCCATCAGGCTGGCGGCGACTTTGCCTCCCAGGCCGGTTTCCCTGCGCCGGTACAAGGCCGCCAGCACGCCAGAAAAAGCCCACAGCCCAGTACCCATGTCGATGATGGATACCCCCACCCGCGCCGGCGGGCGGTCGGGGTGGCCGGTGACGCTCATGATGCCGGTAAACGCCTGGATCAGCGGATCATAGCCAGGATCCCGGACCAGCGGACCGGATTCGCCGAAGGCGCTGATGGCGCAATACACCAAACCGGGGTTGCCGGCTTTGAGGTCATCGTACCCCAAACCCCTGGATTCCAGGCTCCCCGGACGGGTGGAATGGACCAGGACATCGGCCTTGTCGGCGAGACGGCGGATGATTTCTCGTCCTTCGGGCGCATTGAGATCCACGCCAACGCTCTTCTTGTTGCGGTTCACCGCCAGAAAAGCGGTGCCCACGCCGTGCCACGCTGGAGGCGTCCACTTGCGGGCATCGTCGCCGCTGCCCGGACGCTCGACCTTGAGCACCTCGGCGCCGAAATCCCCAAGCAATTGAGTGCAGAAAGGGCCGGCAATATTTTGGGTGAGGTCAAGAACCGTGACACCCTTCAGAATATCGGGCATGGAATGATTTTTCCTCCGCATCGGCCGGCTTGCGCCGCTTGTCCAGGCCGGCCGCCCAGTCGTTGGCCGTCATGACGTAGATTTTTTGTGGCGCGGATTTTCAACTAATCAACGGCCCTTCCACACCGGCTTGCGCTTCTCGGCGAAAGCCCGCGGTCCTTCGATGGCGTCCTCGCTGGCGTAGACATGCTTGTACAGACGCTTGGCCTCCACCAGCCCGGCCTCGCATCCCAAGGAAAGCGCCTTGATCAGGCTCCCCTTGCCCGCCATGACCGACAGCGGAGCGTTGTCGCGAATGCGTTCGGCAAGCCGGCGAGCCCGCGCCTGGACGGCTTCCGCAGTGTCTTCCAGATAGTTGACCCAACCGATATCGTAGAAACGCTCTATAGGCATCCAGTCGCCGGTGAGCACCAAATCCATGATGATAGACTGGGGCATTTGCCACAGCAGCGGAACCGCCCAGGGCGAACCGCGGCCGCGCTGGGTTTCGGTGATGGCGACGCGGGTGCCGCGCAGTCCGACCCGCAGGTCGGAATTCAGGCTCAACATCATGCCGCCCGCCGGCAGGTCGCCGTTCATGGCGGCGATGATGGGTTTTTTCACCTCCCGCATGCAATCGTGAAACGGGTCCTTGATCTTGCTCAGCACGTCCACGCCCTCTTCCTTGCGAATGCGGGCCGCTTCCTTGAGGTCCATGCCCGCGGAGAAGGTGCCGCACTCGGCGCCGGTGAGAATGATGACCCGCACTTCAGGATCGTCGTCCACCGTGTTCCACACTTGGTGCAGGCGGTTGATCAGTTCCAGCGAAAGGGCGTTGCGGCTCTCCGGGCGGTTCAATTTCACCGTGGCGATATAGTCTTTCTTCTCATAGATCAGCACGTCTTTGTCAGCAGGCATGATTTCTCCTCGATGGGTGATGGGTGTCATACGCCCCGGAAGCGGGGCTCGCGTTTTTCCAGAAGGGCGCGTACCCCTTCCTTGGAATCTTCCATTTCGATGGTACGGGATTGGCAATGGGCCTCGTATTCTCCGGCCGGCCGTGGATCCCAATTCACGTGCCGGTACAAGGAGCGCTTGATCATGCGCACCGCCGCCGGAGCGCAGGCGGCGATTTCCCGGGCCAGTTCCCAGGCCTTGCCCGATACCTCCTCCGGCCCCACCGCATAATTGGCCAGCCCGATCTCGGCGGCCTGGGCGCCCGTTACCATGCGCCCGGTGAACAGCATTTCCGCCGCCCGCGGCAGGCCCACCACGCGGGGCAGCATATAGCTGATCGCCATCCCGGAGTGCAGCCCCAGCTTGACGAAATTGGCGGCGTAACGAGCTTCTCTATTCGCCACGCGGATGTCGCAGATGAGCGCCAGCCCCAACCCGCCGCCGACGGCATGGCCGTTCATCGCCGCGATAACCGGCACTTCCACTTCCAGAATAGCCAGGAACGGCCGATAGATGCCGAAAGTGGCTTCCTGAGGCAACAGCTTGCCCTTATCCAGTATATCGCTGCGGAAATCCGCGCCCGAGCAAAAGGTGTTGCCGCTGCCGGTGATGACCAGGCAACGTAGTTCCCGGTCTTGCTTGACGCTGTCGATGATCTTGCCGAAAGCGGCCAGCGTTTCGCCGTTCATGGCGTTGCGGTTGTCGGGCCGGTTCAGGGCGATTTCCCCGATCGAGCCTTCCTTGCGGTACAGCACCGCCACATCCTTGCTCATGTTTTCTCTCCCCTTCAGTCCGGACCAGATCCGCAGCCCTATTCGTGATAATCATAGCCCGAGTAGCCATGACGCTCGACTGAGCGCATCCCGCTCGGCGGCCTTGAAATCCTCCCGCGCCATTTCCGCCATCAGTTCCCGAAAACCGACCTGGGGCGGCCAGCCGAGTTCCTCCCGCGCCGCGCTGGTATCGCCCAGCCGCGTCTCCACTTCGGTGGGACGAAAGTGGCAATGATCCAGCGCCAGTTTGCGGCGACCCCCGGAATCATAACCTTTTTCGTCGACGCCTGAACCCTCCCAGCGCAACTCGATGCCCGGCTTCGCCGATGGCAGTATTCATGGTCTCGCCATTGCGCCGAAGTCAACTTTCTTTCGCTTGCCTTGCGCGCTGGGGAGGGGATACACTTTCGATCATGCGGTTGATCTCAGTTGAGAGTGTATGAAAATACTGCCCAAGATCTGTTCCGGCGAGATGGTGGTTTCGGCGTCGATTCCGGAGCCCGGCGTCGGCGCCGCGATGACCGAGCTGAAAACGCTTGCCGCCTGGCCGTGGGGCATCGGCAACGGCCACATCGATCTAAGGAAGGTCGATATCGCCGGCGGGCGGGTCGGCCGCCGCTTCTCGCAGCGCTGAACGTGGAAACGCCGACTCGAAACCACGGTCCGCTGGCGGGGGTTCGCATCCTCGATCTGTCCAATTTCGGCATGGGGCCATACGCGACGGCGCTGATGGCCGAACTGGGCGCCGCTGTGGTCAAGGTCGAGACGAACGAGGGCGACCCGACGCGCAACGTGGGGACCATGCGCCACCGCGGCATGGCGAGCGTCTTCCTGCTCGCCAACCGCAACAAGCGCAGCCTGGTGCTCGACCTGAAGCGCCCCGAGGGCCGAAAGGTGCTGTTGCGGCTGATCGAATCGCACGACGTGCTGTTCTTCAACATGCGGCCGGCGGCGATGGCCCGCCTCGGGCTGAACTACGACGAAGTCGCAGCCGTCAACCCGCGCATTATCTACTGCAGCGCCGCCGGCTTCCGGCAGGACGGCCCGTATGCCGACAAACCGGCGTTCGACGATGTGATCCAGGGACTTGCGGCCTTGCCCGACCTGGAAGGCCGGCTGACCGGCACGCCGCGCTACGTGCCGCTCGCCATGGTCGATCAGACGGTCGGCATCGCCGCGGCGCTGGCCGTGCTGGCGGCGCTCGTCAGCCGCGCCGGCACCGGCAAGGGTCAGGCGCTCGAGGTGCCGATGTTCGAGACGATGGCGCAGTTCGTCCTGCTGTGCCACCTCGGCGGGCAGTTGTTCGATCCGCCGCTCGGGCCGCCGGGCTTCGTGCGGCACCTGACGCCCGAGCGCCGGCCGTTCCCGACGCGCGACGGCTTCATCTCGCTGGTGCCGTATAGCGACGCGCAGTGGTTCCGCTTGTTCGATCTGCTGGGCAAGCCCGAACTCGCCCGCGACCCGCGCTTTTGCAACATCACCGACCGCACCCGCAATATCGCCGAGCTGTACCGGATCGTCGCCGCGGCGATGGCGACGCGCACGACCGGTGAGTGGATGGACCAACTTTCCGCTGCCGACATCCCGGCGATGCCGATGCACACGCTGGACAGCCTGCTAGACGATCCGCATCTGTGGGCGACCGGCTTCTTCGGCTGGGAGCAACATCCGACCGAGGGCCGCATCCGCAGCATGGAGCCGGCGACGCGATGGTCCGGCACGCCGCCGCAAGCGCAGGGACCTGCGCCGCGGCTCGGCGAACACAGTTTCGCGATCCTCGGCGAAGCGGGATATTCGTCGAGCGAGATCGAAGCATTGCTCGCCGCTGGCGTCACGCATGGAGCGGCGATCGATTGAACGAGTGGAAGGCGGCGCGATCGCGATGCGAATCGGCGGCTGCTTAAGCCGCGAGCGCGCGGCCTGATTTCACGCTTTCGATCCAGCCGATCGCCCAATCGGCCGCCAACTCTTCCGGCATGGTACCGGCGCTGGCGTCATGGCGGAATACCTCGCCCAAGCGGCGCGCGCCCAGATCGGTTAGCAGCTCATCGAAGCGCTTGCCGCCGAAGCAGAAGGTTTCGGCATAGGTGCGATCGCCCAGCGCGATCACGCCGTATTCCACGCCCGAAAGATCGGGACGCGCGCTTTGCAACGATGCGTACAGGGCCTTGGCATTGTCCGGCACGTCGCCCTGACCATAGGTGGAAGTACAGATCAGGTACAAGCCGCCACCGGCGAACACGCCCGCATCCAGCCCATCCATGGGCCGGATATCGATGCGCACATCGTCCTCTTCGGTGGCGAGTTGCACCGCCTGCGCCACCAGTTCAGCAGTGCTGGTCATGGTGCCGACCAGTACGGTCAGGTCCACCGACATAGGTTTAAAGCAGCGCCTTCCAGACGTGCGCCATCACCGCGGCGCGGCCGTAGCTGTGCCGGCCGGGAACAGCGCCTGCGGGCTACGCGAAAATATGCTCATGGAAATACCTTTTCCTTTGGTTAAGGCTTGATCTTACTCTTGGCCGCTTGCTATTTCGCGGATATGCATTATACTGCCGCATAATTATATTGAAAGCAATATAATACACATTGCGCAGTAAATCCTAATCCAATGGGCGCTCGCGAAACTCCGCAGAAAACCAGATCGGCCGCAACGTCGGACGAGGCGTTTCTGCGCGCCCTGGGCGAGCGCGTGCGCGACGCCCGCGCCAGGCGCGGCATGACGCGCAAAATCCTGGCGCACGACTCGGGCGTGTCCGAACGCTACCTCGCCCAGCTCGAGACCGGCCAGGGCAACGTGTCCGTGCTGCTGCTGCAGAGAATTGCCGTCGCGTTCGATCTGCCGCTGACCGAATTCCTGCGCCAGGAAACGGAGCAGTCGGTGGAACTGGCGCTGATCGGACAGTTCCTGCGGCGTCTGCCGGCGCGGAAACTCTCCGTGGTGCGCTCGCAGTTGATGCGCGATTACGGCGCCGCGCATACCGATCGCATCAAGCGTATCGCCCTCATCGGACTGCGCGGCGCCGGTAAATCCACCCTCGGCAGCCGGCTGGCGAAGGAACTGGAGGTCCCGTTCATCGAACTCGACCGCGAAGTCGAGCGCGAGGCCGGGACCAGCCTGTCGGAAATCTTCCTGCTCTACGGCCAGGCCGGCTACCGCCGCTACGAGCGCCGCTGCCTGGAGAAAGTGGTGGAAAAGAACGAGCGCATCGTCATCGCCGCCGGCGGCTCCATCGTGTCCGAGCCGGGCACCTACGACCTGCTGCTCTCGACCTGCCGCACCGTCTGGCTCAAGGCGCAGCCCGAAGAGCACATGGCGCGCGTGGTGGCCCAGGGCGACACCCGGCCGATGACGGGAAACCGCGAAGCCATGGAAGACCTGCACCGCATCCTGCGCGGCCGTAACGCGCTCTACGGCCGCGCCGACGTGACCGTCGATACCGCGCACAAGAGCATTGAACAAAGTCTGCGCCAGTTGCGCAAGGTGGCTACCGCTTGAACCAGGAAAAACCATGCAAGCATCAATTTGTACTGTGTTATGCAAATGGTTTTCCCCCTCTAACGGACCAAGAATCAAGACGTCTAAACTCCCTCTAAGGGACACAGTCCAACTATGATCGACCCAGCCGCCGCGCCCCGCGTAAGCTTCGACACCTGCCCCGAGCGCTATGAGCACTGGCGCATGAGCGTAGCCGGCGCGATCGCCACCCTCGCCCTGAACGTGAACGAGGACAAAGGCCTCAAGCCCGGCTACAAACTGAAGCTCAACTCCTACGACCTCGGCGTGGACATCGAGCTTTACGATGCCTTGAACCGCATCCGCTTCGAGCACCCCGAGGTGCGCTGTGTGGTTCTCACCTCGGCGCGCGAGCGCATGTTCTGCTCCGGCGCCAACATCTACATGCTGGGCCAATCCAGTCACGGCTGGAAGGTGAATTTCTGCAAGTTCACCAACGAAACTCGCAACGGCATGGAAGACTCCAGCCGCAACGGCGGGCCCAAGTTCCTCGCCGCGGTGAATGGCACCTGCGCCGGCGGCGGCTACGAGATTGCGCTCGCCTGCGATGAGATCCTGATGATCGACGACCGTTCCTCCACCGTGAGCCTGCCCGAGGTGCCGCTGCTGGGCGTGCTGCCGGGCACCGGCGGCCTCACCCGCATCACCGACAAGCGGAAAGTGCGCCGCGACCTGGCCGATTTTTTCTGCACCACCACCGAGGGCGTGCGCGCCGACCGCGCCAAGAGCTGGGGCCTGGTCGATCACAGCGCGAAGCCGCAGGCGTTCGCCCAAGCGGTGCGGGAACATGCCGAGCGGCTGGCCGCGGCAAGCGAGCAGCCGCGGCAGCAGACGAAAGGGATCACCCTCACGCCGCTCGAGCGCGCAATCGACTCGAGCGGCTACCATTACGAGTATGTGGATGCCGTCATCGACCGCGCCGCACGCAGCGCCACGCTCACCGTTTCCGGACCGAAGCACGCCGAGCCCGATGCGATCGAAGGCATTCTCACCGCCGGCGTCGCCTGGTGGCCGCTGCGGATGGCGCGCGAGCTGGATAACGCGATTCTCATGCTGCGCACGAACGAGCTTGAAATCGGCACCTGGCAACTGAAGACGCGCGGCGATATCGATAGCGTGCTTGCCATGGACGCCGTCCTGGGCATGCACCGCGGGCACTGGCTCGTGCGCGAAACCCTGGGCCTGCTGCGGCGCACGCTGGCACGCCTGGACGTATCCTCGCGCACCTTGTTCGCCATCATCGATACCGGCTCCTGCTTTGCCGGCACGCTGGCCGAACTGGCGCTCGCCGCCGACCGCGGCTACATGCTGCAGTTGCCCGACGACCCGGAGAATGCGCCGCGCATGGTCCTGTCCGAACTCAACTTCGGCGTCTATCCGATGGTGAACCAGCTCACCCGCCTGGCGACGCGCTTCTGCGGGCGCGAGGAGCCGGTCGAGGCAGCGCGCCAGGCCATCGGCAAGAAACTCGACGCGCACGACGCGGCCGAGCTCGGCCTGGTCACCTTCACCCCGGACGATCTGGACTGGGACGAGGAAGTGCGCATCGCGCTGGAGGAGCGCGCCAGCCTTTCGCCCGATGCGCTCACCGGCATGGAAGCGAGCTTGAGGTTCACCGGCGCCGAGACCATGGAGACGCGCATTTTCGCGCGGCTATCGGCCTGGCAGAACTGGATATTCAACCGGCCCAACGCGGCGGGCGAGCAAGGCGCGCTTAAGGTTTTCGGCACCGGCTCGAAGGCAAAATTCAACTGGGAAAGAATTTAGGAGAAATCATGTCCATCGACTACAGCCAGAAAATCCCCAACAACGTCAATCTTTCCAACGACCGCACGCTGCAGCGCGCGCTGGAACACTGGCAGCCGCACTTTCTCGACTGGTGGCGCGAGATGGGGCCGCACGATTTCGCCTCCGCCGACGTCTACCTGCGTACCGCGACCGGCGTCGACGCGCAGGGCTGGGCCAGCTACGGCACGGTGAAAATGCCGGACTATCGTTGGGGCATTTTTCTCGCCGACGCCATCCCCGAGCGCAAGATCGGTTTCGGCGACAGCTTCGGTGAGCCGGTGTGGCAACAAGTGCCGGGCGAGTTCCGCTCCCAGTTCCGCCGCCTGATCGTGACCCAGGGTGACACCGAACCCGCCTCGGTCGAACAACAGCACCTGCTCGGCCACACCTGCCCTTCGCTCTACGACCTGCGCAACCTGTTCCAGGTCAACGTCGAGGAAGGCCGCCACCTATGGGCCATGGTGTACCTGCTGCACGCCCATTTCGGCCGCGACGGACGCGAGGAAGCGGAAGAACTGCTCGCGCGCCACTCGGGCGATGCGGATAAGCCACGCATCCTCGGCACCTTCAACGAGCCGATCTCCGACTGGCTGTCGTTTTTCTGCTTCACCTACTTTACCGACCGCGACGGCAAGTTCCAGTTGAAGAGCCTGGCCGAATCCAGCTTCGATCCGCTGGCGCGCACCTGCCGCTTCATGCTGACGGAGGAAGCGCACCACATGTTCGTCGGCGAAACCGGCATCGGCCGCGTGGTCAGGCGCACCCTCGAAGTGATGAAGGAACTCGGCACGGACGTGGCGCAGGCGCTGCGGGGCCAGGGCGTGATCGATCTGCCGCTGCTGCAGCGCTATCTCAATTTCTGGTTCAGCTCGTCCCTGGATCTGTTCGGCTCGGAGGTGTCGTCGAATGCTGCCGGCTCGTTCGCCAACGGCATCAAGGGCCGCCCGGACGAAACCACGCAGTATCAGGACCACGTCTGCACCGATGCCACCTATGAGCTGCCAACCCCTGACGGCAAGGGCGGCGTGCAAACAGAAAAAGTAAGCCTCCGCAATGCCATGAACGAAGTGCTGCGTGTAGCCTATGTGCGCGACAGCGAAATCGGGCTGAAGCGCTGGAACATGCAGATACAGAAAGCCGGGCATGATTTTCGCCTTAAACTGCCCTCGACGCGTTTCCGCCGCAGCATCGGCGCCTGGGCCAATGTGCCTACCGACCTCGAAGGCCGGTTCATTGCACGCGAGGAGTACCAGCGCAGATTGCCCGAGTGGCTGCCGACGCCCGCCGACAGGACTTATGTGCAAAGCCTGATGCAGCGCGTGAGCACACCGGGCAAAATGGCTGGCTGGATCGCGCCGCCGGACCGCGGCATCAACAACCTGGGGCTGGATTACGAGTACGTGCGGCTGAACTAGATAGTGCATCACCACGCCGTTCTTTGACATGTTGCTCGAAGCTACAGATAATGAACAGTCAGTCATTCTGGATTGCGGCATGAGCCCCGGAGCAAGGGCCCCACGGGTGCGTGGGGATGCGACCAGGCGAATGCCGCAAAGCGACCGACGGTCCACTACCGCAAGCCGTACAAGCGCCAAGGAGGCCACCGCATGAGCACGTCCGTACACATGACGCCGCCGCAGTCCGCGAAAAAGCCGGTCCCGCCGGCGCAGAAAGAGGATGCGATGCTGCTGCAAAAGGAAATGATCAACCGCAACTATCACGAACTCGCCACCGCGCACGAGCGGGGCCGTAAGGTATCGTCGACCTTCGTGCCCGGGAACCTCAATGAACTGCTGATGTGCTTCGATTTTGTGCGCAACCTGCCAGAGACCAACGCGCTGCATAACGGCATGAGGAAAAAGACCGGAAAGTACATCATGGACGCCGAGCGCGACGGCCATTCCGAGGATGTGTGCACCTACGTCAAGGCCGACATGGGCATGTTGCTGAACGGCGATCTCGGCCCCACGGGCGAGCTGCTGCCCAAGCCCGATATTCTGCTGCTTTCCTACACCGGCTGCTTCACGTTCATGAAGTGGTTCGAGCTGGTCCGCCAGAAGTACGGCTGCGAATCGGTGATGCTGCACGTGCCTTACCAGGGCGACGGCAAGATCACGCGAAACATGCTCGATTACATCGTGAAGCAGCTCAAGGAAGTCGTGATCCCGACCCTGGAGCGCGTCTCCGGGGTCAAGTTCGACATCGACCGGCTGCGCCAGTACATGCGCGAATCGGCCAAGGCCGAAGAGGACCTCGTCAAGGTGCTGCAGTCGGCGAAGCACCGCCCGTCCCCCATCGATGGCTTCTTCGGCGCCGTGTACTACATCGGGCCGATGTTCACCGCGTTTCGCGGCACTCCCGAAGCGACGCAGTACTACGAGATGCTGCGCCACGAGATCGAGCAGCGTGTGCGCGACAAGAAAGGGCCGATCACGCCGGAGGGTGAGCTGACCGAGGAAAAATACCGCCTGGTGGTCGAGGGAACGCCCTGCTGGACCAGCTTCCGGGAATTCTGGAAGATGTTCTATGACGAGGGCGCGGTGGCAGTAGCGTCGACCTATTCCAAGGTCGGCGGCGTGTACGACTTCGGCTTTCGCCATGACCCGGACCATCCGCTGGAATCGCTCGCCGAGTACTGCCTTGGGTGTATGTCGAACATGAGTTTGCCGCAGCGCATCGACATGATCTGCAGCTACATGGACGAGTACCAGGCCGACGGGCTGCTGGTCAACTCGGTCAAGAGCTGCAACAGCTACGCGGCGGGTCAGTTGCTGATCTTGCGCGAGGTGGAGAAGCGCACCGGTAAGCCCGCGGCGTTCATCGAGACGGACCTGGTGGATCCGCGCTACTTCTCCGCGGCCAACATCAAGACCCGGCTCGATAGCTACTTCCAGATGATCGAACAAAAGCGCGCGGCCGGGCATTGACGGAGCCGCACCGCGTGGTTTCATCGGTTCGCACCGAATCACAAGGCGCTCAACCGGCGCGCGTCGATGCGCCTATGGTGAATCGGGATGCAGCGCACGCGGCCCCGCTCGTTATCGGTATCGGCGGAACCACGCGGCCCGGCTCGTCCACCGAGCAGGCGCTGCGGGTGAGCCTGCGCGCGGCGAAGGCGGAAGGCGCGGAGACCGTCCTCCTCGCCGGACCTGCGCTGCGCTTGCCCATGTATTCGCCCGAGACTGCCGAACGTTCGCCCGAGGCCGTGCAATTGATCGATTTGCTGCGACGTTGCGACGGCCTGATCATTGCCTCGCCGTCCTATCACGGGTCGGTGTCGGGCTTGGTCAAGAACGCGCTGGACTATGCCGAAGACCTGAGCGCGGACGAGCGCGTGTACTTCGATGGTTGCCCGATTGGGTTGATCGCCGTTGCGGCAGGTTGGCAAGGTGCGGGGCAAACGCTCGCTGCCATGCGTTCGATTGCGCATTCCTTGCGCGGCTGGCCGACGCCGCTGGGCGCCATGCTGAACAGCACTATGCAGCGGTTTGATGAGGCCGGTGATTGTCTTGATCCGTCCGCCAAGATCCAGCTCGAGGACGTCGGCCGTCAAGTCGTGCGGTTCCTTCGAATGCAGCGGGCCGCGTAGATCCCGCTCCAAGGGCGGCGCGCGTAGCCGGTGCTTCCGAAACATGGAACGGGGCCTGGACGATGAGAATCTGCCATTACAACGACAACCGGGCGGGCGCGGTAATTGGAGATCAGGTCTATCCGATCGGCGATGCTCTGCTGAAAACCGGGCAACTGCCGCCCCGGTGTACGATGATCGCGGTGATCGAAACACTCGTCAACGAGCCGGCCAACACGACTCCGACACGACTCCGGTTCGTCCCGCACGCGCGGTACAGCGCAGGCCCCCAAGCCTGTTATAATCCACGCCCATGAAATTTCTGTTCGACTTATTCCCGGTCATCCTGTTTTTCATCGCCTTCAAGCTGCAGGGGATCTACGTCGCCACCGCGGTCGCGATCGCCGCCAGCTTTGGCCAGATCGGCTGGCTGTGGCTGCGCGGCCGCAAGATCGACGCGATGCTGTGGCTGAGCCTGGCCATCATCGTCGTGTTCGGCAGCGCCACCCTGCTGCTGCACGACGAGACCTTCATCAAGTGGAAGCCGACGGTGCTGTACTGGCTGTTCGCCGTCGTGCTCGGCGCGAGCGCGCTCTTTTTCCGCAAGAACCTGATACGCGCCATGCTGGGGGAGCAAATCCAG
>SCTX01000102.1 GCA_004298385.1 Betaproteobacteria bacterium | reverse complement strand
CGGGCAAGCTCAAACTTCCTACCGCGCTGCTCACCAAGCGCGAAGCGCTCACCCCGGAAGAGGAGGTGTTGTACCAGGCCCATGTCGATTACTCCGTCCAAATCCTGAATAGCACAACCGGCTTGCCGAACGATCTGCCCGGGCTTGCGTCGCTGCACCACGAGCATTTCGACGGCAGCGGGTATCCGCGCGGCTTGCGCGGCGGTGCAATCGCCCTTCCGGGCATGATCGCCGGCATCGTCGACGCTTTCGACACGCTCATAGCGCCGCCTCCTCATGGAAAGCACATGTCGCCTTCGAATGCGCTCAGCCTCATCTTCAAAGGGCGTGGCACCCAGTTTCAGCCCGCGCTGGTCGAGCAGTTCATTCAGTGCGTCGGCGTGTATCCGGTCGGCAGCGCGGTTGAGTTGAACACCGGCGAAATCGGCATCGTGATCGCCCAGAACCCGTTGCGGCGCCTGCAACCGCGGGTGATGGTGGTCAAGGATGCGAAGGGGTACGACAATCGGCCATACAAGATGCTCGATCTGTCCAAAGAGCCGAAAGCCACGCCCGAAGAGCCGTACCGGATCCGCCGCACTCTGGAATACGACGCGATAAAAGTCGACCCAAGGGAGCTGTTCCTGTGAACTCCGTGGACCCGGACGGACCCGATGCGGGGTCTCCCGGGCCGCCTCCTGCCACGGAGCTTGCTTTCATCGACCAGTTGCGCCGCTGCATCGATGAACGCCAGGCGGACGGACAAGGCGTCGCCTTGCTTCTTGTGGACTGCGGCCTCATCGGCCGCGTCGATGCCCTGTGGGGCTATCAGATCGGCGACGCGGTCCGCACCCGCATTGTCTCGAGCCTGCGCGAACAGGTGCTGCGCCCGGGCGACTTCATCGGCGGTTTCGGGCGCGACGAGTTGGCCTGCGTTCTCGCTTCCATCGAGGGTCCGCAGATGGCCTTGCTTGCAGCGGGGAAATTGCTGCGCACCCTAAACGCGCCGCTTTGGCTCGGGGAGGAAGAAATCTATGCATCTCCAGCGATCGGGATCGCGCTGTTTCAGGGGCAGAAAGGCAATGCCGAGTCACTGATGCGGCAGGCGAAGAACGCTTGTATCGCCGCCTTCGCATTGGCGGACCGCATTGCGTTCTATAACGAAGGCCAGGATTCCCAGGCGGGGCGGCTGGTCCAGGAGGGCCGCTTGCGTTCCGCGATTGCGGACGACGCGCTCGAACTCGTGTTTCAGCCGCAGTTTGATTTGCGCTTCGGCCAGATCATGGGCTTGGAGAGCATGCTGCGCTGGGGCGACGGCACGCGCAAGCTGGTGTCGATGCGCGAGGCGATCGCGGCCGCCGAGGCCGGGGGACTGTTCACCAAGATGATCTCGTCGGTATTGAACCGGGCGCTGCGCAATTGCTCGGAATTCCGGCAGCGCGCAGGGCTGGATCTGCGTATCGCGGTCAATCTGCCGGCACGCGGCTTGTTGCACGCGGAGCTTCCCGAACTGGTCGAGCGCGCGTTGCGTACCTGGGCGTTGCGCGCTGGCAGGCTGGTGCTGGAGGTAGAGGATATCGCGGTGCTGGAAACCTACCCGGAGGCACAGGCGGCGATCCGGCGCTTGCACGGGATGGGCGTCAAGCTGTCGATCGACGATACGCGCGCACCCCTATCGTCGCTTTTTTGGCTTGCGACGATGCCATTCAAGGAGTTGAAAATCGATCTATCCGTCGCCCCCGATTGGATGGCTCATCCGCGCTCAGAGGGGGTGCTTCGATCGCTTATCGAGCTGGCCCACCAGTTGGAACTTGAGGTTGTCGCCTCCGGTGTTCAGGACGACGCTGCGGCAACGCGGCTTACGCAACTGGGTTGCGATTTCATGCAGGGCGATTTCAGGGGCCCGCCGGTCGATGCGGAAGAATTTGTCGTTCGATTCGCCGGTTGACCTCGAGCAGGGTGTTCAAATAGCGCGAAGCCGGGAACGAATAGCGTGCGCCCGGAGCAGGCTAGCGGATGTGCTTTCGCCGTTGCGCCTCGGCGACGAACTCTTCCATTTCCGGATCCAGCGCGTTGCGCGAAGAGACGATTCCGATAGGCTTGCCCTTCTCGACCACGGGTACGTGGCGAAAGCCGTTCTCGTGCATCATCAGCAGCGCGTAGCCGAAGGATTTGTCCTGATCCACGGTCTGCGGCGCAGTCGTCATTACCTCGGCCAGCAAAGTGGTCCGCGTATCGCGTCCTCGCGCGATGACGCGAAATACGGCATCGCGCTCGGTAAAAATCCCGACCAGCAGTTCGTTTTCGACGACCATGACCGCGCCGACGTTTTTCTTTGCCATCAGCTTGGCGGCGTCGCTGACGGTGGTCTCGGGCGGAGCGGTGAGAAGTTTTTTTCGCTCCATCACGCTTCTGATCCGTTGACTGAACATGACAGCCCCCTCTGCTTACATTGAAATGTGCGCGCAGCCCGGCCTCCCGGCATGCGTCGAACCCGGCCCGCTAGCCTTCGTCTACCTGCGTGTGCTCTCCCCCTCTCCCCGCTGCCGATCCTACCGATCTTTCGCTTTGATCAATTGACCTATATCAATAACCGAGCACGCCCTCCGAGCGGCGCTCGCTGACTTTCGAGGGCTGCCAAGACGGCGGGTGCCGGACACTGCTTCCGAAAAAAAAGGCCCAGAACGACTTCGTCCCGGGCCTTTGCGTCCAAGGGGGAGGAGGAGGAACCCGGACGCGGCTTGATTATGCGCGTGGGTGAGCGCCTCCGACTGTGAAGTATTTCCTCTGGAACGTAAAAAAGGGTCGCTGCGCTTTGGCTGCCGCGCTGGCTATCCAAAATAATGCCGGCGCCGCCGTCGACGGCGACGATCTGCCCGCCCTTTTCTAGGCCATGCTCAAACGACTTCGAATAATCCGGCCGCGCCCTGGCCGCCGCCGATGCACATGGTGACGACGACGAATTTGGCGCCGCGGCGCTTGCCTTCGATCAGCGCGTGGCCGGTGAGCCGGGCGCCGGACATGCCGTAGGGATGGCCGACGGCGATGGCGCCGCCGTTGACGTTGAGGCGGTCATCGGGAAGTCCCAGCTTGTCGCGGCAATAGATCACCTGCACCGCGAAGGCCTCGTTCAGTTCCCACAGGCCGATATCTTCCAGCTTGACGCCGGTGCAGATCGG
>SCTX01000101.1 GCA_004298385.1 Betaproteobacteria bacterium | reverse complement strand
ATGGGGGTGTCGCGCTTCCTCAAGGAGCAGAATCCGCGGATCCAGGTCGTAGGCTGCGAACCGACCGAAGGCTCGCAGATTCCCGGCATTCGCAAGTGGCCCGAGGCCTACCTGCCGCGCATTTACGAGGCTGCGCGCGTCGACCGTATCGAGTCCGTAAGCCAGGCCGAGGCCGAGGAGATGACGCGCAGAATGGCGCGGGAAGAGGGAATTTTCGCCGGCATCTCATCGGGCGGAGCCCTGTGCGTGGCGCTGCGCGTCGCGGCCGAGGTGAAAAACGCGGTCATCGTTTCCATCGTCTGCGACCGCGGCGACCGTTATCTTTCCACTGGCGTGTTCCCGGATTGAACCGCTGGATCGGCTGATAGTTCGGACGCAGCGAAAGAATTCGATGATTCCAGTCCTCGCCTTCGACATCGAGACCGCGCCCGACTGCGACGGCTTGAGGCGGCTGTACGGTCTCGATCTCGGGCTCACCGACAAGGACGTGGCGGAGATCGCGTTCCAGCGCCGGCGCGCCGCCGCGAACCACGATTTCCTGCAGTTGCATCAGCACCGCGTCATCGCCATCGCCTGCGCGCTGCGCGAAGGCGACGGCATTCGCGTTTGGTCGCTGGGCACGCCCGAGGACGGCGAAGCCGAGCTGATCCGGCGCTTTTTCGACGGCATCGAGAAATTCACGCCCCAGCTCGTTTCCTGGAACGGCGGCGGATTCGACCTGCCGGTGCTGCATTACCGCAGCCTGGTGCACGGCATTGCGGCGCCGCGCTACTGGGACCAGGGCGAGGATGACCGCGAATTCAAGTGGAACAACTACATCGGCCGCTATCACGCGCGCCATCTCGACCTGATGGACCTGCTGGCACTGTACCAGCCGCGCAACAACGTGCCGCTGGACGAGATGGCCAAGCTGATCGGCTTCCCGGGCAAGCTCGGCATGGACGGTTCGCAGGTGTGGGGCGCTTACCTCGCCGGGAAGCTGCGCGAAATCCGCGGCTACTGCGAGACCGACGCGGCCAACACCTATCTGCTGTACCTGCGCTTTCAGTTGCTGCGCGGCGTGTTAGACGCGGCACAGTACCAGCGCGAGATCGAATTGTTGCGGGGGACGCTCGCCAAGTCCGCCGAAACGCATTGGCGTGAATTCCTGGACGCCTGGAAATAATCAATGGCCGTGGTGATCGAATCGCTCGATCGCGAGGGGCGCGGCATCGCCCGCGTCGAGGGCAAGGCGATATTCATCGAGGGCGGCCTGCCCGGGGAGACGGTTTCATATTCCTCCTATCGGCGCAAACCCACCTATGAGCAGGCGACCGCCACTGCCGTGCATCGAGCCAGCGCGGCGCGGGAGCTTCCGCGCTGTCCTCATTTCGGCGTTTGCGGCGGCTGCAGCATGCAGCATTTGGAGGCGCATGCGCAGGTGGCGGCGAAGCAGCGCGTGCTCGAAGACAGCCTGTGGCACATCGGCAAGGTGTGCGCCGAGACGATGTTGCGCCCGATCTACGGCCAGGCCTGGGGCTACCGCCACCGCGCGCGGCTGTCGGTGCGGCTGGTGCCCAAGAAAGGGGGCGTCCTGGTCGGCTTTCACGAACGCAAAAGCAGCTTCATCGCCGACATGGCGAGTTGCGAGGTCCTGCCGCGGCGCATCTCCGACCTGATCGTTCCGCTGCGTAAGCTGATTGCAGGGTTGTCCATGCCCACGCGCCTGCCGCAGATCGAGCTCGCGGTCGGAGAAGAGGTCAGGGTGCTGGTGCTGCGCATACTCGATCCTCTCAGCCCGCCGGACGAGGACGCGCTGCGGGGCTTCGCGGCGCAGCACGGCATCCAGTTCTGGCTGCAGAACGCCGGGCCGGATACGGCCCGGCCCTTCTGTCCGCAGGATGCGCCGCCGCTTTATTACTCCTTGCCCGAGTTCGGCGTGCGGATTCACTTCCGCCCGACCGACTTCACCCAGGTCAATCATGCGGTCAACCGCATCCTGGTGCGGCGCGCCATGGCGCTGCTCGACCCACGTCCGGGCGAGCGCATCGCCGACCTGTTCTGCGGCCTGGGCAATTTCAGCCTGCCCATCGCGAGCCGGGGCGCGCAGGTGCTGGGCTTGGAGGGCAATACGGAGCTGGTGCGGCGGGCCGAAGACAATGCGTGCAATAACGGGCTCGCCATGCGCGCGCGCTTTCAGGTCGCCAATCTGTTCGAAGCGGCAAGTTGCGCGCAGTTGGGCGCCGGCGACGGCGGCTACGACAAGCTTTTCATCGATCCGCCGCGCGAGGGCGCGGTCGAAGTGGTGAAAGCGCTGCAGGAGGGCGGGCCGCGGCGCATCGTCTATGTCTCCTGCGATCCGGCGACGCTCGCGCGCGATGCCGG
>SCTX01000100.1 GCA_004298385.1 Betaproteobacteria bacterium | reverse complement strand
CGCGTAGCGCGTTATGCCGGAACTAAAACGAAAAAGTACATAATGCGCGTAGCGCGTTATGCCGGAACTAAAACGAAAAAGTACATAATGCGCGTAGCGCGTTATGCCGGAACTAAAACGGGAAAAAGCATAATACGTGATACGCGAAGCGCGTTATGCCGAAACTTAAATCGAACAGCTAAGGAGCATAAACATGGCAGTTCAACAAAACAAGAAATCACCCTCGAAGCGCGGCATGCACCGGGCGCACGACTTCCTCACCAGCCCGCCCCTCGCAGTCGAGCCGACGACAGGCGAGGTGCATCTGCGCCACCATATCAGCCCCAGCGGTTATTATCGGGGTAAGAAAATCGTCAAATCCAAAGGCGAATAGGCGCGCCCGGCGCATTGCGAACCGGCATCACGCCCATTTGCCCGGCAGCAAGCCGGTTTGACTGCCGCTATAAATAAATGGACACCACGGTAGCCATCGATTGCATGGGGGGCGATCACGGCCCCGGTGTTACCGTTCCCGCCGCCCTCAATTTCCAGAAATCGCATCCGCATAGCAATATCATTCTGGTCGGTCTGCAGGATGCGATCGAGGCCGAGTTGCGCGCGCGCCATGCTGCGCCCGGCCCGCACTTGCTCGTGCACAATGCGAGCCAGGAGGTGGGCATGGACGAGGCGCCCGCGACCGCACTGCGCGGGAAAAAGGACTCGTCCATGCGCGTCGCCGTCAATCTGGTCAAGAGCGGCAAGGCGCACGCCTGCGTCAGCGCCGGCAACACCGGCGCGCTGATGGCGATTTCGCGATTCGTGCTCAAGACCCTCCCTGGGATAGACCGTCCCGCCATCGCCGGCATGCTGCCGACCATGATAGGCGAGGTTTACGTGCTCGACCTGGGCGCAAATGTCAATTGCACGCCGGAGCATTTGTTGCAGTTCGCCATCATGGGCACCGTGCTGGTGTCGGCCATGCAGCACAAGGAACGTCCCAGCATCGGACTGCTCAACATCGGCGAAGAAGAGATCAAAGGCAACGAGGTGGTGAAACAGGCGGCCGAGCTGCTGCGCGCGAGCGGCCTCAATTTTTACGGCAACGTCGAAGGCGACGACATCTTCAAGGGCACGACCGATGTGGTGGTATGCGACGGTTTCGTCGGAAACGTCGCCCTCAAGACCGCCGAAGGCTTGGCCAAAATGCTGCGCGCTTTCCTCACCGATGAATTCAAGCGCAACTGGTTGACTTATCTTTGCGGCATCATGGCCGTGCCCGTGCTCGCCGCGTTCAAGCGCCGGGTGGACCCGGCGCGCTACAATGGCGCCAGCCTGCTCGGTCTGAAAGGCATCGTGGTGAAAAGCCATGGCTCGGCCGACAGTTTCGCGTTCGAGAACGCGATCGGGCGCGCATTCGATGAGGTGCGCGAGGGCGTATTGCAGCGTATTTCCCAAGGTCTGGCGGCGGCAGGCCACAACACTGTGGAAGCAGCGTGATCTATTCCAGAATCATCGGCAGCGGCAGCTATTTGCCGCGTAATGTCGTTACCAACGGCGACTTGGCGCGGCGCATGGACACCTCCGACGAGTGGATTCGCTCGCGCACCGGGATCCGCCAGCGGCATATCGCCGAAGCGGGGGAAACCTCGAGCAGTCTCGCTCTGGAGGCGAGCAAGGCAGCCATTGCCAGCGCCGGCATCGGCGCGCGGGATATCGACCTCATTATCCTCGCTACCTCGACCCCGGACTATATCTTTCCCAGCACCGCGTGCCTGCTGCAGGCAAAACTTGGAATCAAGGGTTGCCCGGCCTTCGATCTGCAGGCGGTATGCAGCGGCTTCGTCTATGCACTGGCGACGGCCGACCTGTTCATCCGCTCGGGTCAGCACCGCTGCGCTCTGGTGGTCGGCGCGGAAGTGTTTTCGCGCATCCTCGACTGGAACGACCGCGGCACCTGCGTGCTGTTCGGCGACGGCGCCGGGGCGGTGATACTCAGGGCGGACGCGAAGCCCGGCATCATGGCGAGCGCCCTGCACGCCGACGGCAGCCATGCCGGTGTCCTGTCCGTTCCCGGTAACGTCCGCGGCGGCAATGTGACCGGCGATCCGTTTCTGCGCATGGACGGGCCGGCGGTATTCAAATTCGCGGTGCGCGTGCTGGATGAGGTAGCGCGCGAAACCCTGGCGAAATGCGGCCGGCAGGTCGAAAATATCGATTGGCTGATTCCACACCAGGCCAATCTGCGCATCTTGGAGGCGACGGCGAAGCGGCTGGATCTGCCGCCGGAAAAGCTGATCGTGACCGTGGACACGCACGGCAATACCTCGGCCGCCTCGGTGCCGCTGGCGCTGGATGTGGCCCTGCGCGACGGGCGCATCAAACGCGGGCACCACGTCATGCTGCAAGGCGTCGGCGGCGGTTTCACCTGGGGCGCGGTCTTGGTCGAGATGTAAGAAATGCCATGGCCGCCGAGCTCGCGGAATAGCATGCTTGTTTTTGCGTCGCCGCTGCCTCCTCCGCGGATTCCGTGGTTGACGATTTTTTGATCGATTTTTGTTCGGAACTTATGAAACTCGCAATGGTATTTCCCGGGCAGGGTTCGCAGTCCGTGGGCATGATGCAGGCCTACGGCGGCATCGCGGCGGTGCGCGAAGTGCTCGCCGAGGCCTCCGACGCGCTCGACCAGGACCTGGGCAAGCTGATGGCCGAAGGTCCGGCCGAGCAACTTAACCTGACTGTAAACACGCAGCCGATCATGCTCACTGCGGGCTATGCTGCCTATCGTGCCTGGATCAGCCTGGGCGGGGCGGAGCCGGCATTGGTCGCGGGACACAGCCTGGGCGAGTACACCGCGCTGGTGGCCGCGGGCGTTTTATCTTTTCGCGACGCACTGCCGTTGGTGCGTTTCCGTGCCCGGGCGATGCAGGAAGCCGTGCCGCAGGGGCAGGGCGCCATGGCCGCGATCCTGGGCCTGGACGAAGACGCGGTGCGCGCGGCCTGCGCCGAGGCGGCACAGGCCGAGGTGGTGCAGGCGGTAAACTTCAATTCACCCGGCCAGGTGGTGATCGCCGGCCATGCCGCGGCGGTCAAGCGCGCCTGCGAAGCGGCCAAGGCCAAAGGCGCAAAGCGGGCGCTACCGTTGCCGGTGAGCGCGCCTTTCCATTGCGCGCTGATGCGGCCCGCCGCCGAGCGCCTGCAACAATGCATGCAGGGCGTCGCTTTCACCGCGCCGCGCATACCGGTGATCAATAATGTCGACGTGGCGAGTTACCACGATCCGGTGCGAATCAAGGATGCGCTGGTGCGCCAGGTCTGCAATCCGGTGCGCTGGGTAGAAACCATCCGGGCTCTTGCAGCTCAGGGCATCACCCATGTCGCTGAATGCGGGCCGGGTAAAGTACTGGCGGGCATGACCAAGCGCATCGATGGCAGTCTGGAGTCCCTTGCCCTGGTGGATGCGGCCAGCATCGAGCAGGGCGTCGGCCGATCGAAGGGGGTGTGATCATGCTGCAAGGACAAATCGCATTGGTGACCGGCGCCACGCGCGGCATCGGCAAGGCCATCGCTCTCGGCTTAGGCGCGCAAGGCGCCAAAGTGATCGGCACTTCGACTTCCGCGGCCGGCGCCAAGGCGATCGGCGATTATCTTGCCGAGGCCGAGGCCGGCGGCAAAGGGGCGGTGCTCGAGGTAAACGACGGCGCCGCAGTCGAAGCCCTGGTGGCGCAGATCGAGCAGGAATCAGGCGCAGTCAGCATCCTGGTCAATAATGCCGGCATCACCCAGGACAATCTGGCCATGCGCATGAAGGAAACCGAATGGGATGCGGTAATCGACACTGATTTGAAATCGGTGTTCCGCCTTTCGCGTGCCGTGCTGCGCGGGATGATGAAAGCGCGCGCCGGCCGCATCATCAACATCACCTCGGTGGTCGGCAGTTCGGGCAACCCCGGGCAGATCAATTACGCCGCGGCCAAGGCCGGCATTGCCGGAATGGCGCGGGCGCTGGCGCAGGAAATCGCCAGCCGCAACATCACGGTTAACTGCGTCGCGCCGGGTTTCATCGATACCGATATGACGCGCGCGCTGAACGAACAGCAGCGCGAAGCGATCCTCGGCCGAATCCCGCTCGCACGGCTGGGCAAGGCCGAGGACATCGCCGCGGCGGTGGTGTTCCTGGCTTCGCCCCAGGCCGGTTACATTACCGGCACGACGCTGCATGTCAACGGCGGCATGTACATGGCATAAGCGCCGAGATTTCAAACGCCCGGCATTGAATTTTGGTAAAATGCCTGGCGGTTTCCGAAGCCAAAAAAGAGGGAAGGAGTATTACATGGAAAATGTCGAACAACGCGTGAAGAAAATCGTCGCCGAGCAGCTTGGCGTAAACGAGGCGGAAATAAAGAATGAATCCTCCTTCATCGATGACCTGGGCGCCGATTCGCTCGATACGGTGGAACTGGTCATGGCCCTGGAAGAAGAATTCGAGACCGAGATTCCGGATGAAGACGCTGAAAAGATCACCACCGTCCAACAGGCGATCGACTACGTCAACAGCCACGCCAAGAAAGCCTGATTTCCAGCGCCCAGGGCGCCTTCTTCCGGAGCAAATTTGTCCCGCCGCAGAGTAGTCATTACCGGGTTGGGCATTGTCTCCCCGGTAGGTAACAGCGTTGCCGATGCCTGGGCAAATATCCTAGCCGGCAAATCCGGCATCACCAAGATCAGCCGCTTCGATCCGTCGCGGCTGTCCTGCCAGATCGCGGGGGAGGTGAAAGGTTTCGACCTCGCCCATTACCTGGAGCGCAAGGAAGCGCGCCACATGGACACCTTCATCCATTTCGGCATGGCGGCGGGGATCCAGGCGCTGCGGGATTGCGGCATCCAGGTCACGCCCGAGAACGCCGAGCGCATCGGCGTCAATATCGGCTCGGGCATTGGCGGTCTGCAGATGATCGAGCAGACCCAGAAGGAGTTGCTTGCGGGCGGGCCGCGCAAAATCTCGCCGTATTTCATTCCGAGCACGATCATTAACATGATTTCCGGGAACCTGTCGATCAAATACGGCCTCAAAGGCCCGAACCTCGCCATCGTGACTGCGTGCACCACGGCGACGCACTGTATCGGCGAATCCGGACGTCTGATCGAATACGGCGATTGCGATGTAATGGTCGCCGGCGGCGCCGAAGCCGTGGTCACCGAACTCGCCATGGGCGGCTTCGCCCAGGCGCGCGCGCTCTCGACCCGCAACGACGACCCGGCCACGGCCAGCCGTCCCTGGGACCGCGACCGTGATGGTTTCGTGCTGGGCGAGGGCGCGGGTGTGCTGGTGCTGGAGGAGTACGGGCATGCCAAGGCGCGCGGCGCGAAAATCTACGCCGAACTCGCGGGCTACGGCATGAGTGGTGACGCCTTCCACATGACGGCTCCGCGCGAGGATGGCGAAGGCGCGGCGCGCTGCATGAACAATGCGCTGCGGAACTCGCGCTTGAACGCCGACCAGGTGGATTACATCAATGCCCATGGCACCTCGACGCCCTTGGGCGATCTCGCCGAAACCGCTGCAGTGAAGCGCAGCCTGGGCGCGCACGCAAAAAAAGTTGCCCTCAGTTCGACTAAATCCATGACCGGGCACCTGCTGGGCGCGGCCGGCGGCGTGGAAGCCGTGTTTTCGGCGCTGGCGGTGCACCACCAGGTGGCGCCACCCACGACCAATATGTTCAACCAGGATCCGCTATGCGACCTGGACTATGTACCTAATACCGCGCGCCAAATGAAAATCAACGTGGCGCTGTCGAACTCGTTCGGCTTCGGCGGCACTAACGGCACCTTGGCGTTCGTCCGAGTTTGACCGATAAACTCGCCGTTACCTTAAAACCCTCCCGTATTCTCGCCCTGGCTTTGACAGTCATGGCCGGAGCTGCGCTCGCCTGCGCCTGGATCAGCCTGCCGGACCTGGCGTTCCTGCCGGTTGCGGCAGGCATAGCCCTGGCTTGGGCCTGGCACCTCGCGCAAGCCCTGCAGCGGGGAAGACGTCCCCTGCGCGCACTGGAATTGCGCGCGAAAGACCGTGCCCGCTGGCAGGATGGATCGGGACAATGGCAGGAGGGTGAGATACTGCCCAGCAGCTACGCATCGGACTGGCTGGTAATTGTGAACCTGCGCGCAAGCGGCCGGCGCGGCCGTTCCCTGGTGCTTCTGCCCGATTGCGCCGCGGCCGAGGAATTGCGCCGGTTGCGCATCTGGCTGCGCTGGCGCCTGGGGCGGGGGGCGTGAACTTTATGCGCCCGGTGCGGTCAGAGGAGCATCGTCCCCGTCGTCCCGTCCCAAATGCGCGAGGTAAGAATTGAAATTTCCCGGTAGTAGCGCGACGCCGATGGAAATGCTCGAGCTGGACTTCGTCCCGGGCGCCGCGTTGGCGCGGGTGCCGGAGCAGTTGAGGTATACTAAGCCTTGCCTGAGCGAGACCAACGAAAAACAGCATCAAGGCTTGAGGGAAGGGCGGCGCATGAGTGAGCGCGACATTGACCTGCAACTGGTCGAGCGTGCGCGACGGGGCGACAAGCATGCATTTGAACTGCTGGTCAGCAAATATCAGCGCAAGCTCTGGCGTCTGCTGTCACGCTTCATCCGCGACCCGGGCGAGGTCGAGGATGTGACCCAGGAGGCTTTCATCAAGGCCTACCGGGCGTTGCCTTCCTTTCGCGGCGACAGCGCCTTCTATACCTGGCTGTACCGGATCGGCATCAATACCGCGAAAAACTACCTGGCATCGATGGGCCGGCGCGTGCCGACCACCACCAACTACGACTCGGAAGAGGCCGAAGGGTTCGACGACGGCGACCAGTTGCGTGACTTCAATACGCCGGAAAATCTGCTGATGAGCAAGCAGATCGCGCAAACAGTGAACCAAAGCATGGACCGGCTGCCTGAGGAACTGAGGGCGGCGATCATGCTGCGCGAGCTCGAAGGCATGAGCTACGAGGACATCGCGAAGATAATGGATTGCCCCATTGGTACGGTGCGCTCCCGCATTTTCCGTGCGCGCGAGGCGATCGCCGAACAGTTGCGGCCGCTGCTGGACATATCTAAACACAAGAGATGGTGACACCATGACGGAAAATTTATCGGCCTGGATAGACGGCGAGTTGAGCGGCAACGAGGCCCGCCCGCTCCCGCCGCAACTCAAGCGCGATGCCGGCTTGCGCAGCGACTGGGATTGCTACCACCTGATCGGAGACGCCTTGCGCGGCGTGCACGGCAAGGATCTGTGCGCCAAGATATGCGCCCGGCTCGATGCCGAACCCACGGTGCTTGCGCCGCGGCGCCGCGGCACAGCGGAGAAGCTGCGCTGGGTTGCCCTGTCGGCGGCAGCGAGCGTCGCCGCGGTGGCCTTCGTCGGCTGGATGGCTTTGCCCGGCGTGCAGCAGGACGCGCCGCGGATTGCCGCCGTCCCCGCGGCCGAAGTCAAACAGGTCGCAGTGCCCGCGGGCGAGGGCGCCAAGGACTACCTGCTCGCCCACCAGCGCTATTCCCCCAGCAACGCAATGCAGGGCGTAGCGCCTTATGTGCGCACCGTGGCCGAAGAACGGAGCGCCGTGCGTCGATGAGAATCTTGGCCGTGCTGCTGCTCGCGCTGTCGGCTCAGGCGGCGTGGGCCGAAGGCGATGCGCTGTCATGGCTGCAACGCATACATTTAGCTGCTGAAAAACTCAGCTACAGCGGAACTTTCGTCTATCGCAGCGGCGATCAGGCCGAAACTTTGCGCATTGTCCACGTCGTGGGGCGAAACGGGGTGCACGAGCGCCTGGAGACGCTGGACGGCCAGCCGCGCGAGATCGTGCGCAGCGGCGACGAAGTGAAGTGCTACCTGCCTGGCAGCATGACGGTAAAGGTCGACAAACAGACCGATCACAGGGTTTTTCCGGCACTGCTGCCGGCAAACCTGCAGGACCTGGGCGAATACTACGAGGTGATTAAAGGCGGGGTAGAGCGCGTTGCAGGCTACGACTGCCAATCGATCGTGCTCCAACCCAAAGATAAGATGCGCTACGGCCACAAGATGTGGGCCGACACCAACACAGGCATGCTGCTCAAGTCCCAGACCTTCAACGACAGGAACGAGGTCGTGGAGCAGTTTGCCTTCACCCAGATCGCCATCGGCGGCAAGATCGACCATGGTCAGCTCAAATCCAGATTTCTCGCCAAGTCGCGCGCCTGGCGCGTCGAGAACTCCGGCGCCGTGGCGACTAGTCTAGCCGCGTCCGGCTGGTCCATTAAACCGGAGCTGCCCGGCTTCAAGAAAGTCACCGAGATGAAGCGCACCCAGGGCGGGTCGAGCGAGGTCGGGCACGTGGTTTTTTCCGACGGCCTGGCCGCGGTATCGGTGTTCATCGAGCCGATAGTCAATAAGACCTCGTTGCCGCAGCCGGGGCCGTCGCGCCAGGGGGCGATCAACATCTACAGCCGGCGGATCGCCGAGCATCTGGTCACCGTGGTCGGAGAGACTCCTGCCGAGAGCGTGAAGAGAATCTCGGATTCGGTGGAGTACCGCAAGCCTTGATCAAGCGCCCGCGGCGCACGCGGATCTGTACTCGTAATTTCTTTAAAACTCCCTAAATGCAAGAAGGAAGGTAATCATGCGAAAACTACTGCTGCTATGGCTGTTGCTGCTGCCGTTGGGTGTCTTTGCGCAAGCGCGCGATTTACCCGATTTCACCGAATTGGTGGAAAAACAAGGGCCGGCCGTAGTCAACATCAGCACTGCGCAAAACGTGCGCGAGCGCGCCAACATGCCGCAAATGCCGAATCTGGATGAGAACGACCCGTTCTACGAGTTCTTCCGCCGCTTCATGCCGCAGAATCCCGGCCAGTCGCCGCGCGAGTTTTCCACGCGCTCGCTGGGTTCGGGCTTCATCATCAGCGCCGACGGTTACGTCCTTACCAACGCGCACGTAGTCGATGGAGCGGACGAGATCACGGTACGCCTCACCGATAAGCGCGAATTCAAGGCCAAGGTCGTCGGCGCCGACAAGCGCACCGACGTGGCGCTGATCAAGATCGAGGCGAGCGGGCTTCCCATGGTCAAGCTGGGCGATCCGAACAAGCTCAAGGTGGGCGAATGGGTGCTGGCGATCGGTTCGCCCTTCGGCTTCGACAACACCGTCACCGCCGGTATCGTCAGCGGCAAGGGCCGCTCGCTGCCGCAGGAAAACCTGGTGCCCTTCATTCAGACCGACGCCGCGGTGAACCCGGGCAACTCGGGCGGCCCGCTGTTCAACCTGCGCGGCGAGGTGGTCGGCATGAACTCGCAGATCTACAGCCGCACCGGCGGCTACATGGGCTTGTCATTCGCCATCCCCATCGACCTCGCGCTGGACGTGCAAAACCAATTGCGCAGCACCGGGCGCGTCAGCCGCGGCCGCATCGGCGTGGTGATCCAGGAGGTGACCAAGGAACTGGCCGACTCCTTCGGCCTGGCCAAGCCCGAAGGCGCCCTAGTCAACTCCGTGGAGAAGGGCGGCCCGGCGGAGAAAGCCGGGGTGGAGGTAAGCGACATCATCATCAAGTTCGACGGCAAGAGCGTATCGAGCTCGAGCGACCTGCCGCGCATCGTCGGCGCTACCCGCCCCGGCAGCAAAGTGGGCATGCAGGTGTGGCGCAAAGGCGCGGCCAAGGACCTGACAGTGACTGTGGGTGAAATTCCGGCGGACAAGCAGGCGAGCCGCGAAAGCAGGGGTGCGAAACCGGCCGAAGCGGCCGCCAACCGCCTCGGTTTGGTGCTGTCCGAGCTCTCGGATGATCAGCGCAAGGAGCTCAAGATCGCGGGTGGCGTGGTGGTGGAAGAAGTGCGCGGCCAAACGCGCGGCGACATCCGCAGGGGCGACATCATCCTGGCGCTGATCCACAAGGGCAACAATACCGAGGCCAAGAGCGTGGCGCAGTTCAACAAGGCGCTAAGCGCCATAGACAAAAGCGCCACGATCACTTTGCACGTGCGCCGAGGCGAGAACCAGAACTTCATCACGATCAAAGGGCTGAATGGCAAGTAAGCCGCCGTGCGACCGCCTGAGACGGACGGAGCAAGGCTGCGGCTTACCCTCTATGGCCGCGGCTACTGCCATCTGTGCGATGAGATGCTCGCCGCGCTGGAATCCCTGCGCGGTGAGTTCGGCTTCGCCGTGGATGTAGTCGATGTCGATAGCGATGCCGCTCTGGAGCAGCGTTTCGGCACGCTGGTGCCGGTGTTGGTGCATGCCGGCACCGAGCTGTGCCATTATCATCTAGATGCCGGGAAAGTTCGTGCTTATCTAGTCAAAATCCGTTAAAATACCGAAACTTATTCTTCAAAGGGTGCCGCGCAGGCACCCTTTTTCATGATGCAGCACATCCGTAATTTTTCCATCATCGCCCATATCGACCACGGCAAATCGACGCTGGCCGACCGCTTTATCCAGTTGTGCGGCGGGCTGTCGGAGCGCGAGATGGAGGAGCAGGTGCTCGATTCCATGGACCTGGAGCGGGAGCGCGGCATCACCATCAAGGCGCAGACCGCGGCGCTGCAGTACCAGGCCCGCGACGGCAACCTCTATAACCTCAACCTGATCGACACCCCGGGGCATGTGGATTTTTCCTACGAGGTGTCGCGCTCGCTGGCCGCCTGCGAGGGCGCGGTGCTGGTGGTCGACGCTTCGCAAGGGGTGGAAGCGCAGACGGTGGCGAACTGCTACACCGCGATCGAACAGGGCGTGGAAGTGGTGCCGGTGCTGAACAAGATCGACCTACCGTCGGCCGACCCGGAGGGGGCGATACGCGAAATAGAGGACGTGATCGGCATCGACGCCAAGGACGCGCTACGCGTCAGCGCCAAGACCGGGGAGGGCGTGCAAGACATTCTCGAGGCGGTCATTGCGCGCATCCCGCCACCCAAGGGCGATCCGGAGGCGCCGCTCAAAGCGCTCATTATCGATTCCTGGTTCGACAATTATGTCGGCGTGGTGATGCTGGTGCGCATGATGGACGGGACCTTGAGCCCCAAGGACAGGATTCTGCTCATGTCCTCCGGCACGGTGCACCTGTGCGAGCAGGTCGGCGTGTTCACGCCCAAGTCACAGACGCGCCGACGGCTCGCAGCCGGCGAGGTGGGTTTCATCATCTCCGGCATCAAGGAACTGCAGGCGGCCAAGGTGGGCGACACCGTCACCCTGTCCGAGCGCCCGGCGGCGGCGGCGTTGCCCGGGTTCAAGGTGATCAAGCCCCAGGTATTCGCCGGGCTGTACCCGGTCGAGGCCAATCATTACGACGGGCTGCGCGATGCGCTGACCAAACTCAAATTGAACGACGCCTCGCTGCAATACGAGCCCGAGGTATCGCAAGCCCTGGGCTTTGGCTTTCGCTGCGGTTTCCTCGGCCTGCTGCATATGGACATCGTGCAGGAGCGCCTGGAGCGCGAGTACGACCAGAATCTGATCACCACCGCGCCGACAGTGGTGTACGAGGTGCTGCTGGGCGATGGCACGGTGCAGCGGGTGGAGAACCCGGCGAAAATGCCCGACGCGTCTAAAATCGAGGAGCTACGCGAACCCATCATTACCGCGACCATATTCGTGCCGCAGGAACACGTGGGCGCCATCATGACCTTGTGCACGCAAAAGCGCGGGGTGCAGAAAAACATGCATTACACCGGCCGGCACGTGATGCTGACCTACGAGATGCCGCTCTCCGAAGTGGTGATGGATTTCTTCGACAAGCTCAAGTCGGCGAGTCGCGGCTATGCCTCCCTCGACTACGAATTTAAGGAATACCGCGCATCCGACGTGGTGAAACTCGACATTCTCATCAACGGCGAGCGCGTCGACGCGCTGTCGCTGATGGTGCATCGCGACAGCAGCCGTTACCGCGGCCGCGAACTGGTGGCGCGCATGCGCAAGTTGATCCCGCGGCAGATGTTCGACGTGGCGGTGCAGGCGGCGATCGGCGCCAACATCATCGCCCGCGAGAACGTCAAGGCGTTGCGCAAGAACGTGCTAGCGAAGTGCTACGGCGGTGATATAACGCGCAAGAAAAAACTGCTGGAGAAGCAGAAAGCCGGCAAAAGGCGCATGAAGCAGGTGGGCAACGTGGAAATCCCACAGGAGGCCTTCCTCGCGATTTTACAGGTGGATTAGTTGTTTATGTCGTCGCATACCAAGAGCGGCCATTGCGCGCTCGCGCGCGCCAACCGTGTTTTCTGTACGGATGAAAAGCGCATCCGTACAGAAAACACGGTTATGGATAAAAGCAACAACGGTTTGAGGTTGCATTTATACAAGATCGTCGATTGCGTACGGATGGCTTTTCGTCCGTGCGCAATCGACGATCCGCGCGGACGGTTTCTCGTCCGCGCAATAGTGCAGCCTTGCAATAAGGTGGTGCAATTTCAGTCGCCACGTATAGGAACATAGATGAATTTCGCACTGCTGCTGTTCAGCCTGCTGCTCGTAACCGGCGCCATGTCGGCGCTGGACGCGGTGTATTTCTGCAAACGCCGCGCGGCCGGGGCGAAAGAGCCCTGGTGGATCGAATACCCGAAGAGCTTTTTCCCGGTGATCCTGATCGTGTTCCTGCTGCGCTCGTTCCTGGTGGAACCG
>SCTX01000169.1 GCA_004298385.1 Betaproteobacteria bacterium | reverse complement strand
CTGGCCGCGCTGCGGGGGCAACTGCGCGGGATTGTCAGCTCGGTGATCGGGGACCAGCAGGCCTACGTGCGCTCGGTGGAGCAGGAGTACCGCCAGTTGTGGCAGCGCTGGTGTGAAGAATCACCGGCCGCATCACCTGAAATTGGCGAGCAGAATATCGGTAATGGAAAAAAAACCGCGAAGGAGTGACGATTTTCCGCAAAACCTGCTACTTTCGAATTTCGCGCATTCATCTAGTTTGATAAACACGATCGCTCCAGAATAAGGTAAAATTCTCAGCTAAACAATTAGTTGTGTTCTGTGAATATGAAGCGAGACCGTAACGATCCGTGCGCTTGCGGCAGCGTCCACAAGTGCGGGCATTGCTGCCAGGCGAAGGAATCAGCCGGGGAAAAGCCGCGGCATTGAGAACCAACGTACCTGCGATCTGAAGGTCGACGATCGCCTCTATAAACCCAGGTGGATGCAGCAGACGGCTATTGTCGTTTGATGCCGGGATTCCAGGATCTGCCTCATGAATTCGATCAAGTTCTTCTCGGGCTATGCTCAGCGGCTTTCGAGCGTTCTCGCTTCATTTGACTGGAGCGGAGCGCAGGATCTCGCGGGCGAAATGAAGCGTTGCTGGATCGAGAAAAACCGGGTGTTTATTTGCGGGAATGGCGGAAGCGCCGGCAATGCCATCCATCTGGCCAACGATTACCTCTATGGAATCGCAAAAAAAACCGGGGGTGGGCTCCGCGTCGAGGCGCTTTCAGCAAACCCTGCAGTCATCACCTGCCTCGCCAACGATCTTGGATACGACCGAATTTATGCCGAGCAACTCGCTGTACAGGGGAGCCCGGGCGATCTGCTCATAGTCCTGTCGGGCAGCGGGAACTCCCCCAATATCGTGGCGGCACTGGAGCAGGCACGCGCCATGGGTATCACCAGCTGTGCCATTCTTGGGTTTTCCGGCGGCAGGAGCAAGGCGCTTGCCGATATCGCGATCCATTTTCCGATCGACGACATGCAGATCGCCGAAGACCTCCAACTCATTGTCGGACACGTCTGCATGCAATGGCTGTATCGAGAGGGGAGGGGCTGAGGTGAGATCGCTGGTCACCGGCGGCGCCGGTTTTATCGGCAGCCATCTCGTCGACGCCTTGCTGGCGTCGGGCCATGAAGTTGTCGTGCTTGACAACTTCAGCACCGGTCGGCCGGAGAACCTGAGCCATCTCGGAGGAAAGGTCGAGGTCGTCGAATCCGATCTCGCAGTACCCGGCGACTGGATGCGGCAGCTAAAGAATATTGACTGGGTGTTTCATCTTGCGGCGCTGGCCGACATTGTGCCCAGCATCCAGAATCCGGATGCCTACTTTCGCGCCAATGTGGATGGTACCTTCAACATTCTGCAAGCATGCAAGGCGGCGGGAATCCGACGTCTTGTCTACACGGCGTCCTCGTCGTGCTATGGCATTCCGGATCAATATCCAACCCCGGAAACGGCGGAGATACGGCCCCAATACCCGTATGCGCTAACCAAGCGACTCGGTGAAGAACTGGTAATGCATTGGGCGCAGGTCTATAAGTTGCCGGCGATGTCCCTGCGGTTCTTCAACGTTTATGGTACCCGCTCGCGCACCTCCGGCACTTATGGTGCGGTGTTTGGCGTGTTCCTGGCGCAGAAATTGGCCCGCCAGGCATTTACCGTGGTCGGCGATGGCACACAAACGCGCGACTTTACCTACGTCCGGGATGTGGTGGGGGCTCTCATCGCGGCCGCAGGCAGCGACCGGATCGGGGATTGTTACAATGTGGGAAGTGGAACAACGGTCTCGGTCAATCGTTTGGTTGAGCTTCTCGGCGGTGAGAAAGTGAATATTCCCAAGCGTCCGGGCGAACCCGACTGCACCTTTGCCGACATCGGCCGGATCAAGCGAGACCTTGGATGGTCTCCAAAGATCACCATTGAAGAGGGTGTGGCGGAAGTGCTGAAGAATATCGACTATTGGCGCAACGCTCCGGTGTGGACACCGACGAGCATTGCTGCGGCCACGCGGGACTGGTTCAAGTACCTAGGGGCCGACGTCTGATCCCTTCTCGGCCTCGCCGGCATATGAATGACCGATTCTCAAATGACTATGAATGTGAATGGGCTTACGATGAAAAATGATCTCAACCGCATCTACATAACGGGAGGCGGCGGTTACGTGGGGGCAATGCTGGTGCCGCGGCTACTCGATGAAGGCTGCATGGTTACCGTGCTGGATCTCATGATGTACGGCGAGGACGTACTTAAACCGCATCCTCGCCTGACGACGGTCAAAGGCGATATCCGAGATGTCGAACTGCTCAAAAGGACAATTGCCGGTCACGACGCGGCGATACATCTCGCGTGCATCTCAAACGATCCCAGTTTTGATTTGAGCCCCGAACTTGGAAAATCGATCAATCTGGATGCCTTCAGGCCGTTGGTGGAAGTCAGCAAGAAAGCAGGCGTCAAGCGGTTTATCTACGCATCGTCATCCTCCGTCTACGGCGTCAAGAGCGAATCCAACGTACACGAGGACATGACACTCGAGCCCCTTACCGACTATTCAAAGTTCAAGGCCGATTGCGAGAAGATTCTTGCCGAGTACCAGTCGCCGGATTTCACCACCGTTACCATCCGACCGGCAACCGTTTGCGGCTATTCGCCCAGGCAGCGATTGGACGTGGTGGTCAATATTCTGACCAATCTGGCCTTCCACAAAAGGGAAATCACCGTGTTTGGCGGGAAGCAATTGCGTCCGAACATTCATATCGCGGACATGGTCGAATGCTACGTTGCATTGCTGAACGCTCCGAAGGAAGCGATAGCGGGCGAGATTTTCAACGCGGGTGACGAAAACAAGTCCGTCCTTGAGCTGGCAGAAACAGTCAAAGCGGCGATCGGCGACGATGTTCGACTGATTGCGACGCCGACCAATGACAACCGCTCGTATCACATCTCATCCAAGAAGATAGCGCGGAAACTCGGGTTTGCGGCGAAACACACTATTCGCGAGGCGGTAGAGGATCTCAAGCGGGCCTTCGAAGCCGGTCTGCTTCCGGACTCGCTGCAGGATGAACGCTATTTCAACATCAAGCGCATGCAGAGTTTGAAGTTGAAATAATGCTCCGCATAGGCATTGATTTCGATAACACCATTGTTTGCTATGACCGGTCGTTTCCCGCGGTAGCGGCAACGATGGGTCTCATCACGCGCGACATGGCGTCGTCAAAGAAAGATGTCAAGGCGCGATTGCTGAGTCGGCCGGGCGGAGACCTGGACTGGCAACGATTGCAGGGCCAAGTCTATGGCAGGCATATGCTCGAAGCGGAAATGTTCCCGGGATTTCTCGAATTCGTCTGTTTGACCAGACTCAAGGGGCACGAGATATTCATCGTCAGCCATAAGTCTGAATTTGGCCATTTTGATGTGGACCGGGTTCCGCTTCGTGATCAGGCGATGCTCTGGCTTGAGAAGAACGGACTCCTGGACGAGAGTGATCTTGGCGTGGGCAGAAAGAACGTGTTCTTCGAAGCCACGCGCGAGGACAAGTTAGGCCGCATCCAAGAACTGGGCTGCACTCATTTCATCGATGATCTAAGCGAGGTACTCGAAGAGCCCGACTTTCCGCAGGCAACGCAACGGATACTATTTCAACCAAGTCCCGGCGGAGCAGATGGCCCGACAGACGCGTCCGTGCTCGCCGTGCCTTCATGGCGGGAAATGGCGCGACAGCTAATCGAGCCTGCAGGGGAAGTAGATGTATGCAGGGTGGTTCAGGCGAGATTTCCATCACTCGGCACGACACACGCGCAACTCCGAAAGGGCAGGGGAAACAGTCGGGTGTACGAGCTCACGGCCGGATCAGCGGAAAGCTACGCGCTTAAGGTCTACCCGGACCGCCAACGCGATTCGCGCCCGCGGCTGGAAACCGAGTTTTCAGCATGCCAGGAACTGCGGAAGCGCCAGTATCCGGTCGCGGAAGCGATTGGCGCGGACACACGCCTCAACTGGGGAATATATCGCTGGATTCCCGGCGGCCATATTGAGGTGCCGGACGAGCCATTCTTGGCCGACGCAGTCGAATTCGTCAGCCGCTTGTACCGCGACGGCCAAAGAGAAGGAGGCTTCGACCGGTTCGCCCAAGCGTCCCAAGCCTGTTTGAGCGGAGCGGAAATTGGCCGACAGATTCAAGAGCGATGGCAACTGCTGGGGGCGGCCGGGTTGCAGGAATTGGATGCTTTCCTCAATGATGAGTTCTATCCTGAGTTTGACCATGCGGTGGCGGTTGCGCGGCGGGTGTGCGGCAGCCTGTTTGCCGCCGAACTACCGCGCAATCGGCAGATTCCGAGCCCTTCTGACTTTGGTTCCCATAATGCCATTCGGTCCGAAGGCAGCCGTTCGGTATTCATCGATTTCGAGTATTTCGGATGGGATGACCCGGTTAAGCTGGTGTCGGATTTCTATTGGCACCCCGGTATGCGCCTTGGGTCGGCAATGAGAAAACGCTGGATTGAGACTTGTTTGGATGCATTCCGGGGGGATTCGACCTTTCGTCTGCGCTTGGATTCGTATCTGCCTTTGTATGGTTTGCGCTGGTGTCTGATTCTGCTCAACGAATTCCTGTCGCAGGGCGCGGATCACCGGTTGCATGCCGATCCGGAAAGGAATAATAGCCTGTCGAAGATCCGCCTTGAGCAGTTGAACAAGTCGAGAGCGCTTCTCCAGGAAATCAAGGAGGCCATGTATGGATTTGGACCAGCGATCCAAGCATCTTAGGCGCGCCATTGTCGAGGCCCTTGAAGGTGGCAGAAGGGGCCACCTGGGTTCTTCGATGTCAATGATCGAAATCCTCAGAGTTTTGTACGACTCGTTCTTGCGGTTTCGACCCACCCAACCGGATTGGAGCGATCGCGACCGTTGTATTCTCAGCAAGGGACACGGTTGCCTCGCGCTGTATGCGATTCTGGCGGACAAGGGGTATTTCAACAGGGAAGAACTCAAGACATTTTGCACGCCCACCTCGCGCATGGGCGGACATCCCGAGTGGGGCAAACTCCCCGGAGTGGAGGCTTCCACCGGCGCACTGGGACATGGTTTGTCCATCGGGGTGGGCATGGCACTGGCGGCAAGGATCCGGCGACAGACATACCGCGTGGCGGTTGTCACGGGGGATGGCGAGATAAATGAAGGTTCGGTGTGGGAAGCCGCGATGTCAGCCTCCAAGCACAGGCTTTCCAACCTGACTGTATTTGTCGATTACAACAAGCTGCAATCCTATGGGCCGACGAAAGATGTGCTGGATCTCGAGCCCCTGACGGACAAATGGCGCAGTTTCGGCTTTGCGGTGGAAGAAGTCGATGGTCATGACCTCAAAGCACTTGAGCAACTGGTAGCGCATTTGCCGCTCGATGAACAAAGGCCGACGGCGGTAATTTGCCACACGGTTAAAGGCAAAGGATTCCCTTTTGCCGAAGGAAAGGCGGAATGGCATCACAAATCCGGCCTTACCTCCGAAGAAATAAGGTCCATGTACGAGTGTTTGATCTGAAGAGCGAGCGTTTCGATGCGCAAAAGATGTTTGGATTCGGTACACGAGCTGGCAAAGGCTGATGCGCGCGTGGTCTATATCGGCTCGGATCTCGGCCCGGGTGTGCTGAATGCCATGAAAATGGAAATGCCCGAGCGCTTTTTCATGGAGGGGGTCAGCGAACAGCACGTCATCGGCATGGCCGCCGGATTGGCAATGGAAGGTTTCATTCCCTACGTCAATACCATCGCCACATTTATCACGCGGCGCTGCTACGAACAGGTGGCCCTGGATCTTTGCTTGCAGGATCTTCCCGTGCGACTCATCGCCAACGGCGGCGGGGCCGTGTACGCGCCCCTGGGTCCCACGCACCTTGCCGTGGAGGATCTCGCCATCATGCGCGCCCTGCCCAACATGACGATCGTGGCGCCCTGCGACGCGGAGGAAATGCGGCGTTTCATGGCAAAGACCATTGACTGGCCTCATCCCATCTACATACGGCTAGGAAAAGGCGGCGACGCCGTCGTCAGCCGCGACGAGAATGGATTCGAAATCGGCGAGGCCATTTTGCTGCGTGAGCCCGGTTCAGGCGTATTCGTCACCACCGGTGTAATGACGCAGATTGCCCTGCAGGCGGCAGACAAGCTCGCAGCCGAAGGGCTACCATGCGGTGTATTGCACGTGCACACCGTCAAGCCGCTCGATCGGACGGCACTTGGTCATTGGCTGCCCAAGGTTGCGGGCGTCGTTACCGTGGAGGAACACACGCGCATAGGGGGACTGGGCAGCGCCGTTCTTGAATTCTGCAACGATGAAATGCCGGAGCAAGCCGTCAAAATCGCCCGCATCGGCATACCGGATCATTTCGCCGATCAGTACGGAAGCCAAAACTCGCTTCTCGATCATTGGGGCATCACCGTCGATGCGCTGCGTGACACGATGTGCCGACAACTTCGTCGAAACTAGATAATGGAATTCCACGCGCGGGCGCCAATGCGTCCGCCAGTCAAAATTTTCAATTGTCTGTTTGGAGAAACCTGATGGGACAGCTCAGAAATTTCGTTACCCCGTTGCACCAGGCCACGCGCCGCGATTACCTCGCGCGCATGATCGACGATAAAGTCCATTGCATGCACAAGGCCAAGGAGTACGAAGCGGATTACTGGGACGGCGATCGTCGCTATGGGTATGGCGGGTACAAATTCATTCCGGGCCGATGGAAGCCGGTTGCCGAAGCGCTCATCAAGACGTACAAGCTGCGTGCCGGATCCAGGGTTCTCGACGTCGGTTGCGGCAAAGCGTTTCTACTATACGAAATGTTGCAGATCGAACCCGGTCTTGACGTCTCCGGATTCGATGTTTCGCATCACGGGCTGAAAAATGCGCATCCCGCCATCAAGGACAAGCTATTCATTTACCGGGCTCAAGACCGCCTCCCATTTGGCGACGATCAATTTGACCTGGTGATCTCGCTCGGCTGCCTGCACAACCTGCGGCTGTTTGAATTGGCTACTGCGCTGAGCGAAATTGAACGGGTGGGCAAACAAGGCTATGTCATGCTCGAGAGCTATCGCAGCGAACTGGAACTGTTCAATCTCGAGTGTTGGGCACTGACCTGCGAATCCTTTTTCGACACTGCCGAATGGATATGGCTTTACAATCATTTCGGCTACTCGGGTGATTATGAATTCATCTATTTCGAATGAGGGGGCGTGATGAAAGCTGCGGTACTCGTTCAAAGCAAAGCTCCCCTTGAAGTCGTCGACCTCAAACTGCCGGATGAACTGGTCTATGGCCAGGTTCACGTAAAGATCCATTTCAGCGGCATTTGCGGTGCGCAGATCAACGAAATTGAGGCGACCAAGGGGCCGGATAAATTCCTGCCTCACCTGCTGGGCCATGAAGCATCCGGAACGGTGTTAGGTATTGGCCCGGGGGTCAAGACGGTCAGGCCGAACGATCGCGTGGTTCTGCACTGGAGGCCCAGCGCAGGCATTCAGTCGGAAGCGCCAAAATACGACTGGAATGGCCGCACTGTAAATGCGGGCTGGGTAACCACGTTCAACGAAGAAGCATTCATATCGGAGAACCGGCTCACGGTAATCCCCGACACATTTCCGCTCCGGCTGGCTCCTCTATTCGGTTGCGCCATCACGACCGCCACGGGCGTGGTAAACAACGATGCCCAAGTCAAGATCGGCCAGTCTATAGTCATCTTTGGATGCGGAGGAGTGGGCCTGAATATAGCGCAAGCCGCCGACATGGTGTCGGCGAACCCCATCGTCGGCGTGGATGTCATAGACAAGAAGGTCGAAATGGGTTTGCGCTGGGGTCTGACTCATGCATTCAATTCGGCGACGTGCGCGGATATTCGTCGGAAAATTCTGGATGTCGTCGGGTCAAAAGGGGCCGATGTTGTCATCGACACGACCGGCAACGCCCGCGTCATCGAGATGGCATACGAATTAACTCAGCCGGACGGCCGAACCATACTGGTCGGGGTGCCACGAAAGGATGACAAGGTAAGCATCTACACCCTGCCTTTGCACTTCAAGAAAGTACTCAAGGGATCGGAAGGCGGAGGCGTCGTGCCGGACGTCGAAATACCTCGATTGATCCGGCTTGTGGAACGCGGGCGCCTGCGACTTGAGGGACTCATTACACATGAATTTGCGCTGGACGACATCAATGAAGCTATTCGCGTTTTCCGTTCTGGCGAGGCCGGCCGCGTTCTCATCAACATGGGTACCTTGCGATGACCGGCAACCATGGGAATTGAGCAGGCAATAACGAAAGTTTTGGCTTGGCACGATAGATTTCGATGCTTGGCGTGCGGACCGGAGTATCACTGATACGCGGTCCGCCAAATTAGTCCTCGCGGATGCAAAGATGAATGAATTTCTTCAGTTCTACGGCGCCAATCAAATATCACCGGTTTCGCAGAACCTTGATGACCTCGAATTGCATTTTGGCAGACGCATTGGTCTGTATCGAACCCTGGGCCTCGCCGCATCGCTGTTTGAAGGCCGGGACATTCTGGAAGTGGCCCCAGGTTCGGGTCACAATTCAATTGTAACCGCGACATTCAAGGCAAGGTGCTACGACCTTGTAGAGCCGAACCCGACGGGCTTCGAGAGGATGGTTGGCCTGTTCAAGGAATATAAGCTTTGCTCGGACTCCGTCCGTTTCTTCAATACCAGGCTGGATAATTTTCCCGAGAAGAAAACCTACGACATCGTAATCTGCGAAGGATTGATTCCAGGGCTTGGCGATCAGGGCGTATTTTTGCGGCAGCTCGCTGGCAAAGTGCGCAAGGGTGGTATCCTCGTCGTTACCTGCGCAGATGCGGTTTCGGTCTTTTTTGAATCACTTCGGCGGTATTTGGCGCGACTGCTGGTTCACAGGTTGGTCGATGCCTCGGGAACCCGGGATGGCGACCTGCAAGCAGTCCGCGTCCTGTTGCCTGCTTTTCAGCCGCACTTGAATGCTTTGAGCGGAATGTCTAGGCCCGCGGAGGATTGGATTTGGGACAACTTGCTTAACCCCGCGGCCGCTAGTCTTGCGGCAAGCCATGAGTTCTCGGTTGAACGGTGTCTCAATGTTTTCGGTGAAGAATTCTATTTCTATGGATCCAGTCCGGTATTCATGAGCAACTGGAGCTGGTACAAGAATCTCCCGCTGGATCCGCGCGACTACAATAAAGCGTTTGCCGATTCCTTTGCCTCGCAACGGCACAATTTCCTGCACCATGACGAACTCAGTCTTTCCGATGGCGCAGCAAGCGAACCGCTATATCGCTTTTGCAGGGCATTTTCCCTGGAACTGGAACAGCGAATTCCGGAGAATTGGGCGGCAATCACATCGGGGACCATAGGCAAGGACCTCGCCCATGTTCGGAGCGTCCACACAATCACACGGCAATGCGGTCTCCGGCAATCCGAGGCGGCGATCGCCGAATTCCTCGCCTTGTTTGACGGCGGCAGAATTCCCGATGCACAAACGATCGGCGAAATGACTGCCTTTCGTGGTGCCTTCGGTCGAGGCCAGCAATATTTGAGTTTGGTAAGGGCGTAGCCGATGCCGCAGCCAACAAAGTGCCATATCTGCGGAGGCCGACTCGTTGCAGTGGGGGGGTATCCCGTTGCGCATCAAGTGACATCGGATTGCCGCGTTTGGCAGGGTGAGGGGCTTCTGGCGACTTGCACCGGCTGTGGAACGGTGCAAAAACCGGTTACCGAGTCCTGGCTTCGCGAGTCCCAGCGCATCTACGCTGAATACGCCGTGTATGACCAAGCGGGGGGCGTCGAACAAGCAAGTTTCGAGCAAGACACCGGTTTGAGCTTGGCGCGATCTAGCAGGATTGTTGAGTGGGTGAAACGCAATGGGGCTGTCCCCGCGACGGGAGCGCTTCTGGACATCGGTTGCGGAAACGGCGCATTCTTGCGCGCGTTTGGCCTAGACAATCCAGGCTGGAATATGGAGGGGCTGGAGCTCGATGCGCGTAACAAGGCGCCGATTGAGTCGATTCCCGGTGTAACGAAGCTTCACACGGGCCCAATTGAAGCCCTGCAAGCCCGTTTTGACCTGGTCGTATTGAT
>SCTX01000099.1 GCA_004298385.1 Betaproteobacteria bacterium | reverse complement strand
ATTGCCGCCCGTGCCGGCGATCACCGGGATGCGCCCCTGGGCGTGCTCGACCGCGATGCGGATGAGCTCCTTGTGCTCGTCGAAATCGACCGTCGGCGATTCGCCCGTGGTGCCGACGACCACGATGCCATCCGTGCCCTCGGCGACGTGCCAGTCGATGAGGTTGCGGAATCGCGTCCAGTCGAGCCGCCCGTCCTCGTGCATCGGCGTGACGACCGCTACCAGGCTGCCGGTGATCATAAAGTGCCAGTCCTCGATGAAAATCTAGCCTGTCATTCTAATCCACCCGATCACCGCCTGGCGCAAAGGCGCTGCACCCTGGCGGGTTTCGGCTCTCGCGCCAAGCCTTGTTCGAAAGCCAGCACCTGGAGGCCCGCGAAGGCCTCGAGCAGCTCTCCGGGGCGCAGCAGGTACGCGGGATTGGAGGGTCTGCCGAAGCGTTCGTTCCCCGCCATGAAGGTCTCGTAGATGAGGACGCCGCGCGGCGCGAGCACCGCCAACAGCGTCTGGTACAGCGGCCGGTGCAGATAGTTGGTGATCACGATGCCGGCGAAGCGCTCGCCGGGAAACGGCCACGGCCGCCCGCCCTCGAGATCGGCCTGGACGAAGCGCGCGCCGGCGATGGACTGCGGCTCGCGGTCCACTGCGACCACCTCGAGCCCGCGCGCAGCAAGCCATCGCGCGTGGCGGCCGGCGCCGCAGGCGAGGTCGAGCACCGGTCCGCGCGCGATGAGCGGCGCCCAGCGCATCACCCAGGCCGACGGTGCCTCAATCGCGTGCGCCATCCCTCACCGCGAGAAATTGCGTCAATGCGGCGTCCATCGCGGGCCCGCCGCGCACCGCTACGCGAGCTTCGTCACGCCGGGCAGTTCGCAGGCGAGGATCGCCTGGCGGATCGCCTCGATGGCCTGGGGCCGGGGAAAGCTCCTGCGCCAGGCGATGGCGATGTGCCGCTGCGGCACCGGCCGGGCGAACGGCCGGATGCGGATCAGATCGTCGGCGCCACCGCCCACGGCGACCGCGGTCGAGGGCAGCACCGTGATGCCCACCCCGCCCGCCACCATCTGGCGGATCGTTTCCAGCGAGCCGCCCTCGAGCGCGCGCGCCAGGCCATGGCCGTGCGAGCCGCAGAATTCGAGCACCTGATCGCGCAGGCAGTGGCCGTCGCCGAGCAGCAGCAGGCTCTCCTTGTTCAGCTCCTCGCCCGTGATCTGCCTGCGCTTCTCCCAGCGGTGGCCCTGCGGCACGGCGACCAGGAACGGTTCGTCGTACACGGCGAGCGTGGTGCAGCCCGGCTCCTCGAACGGCAGTGCGACCACGATGAGGTCGACTTCGCCCTGCTTGAGCGACTCCGCCAGCCGGTGCGTGAAGCTCTCCTGAATGTGCAGCTGCATCGCGGGCACGGTGCGGCGCAGGATCGGCACCAGCCGCGGCAGCAGGTAGGGACCGATGGTGTAGATCGCGCCCAGGCGCAGCGTCCCGGCGAGCGGATCGTGGCCGCTCGCCGCGAGATCGCGGATGCGCGAGGCGTCTTCCAGCACGCGCTGCGCCTGCTCCACGACCTTGTGCCCCACCGGCGTCACCGAGACTTCGCCCGGCCCGCGCTCGAACAGCGCCACGCCCAGTTCCTGCTCGAGCTTCTTGATCGCCACCGAGAGCGTCGGCTGCGACACGAAGCACGATTCCGCGGCGCGGCCGAAATGGCGCTCGCGCGCCACGGCGACGATGTAGCGCAGCTCGGTGAGCGTCACGGCGGCGCGACCCGCTCGAGCCTCACTTGCGCGCCAGCCAGTAGACCGGGATTCCGGCCGCCATGATCGCCAGGCCCGCCAGCACCATGTCGCCGAACTTCGGCCCGAAATCCGGATTGCGGATGTAGTCGATGCTCGACCAGAGCATGAACGCGCACATGGCGCAGAACGCGATCGGCACGAGCGGATACAGCGGCACGGCGAACACCGGGCGCTCGCCGCTCTTCGCCCGCAGGACGAACAGCGTCAGGCCGGTGAGCAGGAAAAAAGTCCAGAACACCGGCGCAGTGTAGGCCACCATGGCGCCGAAGCCGTCCGGCGTCACCGAGCCGGCGGCGACGAGCGCGAGCGCGATCACGCCCTGGATGACGAGCGCATTCGCCGGAGTGCTGCCCGTTTCACGCCAGGCGCCGAGTCCGCGAAACAGCGGGAAATCCCGGCCCAGCGCCCAGTTGGTCCGCGCACCCGTGAAAATGGCGGCGTTGATGGTGGTGAGCGCCGCGACGCACACCACGAGGGCGAGCAGCATGGCGCCCTTTTCCCCGGCTACCAGCCGCATCACGTCCGCCGCCACGGCCTTCGAGTCCTTCATGCCGCCCAGGCCGAGCGCAGCGAGGTAGGAGGCGTTGACCAGCATGTAGAGCGCGGTCACGGCGACGATGCCCCAGACCAGGATCCGCGTCATGTTGCGGCGCGCGTCGCGCACTTCGCCAGCGAGATACGCAGCCTCGTTCCAGCCGCCGTAGGTGAACAGCACGAAGATCATCGCCAGGCCGAACGAAGTGCCGTGGCTGCCCGGCGCCGCGGCTCGGGGCGTGCCGCCGGACAGCAGCGCGACCAGCGACAGGAGCACCAACGCAACGGCGAGCGCGATCAGCATGTATTTCTGTAACGTCTTCGACTGCAGCGTGCCCGCGAAATTCAGAAGCGTCATCGCCACCACCGCGATCGCCGCCCACAGCGCCGCGCTGCTGTCGCCGAGGCGCACGATCTCCGAGGCGTAATCGCCGAATGCGAAAGCGACGGCGGCGATCGCACCGGTCTGGATCACCGTCATGCGCGACCAGGCGAACAGGAACGCCGCGCCGCGTCCCAGGCCGCGCATGAGAAACGCGTACTCGCCGCCGGTTTCCGGATGGCGCGAGGCAAGTTCGGCGTACACCAGCGCGCCGCAGAGCGACACGGCGCCGCCGAGCAGCCACGCCAGCAGGAACTCCGCCGGGCCCGCACTGTTGCCCGCGACCAGCGAGGGCAGCTTGAAGATGCCGACGCCGATCACCATGCCGACGGTGATGACGATGCCGTCGGTGACCGAGAGCAGTGACTTGGGCTGCGGGGTTACTGCGACCGGATTGCTGTCCATGGAAGCGTCCTGTGGTTGTCGCCGTCGGAGATCAAGACTTCGCCTTCAATGCGGTCGCCCTTGAGCGTGCCGCGGAACAGATGGTTCCACGGCTTGCCGTCGAGGCTTCCGGTCACCACGAGTTTCAATTCTTCGCCGCGCAGCCGGCTGCCGCGCACCGTCATTTCGCGACCTTGCGCGCGCGCATCAACCTCGAGCATCTGCAATCGCTGCGCAATGCGGAATTCCCATTCGCCGCCGTGTGCGGGCAATGCGGCTTTCCAGGTGCCGCGCGCGTTCGCCGGCACCAGCCAGAGGTGGATCTTCGAGCGGCCGAGTGGCCCGACCATCTTTTCGGCTACCGGTAGTTCGATCGTTTCGTCCGGACGCCACGCGCCCATGTCGTAATCGTGCGACACCACGCGTGCGCCGGGTTTCAGGTCCTGCAGCAGGCGCGGCATCACCTTCAGGTTCACCTCGGGCAGCAGGTACATCGTGACGACGCCGACGCCGCGCAGATCGGTCTCGAACAGGTCCTGCACCTCGAAACGCGCCAGCGCCTCGACGCCAGCGCGGCGCGCGTTCTCCCTGGCGCGCGCCACCAGCGACGGATCGATCTCGATGCCGAGGCCGCGCGTGCCGTAGCGGCGCGCCGCCTCGATCACGATGCGGCCGTCGCCCGAGCCGAGGTCGACGAGGCTTTCACCGGCTTTCGGCTCGGCGAGCCGCAACATCCGGTCCACCACCTCGGGCGGCGAGGTGACGAACGGCGTCGTGCCGTCGTCCCAGGCCCAGCTCTGCGCGCTCGCAGTGCCGCTGAGCAGACAGATCGCCAGCGTCGTCCAGTTGGGAAGTTTCATGCAGGTAAAATCGCGGCTTGCCGCCCTCGTAGCTCAGTGGATAGAGCAGCCCCCTCCTAAGGGGCAGGTCGCACGTTCGATTCGTGTCGAGGGCGCCATAAATCAATGAGTTATTGCACGCTGCATCCGACGCCCGGCGGCCGTAAGTGCTGCGTAAGTACAGATCAGCAAGAGAGGGAAGCTCATAGCCGGGCGGGACTGTAGCACGGGCTTCCGGCGTCGCCGACGCTGCAGTTGACCTGCACTTATGCGCCGCCAGGATCGTTCTACAGCGACACAGCGCCGAGAGTGCTGGGTGTCGTGACGTATAGCTCTTGGAAAAGGGCCCGACCGAAGCCGGGCCCCTCAGTCGCTATTTCCTACGTGGGCCGTAGGGCGACTGATTCGTCGGTGACAGGTCGACGTCGTTACGAGTGGCTGCAGCGTACACTGCCTCCGGCGTGCGCCCCATGTGCAGGGCGATCACACGCGTCGGTGTGTTACCAGCCGCGAGCCGCTCGAGCTGAGCGACCTGAGCATCCGACCACGGTTTCCCGTGATTTGGCGGTCTTTTCGCCATCGTCGTGCTCCTTGTTTCGCGTTATCGACAAGGCGCGTACCGCTGTTGACAGCCCGCCGAGTCCGGCAAACAATCCACTAAACTCGTCTATCTCGGCCCGCCTAGTGCGGTCCACCGCCCCCGAGGAAGCCCTCGGGTTTCCCCGGGGGCACCTCTTCCACGCGGCACTGATTCGCCGCGCTCACCGTTTGTTATACCGCATTGCTAGCTTCGTGCAACGGTACGCGTGTGCTTTTGGAAAATCGCATCAAGGCACTTGCATAACGTGTTGATACACAAGGATTTGCCAAGATTTCTCGCACACCTACTAGATCTAGTAGGTAGCCTGAACGAGCGGATAGAGACACCTTCTTAAGCATGTCGCCAATTGAAGGAGTGCCGGCAGGTGTAGCGTGCTGGCGCGCGCTCGGTGACAATGCCGGCATGGCGATCGAGCTTTGGTCTTGGGAGATCCCGGACCCTCGCACCGGTCGCCGGTGCAAGACGCGCTATCGCATGACTGAACTGGCGCCCGCGAGCGCTTCGGTACCGCTGCCCGGAAGTTCGAATGGTCCCGTGAAGTCCGCGACGGTGATCTCGAGGCGATTCACACGAGCAGCTTTCTGACCTCGCGTTAAACCTGCGCGTCGACCGAATCCTTGCCTTGCGTCGCAAGCGCATTCTCAAGGATGTTGTCGTAGATCCCTTGTGCGACAGCGGAAACGCGCAGATAGCCATTTTGAAACACAAAGATGGTGAAGAGATTGAGCAAAAGCATCAGCACGAACCGGAGCACAGGTTCGATCGCGTACTGAAACGACCCGACAACGATGCAAAACAGCAAGGTTGTTGCCAGGGCGAAGACGGCTCCAACGCGTGTCGCCCCGAGGCCGTGCGCACGATCGCCGAGGGCCGTAAGTTTTCGATCAACTATTTCGCCGATTGGTCGCCCGGCGCCTAGTTGCGTATACCAGAGTGCAAACGAGATTACTTCCGCCGCTTGACGATTGTCGCCACGATTGGAGATTAGACCTCTCTGCTGCAGGCGATTGACGATCGGTGAATGGTCGAGGATGCGTTGTTCGCAAGTCCAATTTAACCAATGGTGAACAGTCGCGAAGAAGTAACCAAGGGCACCAGATCCAAAGATGCCGGCAATAATGATCCCCAGCGAATCCTTAGCTCCGACTTGGCTGAGTTGACCAAGGGTCCAGGTCGGCAAAACCAGGGAGAGTGACAGAACCGTCTGGGTGCCGTAGACGAGACCAGGCAACAAATATCGAAGAAATCGTCGCGTTTCTTCCATCGGCTTCTCCCCTGACACCAGGCATGCAGGAATGATATTCCTGTTCCACGCATTGATCGCGTTGCGCGCCAGCCGTTGCGATCAGACCAGGTATTGCTCCCAAGGTCGCATTGCCTCAGACGCTAGTCGCTGGTTGAATTTCTGCATGGCGCGAGTCCGCATGGAGAAAGCCAAGATAGGACGCGGCCAGCCATCGGACCCTGCCGGCCGCCACTTCGCCCCGATCATCGACCTGCGATCCAACATCGAAAGCGTCGGCGAGCATGATTTCGCCTGCCCTGAGTGCGACACGATCCTGCTCCGCCGCGTGAGCGCTCAAGCAGTATACGGCATCGCGTTCCGCTGTCCGACGTGCAAGACGTTCAGCCGCGTTCCCTGATTCATTCAGAATCATCACAACGCCCATTGGATAACGCGTGCTATCTCGCTCGGCAATGTCGCCAACGCAGCACCCAACATGAGCCAAAGCACTCCGGCTGCTTCAATGTGTAGATCGCCAGTACCCAACTCTTTCAATTCTGATCTAAGATTCTTTGCGTCCTTTTCCCTGGCATTGCGCTCCGCTTCAATTGCGGCGTTTGTCGCTTCGCTTTGGCGACGTATCTGAACAGTGAATTCAGACTGTTGTTTTTGAAGTGCCAGTACGTCTGCCTCCACGGCGGACAAGCGTTCCTCCACTGACAGGTCTGGACGGGCTTCCTCTCGGAGCCCAGCAGCCGTCAACGTCCCGGCCCCCGCCGTGATTGAGTTGCCGGAAAGCGCAACCATTTTTGATTTGCCAGGCCAGGACGGAAAACGAGAAATTGCCTCTGTTAGACGGCTCCACAGTCCTTTCAATCCGAACAACCGACGCTTCGCCTCAAGACCGAAAACAACTGCGCCTATTCCTAGGAGTTCGAGAGATAAACCGCAGTAGCGAATTCGATTTTCGCTCGACGTGGGGATAAGAGAAAAAAGAATGCCGCTTCCAACAACTACGGCAAGCGGCATCCACAATTGCCACCCCCCTAGAAACCAGAGCCAAACCGCCCTCAGCCAGTCCCCCCATTTGCGCATTCGCTCATTGTCATGCGGCCGACGAAATCGCGCCACCACGCGCGCGAGGCGGGCGTGGTGTGCGACGCAGTGCTGCGAGATCAGGCCGCGCCGGCGCCTCTGGGTCTACGCTTTGGCATTCTCGGCGGCTTGCTCGTCGCTGCCCGTATGAAGCGCTGGAACCACGAATCCTCGCTCCACGGATTCGGTCAATCGCGCGGTGCGCCGTCAGTTTCGCGGCCGTCATGGAGCCCGGCATCTAGTGCTAGCTCGGCGCTGCAGGACTAGGGGTAGCGGATGCCGACACAGTTGCGGCGTAGGTAGACAATGGCCGCATGGTCCTGGTGCTTTGGTATTGGGAGGTCCGCAACCCGAATACCGGCCGCTGGCGGAAAACCCGCTACCGCATGACGGCTCAGGACGCCCGCGAGCGCTTCGGCAGCGATGCCAGGAAACTTGAATGGTCGCGCGAGATCCGCAGCGGCGATCCCGACGCGAATTCGACGCGTAAGCTTCCCCGTTTCGTAGACACTCGGCAGGTTGAATTCTCTGGCAGGATGTCTAACCGACTGACAGGGGGTTCGGATGAAGAAGTCGAAGTTCACGGAGCAGCAGATTTTGTCGGT
>SCTX01000098.1 GCA_004298385.1 Betaproteobacteria bacterium | reverse complement strand
GCGGGACTGATGCTCGCCGCGGCGCTGATCAACACCGCCAGCCTGGTGCACTTCGCCGCGCCCGCGCGCGCACTGCGCGCCAACTTCAAGACCGCGGCCGTGTTGCTGGCACAGGCGGCGCCGGTGATGCTGATCCTGTTCTTCCTGTTCCCGCGGGTCCAGGGCCCGCTATGGGGGCTGCCGCAGGATGCCTACAGCGGCGTCACCGGGCTGTCCGACTCGATGTCGCCCGGCTTGATCAGCCGGCTGTCGCAGTCCGACGCCATCGCCTTTCGCGTCAACTTTCAAAAGGACGCGCCGCCGAGGCCGCAGCTCTACTGGCGCGGGCCGGTGTTCTGGCACTTCGATGGCCGCACTTGGCGCCCGGGCGATTTCCGCCACTTCGGGCAGCTCAGGTTCGAAGCAACCGGCATTCCCTACGATTACGAGATTACCCTGGAGCCGCACAATCACAACTGGCTGTTCGCGCTCGAGCTGGCGGCGAAAATACCGCCCAACGCGAGCGTCACCTCCGACTACATGCTGATTTCGCGCACGCCGGTACGCAACCGCGCGCGCTACGACATGAGGTCCTACACCAGTTTCACCACACGCGGCACCGACGATGCCGACGAGCTCCGGCCGGGGCTGCAACTGCCGCAGGGTTTCAATCCCAGGGCGCGCCGGCTGGCGCAGGAATGGGCGCAGAGCGCGAACACCGACGCGGCCATCGCCCAGCGGGCCCTGAGCTATTTCGGCGAGCAGGGTTTTGTCTACACGCTGGAGCCGCCCCTGCTGGGGCGCGATTCGGTGGACGAGTTCCTGTTTGGCAGCAAGCGCGGTTTTTGCGAGCACTACGCTTCGAGCTTCGTCTTCCTGATGCGCGCGGCCGGCGTGCCGGCCCGGATCGTGACCGGTTATCAAGGCGGCGACATCAATCCGGTGGACGGGTACATGATAGTGCGCCAGTCCGATGCCCACGCCTGGGCCGAAGTCTGGCTCAAAGGCCGCGGCTGGGTGCGCTTCGATCCTACCGCCGCCGCCTCGCCGGTGCGGGTGGAATCCGGCGTCGCCGCGGCAGTACCCGCGACCGACCCGCTGCCGCTGATGGCGCGCACCACCCTCGTCTGGCTGCGCGAGCTGCGCTACAACTGGGATGCGCTCGCCAACAAATGGAACCAACTGGTGCTGGGCTACAACCCGGAACGCCAGCGCGAATTTCTCACCAGCTTCGGCATGAACGAGCCTAGCTGGGAGAACATGGCGCTGACGCTGTTCTGGGCCGTGGGCGGGCTGCTCGCCCTCCTCACCGCGTGGCTGTTGCGACGCATCCGCACCCTCGACCCGGTGCAGCGCCTGTGGCTCCGCTTCTGCGACAAGCTCGGAAAGAAAGGCAGTCCGCGCTCCGCGCATGAAGGCCCGGCCGATTTCGTCACGCGCGCGGCCGAGCGCTATCCGTTCAAGGCGGATCTCATACGCGCCATCGGCGAGCGCTACATTGCGCTGCGCTACGGCGAACGGGCAGACCCGCGCATGCTGGCCGAGCTGCGCGTGCTGGTGCGGGAGTTCAGCGTTTGAGCCGGCCCGCGCGCCTGCCGAGCGTGCTGCTCGCCTTGGCGCTGTCGTCCTCCATCACCGCCGCCACCGCAGCCGCGCAGTACGCCAAGCGCGAAGACGTGCGCCAGTTCATCGCCGAGATGGCGGACAAGCACGGTTTTGTCAGAAAAGAACTGCGCGCGCTGTTTTCCAAAGCGCGCTTCCAGCCGGCGATCATTAATTCCATCACCCCGCCGATCGATCCGCGCGCCCGATCCTGGCAGGCCTATCGCGCGCTGTTCCTTACGCCGCAACGCATCCGGGCCGGCGTCGAATTCCGCGAGCGGCAGCGCGAGGCGCTCGCCCGCGCCGCCCAGCTCTATGGCGTTCCCGAAGAAATCGTCGTCGCTATCATCGGCGTGGAAACCGAGTACGGCCGCAACACCGGCGGCTACCGCGTCATCGACGCCCTGATCACCCTCGCCTTCGACTACCCGCCGCGCGCCGAATTCTTCCGCGGCGAGCTGGAGCATTTCCTGCTGTACGCGCGCGACGCCGGCATCGACACGCTCGCGCTGAAGGGTTCGTATGCCGGCGCTATCGGCATTCCCCAGTTCATGCCCGGCAGCTACCGCCGCTACGCCGTCGATCTTGATGGCGACGGCAAGCAGGACCTCTCCGGCAGCTTCGCCGACGCCATCGGCAGCGTCGCCAATTTTCTGCAAGCGCACGGCTGGGAGACGGGCCAGCCGGTGGCCTTCGCCGCGCAGGTGCAGGGAGGAAAATACCGCAGGCTGGTCGACGCCGGCATCAAGCCCAATTACCGCTGCGGCGACCTCTCAGCATTCGGCGTGAGCACGAGCGGCGAGATCCGCCCGGAGGCGCCGTGCGCCTTGATCGAACTGGAATCGCCTGGGGAGGCGAGCGCATACCTGGTAGGCCTCACCAATTTCTACGTGCTCACGCGCTACAATCGCTCCAGCCTGTATGCCGCTGCGGTGCTGGAACTCGCGCAGGCGGTGAAATCGGCTTATACAAGAAAGGGAAGCTCTGATTAACCATGTCACGAACCTGCCATGTGGCGTATTTACACACTCACCGCTCGTTACACTCCCATTCCGCGTCCAGCCCGCGCCTGTGACAGCGCACGCTTTCTGGCGGCGTCACGAAATACCTGCCGTAGTACTCCCTGTGGACCTTTAGCTTGCCCGTGCATAATTCGTTCGCTCCGGTTTATGGGTAACTCCGGTTCAAGGCTTGCAATGAAATGATACGTCCACTATCGCATGAACTATAGTCAGGCCGGGGCAAGGCCGAACGTTTTGCGAACCTGCAGCAATTGACCCGCATGCGCCGAACGGAGTCTAATAGCGCACCCCTTATCGAGGCCGCCGATGAATCAACCCGCCCACCAGGCGCGACAGTACCGCTATTACGAGCTCGTCATGTCCGCCTTCGTCACGGTCCTGATCTGCTCCAATCTGATCGGTCCGGCGAAGATCGCGCAGATAGATCTGCCGCTCCTGGGCGTGGTTACGTTCGGCGCCGGCGCGCTGTTCTTCCCCATATCGTATGTCTTCGGCGACATTCTCACCGAAGTCTATGGCTACGCCCGCGCGCGCAAGGTGATCTGGGCCGGATTCGCGGGCCTCGCCTTTGCGTCGTTCATGGCGGCGGTGGTGGTGGCGCTGCCGCCGGCGCCGTTTTGGGACCACCAGGGCGCGTACGAGATCGCCTTCGGCTCGACCTGGCGCATCGTCCTTGCCTCCATGTTCGCCTATTTCTGCGGCGAATTCGTCAACTCCTACGTGCTCGCGAAAATGAAAATCCTCACCGCGGGCAAGTGGCTGTGGACCCGCACCATCGGCTCTACCATTTTCGGCGAGGCGGTGGACTCGGCGCTGTTCTATCCGCTCGCTTTCTATGGCGCCGGCATCATCCCCGACGACAAGCTGCCCGTGGTAATGCTGGCGCAGTTCCTGATCAAGGTAGGCGTGGAAGTGGTATTCACCCCGGTCACCTATGTGGTAGTCAACGCGCTCAAGCGAGCCGAGCACGAGGATTACTATGACCGCAATACCGACTTCAGCCCGTTCACCCTCAAGACTTGAACCCGTCCGGGTTCTATTGGTCCAATATTCGGATTTGCTGTTTCGCCCGGCCACGGCAATTGTCAAAAATTGTAACAAACGGCGAAAAAATCGCCCCGCGTTTGCATCATGCGGGATAATTTCAACGGTACCAAGAATCAACCGCCGGACGCATCCTCGACCCGATGGTTTGAGCGCCCGGCGCTGCGGAGGCAAGAATGAGTTATCGCGGTAACGATTTCGACGTCAGTTCCCGCTTCAATACCACCGATGCAAAAGTGGTCAATGAAGAAGTGGACCGCATCTATCTCGAACTCTATCCGTCCGCGTCCACCAATCTGCTCGACCATGCGTTCCGCGACCTCACCCGGCTCTACCGAGGCGAGTACCCGGGATATCATCCCTGCGACACCGCCTATCACGACGTCCAGCACGTTCTCGACGTAACGCTCGCCATGGCGCGCCTGATCGACGGCTACGAGCGCTCGCGCGTCGGCACCGAGCCCTTCGGCGATTCCCTGTTCCGTCTGGGCGTGATCACCGCGCTGTTCCACGATATGGGCTACGTGCGCGAGTTGAAGGACCGCGAGCACAAGAACGGCGCCGAGTACACCCTCACCCACGTTTCGCGCGGGTCGGTGTTCCTCAAGGACTACTTGCCGAAAATCGGCATGCCGGAAATGGCCGATATCGCGGCCGAGTTGATCCACTTCACCGGATACGAGATGCCGGTCGGGAAGATCAACGTGCCCTCTCCCATCTACAGGTTGCTGGGCAGCATGCTCGGTTCGGCGGACATCATCGCCCAAATGGCCGACCGCTGCTATCTCGAGAAATGCCGCGATCGCCTATATCCGGAGTTCGTCGCCGGCGGCCTCGCAACCAAGCGCTCGCCCGAAGGAGTAGAGCAGGTGGTGTTTGCCTCGGGCGAGGACCTGGTCATCAAGACGCCTATTTTTTTCCGGGGCGCGACCAAGCGGCTCGATCTCGACCTGGGCGGCTGCTATTCCTACGCGCAGCAGCATTTCGGCGGGCAGAACCTGTACCTCGAGGAAGTGAACAAGAATATCAATTTCGCTCAAGGGTTCAGCGACGCGGGCGATACGGCGGCGCTGAAGCGCAAGCCGCCGGAGACGCTCAACCAATAAATCCGGCATTTGCGCTGCGGCGTTACAACAGCACATCTTTCGACAGCCCGCTCCGGCGCAGGATGCGGCGCAACTGCCCCAGCGCCTCGAGTTGAATCTGCCTGACGCGCTCGCGCGTCAGGCCCAGTTGCCCGGCCAGCTCCTCCAGCGTGCAGACTTTCTGGCTGTTCAAGCCGAAGCGGCGCTCGATCACGCTGCGCTGTTTGTCGTTCAGCTGTTCCAGCCACTGCTGCACCAGCGACTCGATCTCCTGGGTCTGCAGTCCGGCCTCCGGATTGACCGTCTGCTCGTCGGAGATGGATTCACCGACCGACAGCGTCGGGTCGATGTCCAGCGGCGCTTCGAGCGAAGCCATGTGTTCGTTATGCGCCAGCAGGCTGCGTATCTCCTCCGCCGGCTTGCCGAGCAAGTGCGCAATGTCGTTGACGCTCGCCTCCCGATCCGCGTGCGCCTCCAAATGGCGCTTGGCGCGCAGCACCAGATTGAGCTCCTTGATCACGTGGACCGGCAGCCGTATGGTGCGCGACTGGTTCATGATCGCGCGCTCGATATTCTGGCGTATCCACCAGGTGGCATAGGTGGAGAAGCGGAAGCCGCGTTCGGGATCGAATTTATCCAGGGCGTGCATCAATCCCAGATTGCCTTCCTCGACCAGGTCCAGCAGGGGCACGCTGCGGTTGAGGTAATGCTTGGCGATGTTCACCACCAGACGCAGGTTGCGCTCGATCATCTTCTGCCGCGCGGCAAAATCTCCGTGGACGGCGCGACGCGCATAGGTCAGTTCCTCCTCGGGCGAGAGCAGCGGATTGAGCCCGATCTCGTGCAGGTAGATCTGGGTGACGTCGGACAGGAATTCGGTGTCCGGGTCGGGCGGCTCGGATCGCACCGCGGCCAGGGGCACGGCCTGGGCCTCGCCCTCGGTTTCGTCGTCCGGGTGGGAGGATGGCCGGGTCACGACGGGGGCAGGAACCTGGCCGGATCCACCGGCTTGCCGAGCTTGCGGATTTCGAAATGCAGCTTGGGCGCATCGGTGTCGGTACTGCCGATTTCCGCGATCTTCTGGCCCTTGACCACGCTCTGCCCCTCCTTCACCAGAATGTCCTTGTTGTGGGCGTAGGCCGACAGATAGGTCTTGTTGTGCTTGATGATGACGAGCTTGCCGTAGCCGCGCAAACCGCTGCCGCTATAGACCACACGCCCCGGAGCCGCGGCGATCACTGGATCGCCGAGCGTGCCGGCGATGTCCAAACCCTTGTTGCTCGCCTCGGAGAAACCGGCGAGGATCCTGCCGCGCACCGGCCAGCCCCATTCGACCTTGTCCTCCTCATCTATATCGGCGTCGGTTTTCCCGGCCAGCGCCGGCGCCGATGCGGGCGCAGGTGCAGGCACGGGGCCTGCGCCCGGCCGTGTTTCACCGCGTTGCAACAGCGCCACGTTCTCCGGCGAGTACGGGAGCTTGCGCGCCAGAGGTTCGGACTTGACCGGTTCCTGCGCGCTAGGCGGGTGCGCCGCGGGGTCTGCCCTCACCGGGCCCTGCGCACCGAGTGGCCGCGTCTCGACCCGCCCCGATGAAGTTATCGGACTCACCGTCACCGGCGCTTCCTGCACGCCTGGCGGCGGTTTCAGACGCAGTTGCTGGCCGGGATGAATGAGGTTCGGCTTATCCAGCTTGTTCCAGGCAGCGAGTTCCTTGTAGTCGTGGCCCTGGTCGAGCGCGATGCTGAACAGGGTATCGCCGTGTTTGACGGTATACGTTTCGGAGCGCGTATCGGCCGCGGGCGCCGCCGGCCGGGTGACGGCCGGCGGCGCGCGTTCGATCACCGGCGCCTGCACCGGACGGCTGGAGCAGCCGGCGAGCGTCAACGCCACTGCGGCGGCACAGCACGGCAAAGCCGATGCGCGCTTCACTCCACCCCCATCAGCATGGGCACGAAACGGACGGCGTCCAGCGTGGTTTCGCTGAAACCCGCGCGGGTACGTTCCACCAGCCGCAGTACCTGCGCGGAAGAGCCGAACGGCAGGATCATCCTGCCGCCCGGAGCGAGCTGCTGCAACAGCGCCTGCGGCAGCTCCGGGGTGGCGGCGGCGAGGATGATGGCATCGAAGGGCGCGGCTTCGGCCAGGCCGAGATTGCCGTCACCGTGCTTCAGCCTCAGATTGGACAAGCGCAGGCCGCGCAGATTGGCGCGCGCCTTGGCCAGCAGCGGCGCAATGCGCTCGACCGAATACACTTCGGTCGCCACCCGCGCCAGCACCGCCGCCTGGTAGCCGCAACCGGTGCCCACCTCCAGCACCTTGCCCAGCTCGCGCCCGGCTCGCAGCGTCTGGATCATCAGGGCGACGACATAGGGCTGGGAGATGGTCTGCGAAAAACCGATCGGCAGCGCATCATCATCGTACGCGCGGCTTGCCAGCGCCTCCTCGACAAACAAGTGGCGCGGCACGGTACCCAGTGCCGCAAGCACGGTTTCGTCCGTGATCCCTTCCTTGCGCAGGCGCTCGACCATGCGCGCGCGTGTGCGCCGCGAGGTCATGCCTATGCCTTGCACCTGAGGATGGCTGCGGCGGTTCATTGCTTTAACCAATCACGCAGCAGCGGGATCTGGTTCACGTGCGTGAGATCGACCTGCAACGGCGTCACCGACACGCGCTGCGCCGCAACGGCGTAGAAATCGGTGCCCTCGCCCGCGTCCTGCGCGCCGCCGGCGGGACCGACCCAATAGACGGTTTCCTTGCGCGGGCTGATTTCCTTGATCACCGGTTCCGCCTTGTGGCGCTTGCCCAGGCGCGTGATTTCGAGTCCGCGCAGCTCGTCGTGGGCCACGTCGGGGACATTGAGGTTGAGCAGCACCGGTCCGGACATGGGGACGCGGCGCAAGCGCTCGACCAGCTCCCGCGTCACGCGCGCGGCGGTGTCGAAATGCCTGCCGGCCTTGCTCGCCAGCGAGACCGCGAGCGAGGGAATGCCGAGCAGGTAGCCCTCGGTGGCCGCTGCGACCGTTCCCGAGTAGATGGTGTCGTCGCCCATATTGGCGCCGAGGTTGATGCCCGACACCACCATGTCGGGCAACTGATCGAGCAGGCCCGTGACGGCCAGGTGCACGCAGTCGGTCGGCGTGCCGTTGACATAGAGGAAGCCGTTGGCCGAGCGCTTGACCGAAAGCGGCCGGTCCAGGGTGAGCGAGTTGGAAGCGCCGCTGCGGTCGCGCTCCGGCGCCACCACCGTGATTTCGGCCACGCCGGCAAGCTCTTCGGCGAGACGGGCCAGTCCGGGGGAGAAATAACCGTCGTCGTTGCTGAGCAGGATGCGCATGTGCGTCGGATTATAAAGGACGGCGCCCGATCTTGTATGTCGACGGAGGGTCTCGGCGCTGCTTCGCGGATGAACCTCCAAATTTCACCATCCCCCGAACGACAGGCCTCCGTTGACGCTGATCGTCTGGCCGGTAACTTGCGCCGCCTGATCCGAAGCCAGGAAAACCGCCACTTGGGCCACTTCCTCCGCCGTAGGCGCCCGCCCCAGGGGAAAGCGGCTCAATGCCTTGCTGAACAGTTTGTTCTCGAAACCCGGCTTGCTGAAAATATCATCGTAACGGGGCGTATCGGAGGTCAGTGTCAAGGCGACGCAATTGACCCGGATTTTCCAGCGGGAAAATTCCCGGGCCAGGGCCTTGGTCATCAAAATCGTCGCAGCCCCGGTGCTGCCGATCAACGCTTCCCCCGGCGTGGGGTGGCGGGCGGCATCGGTGGTGATCAGCACAATGGAGCCCCGCTGCCGCTCCCGCATGCCGGAGAGCGCCGCATGGACAGGAAAGACCCGCGGCAGGTAGCGGGTCTCGAAAGCCTTCAAGAAATCTTCGGGTTTCAGTTCATGGAACGGCGTGGGACCAGGCTTTTCCGACCCGCCGCTGGTCACCAAAATGTCGATGGGTCCGAGGCGCCGCTCCACGGCGGCCACCACCCGGCTGATTTCATCGTAACGGGCAGCGCTGCCGGGCTCAAAGATCGATTCCGCGCCGGTATGGGCCAAGCGCCCCAGCGCCTCTTCTCCCGCCGCCGTCCTGCGCCCGTTCAAAGCGATCCGGGCGCCCCGCTTGGCCAGCGCCTCCGCAATGCGAAAGCCGATTCCGCTGGTGGAACCCGTTATCAGCGCTACTTTTCCTTGCAGATCTTTCTTGTCCACGATTTCTCCCGGAGTTTATTTTTTGATAACGTTAATCCGGAGCGTCACCCCGATTCGGTAAACCGCATCAATCCAGAGCGCATCGAGTCGAGCATGGGCACGGCTCGCTCGGCCAGGAGACCCACCGTCACCATGATGATGCTGCCCGTTACCGCGGCTTCCTGTTCCCCATCGCGGATCAACTCGAATTCCATGCGAATGGAGCTGTTGCCCAAATGTCCGATCCACGCCCGCACCACGCCCCGGTCGTGAACCTTGAGGGGACGGCGGTAGTCGACTTCGACGCGGGCACGGGGAAGACCGTAGCCCTCTTGCACTATGGCGGCGCCGGTAAACCCGGCCTCGCGGAACAAGCGGGCCTCGGCCTGGGCCACGTAATGAAACACCGCCGCGTAATAAACCCACCCGGAAGGGTCGGAGTCTCCAAACAATACCTCGAACGGCACTTCCAGCTTCATAATCCATGTCCTTTCATGTCGAGCATCATTTTCTTGAGTAAATACCGAGCACCGGACCGGCTTTGGCGATCCGGGCTCGCCGTCGTTTCCGGTCCGGCCGGCTTATGTACCCTCAATAGGTCCCGGGCACCAGGATCCTCCCGTCGACCTGCTTCACGTCGCGCAGGCCGCAAAACGCCATAGTTACGTCGAGCTCTTTTCGAATGAGTTCCAGGCAAGTGCTCACGCCCGCCTCGCCCATCGCGCCCAGGCCATAGACGTAGGCGCGGCCGATGAACACACCCTTGGCGCCCAAGGCGAGGGCTTTGATCACGTCCTGCCCGGAGCGGATGCCGCCGTCCATCAGCACCTCGATCTTGTCGCCGACGGCGCGCGCGATGGGCGGCAGGGCCGCAATCGATGAAGGCGCGCCATCGAGCTGACGGCCGCCGTGATTGGAAACGATGAGCGCGTCCGCGCCGGAGCGCGCGGCGATCTCGGCGTCTTCGGCGTCCATGATGCCCTTGAGGATCAGTTTACCGCCCCAACGCTCCTTGATCCACTTCACGTCGTCCCAGTTCAGGGTGGGGTCGAGCTGGCTCGCACTCCATGCCGCGAGCGAAGTCAAGTCGCCGGCCGTTTTTGCATGGCCCACCACGTTGCGGAAGGTATGGCGTTTGGTGCCGAGCATGCCCAGGCCCCAGCGCGGCTTGGCCCCCATGTCGAGCACGTTGCGCAAAGTGATCTTGGGCGGAGCGGACAAGCCGTTCCTGATGTCCTTGTGGCGCTGCCCCATGATCTGCAGGTCGAGGGTGAGCACCAGCGCGGAACACCCGGCCGACTTGGCGCGGTCGATCAGGCGCTTGATGAAATCGCGGTCGCGCATCACATAGAGCTGAAACCAGAAGGGCTTGCTTACGTTCGCGGCCACGTCTTCGATCGAGCAGATGCTCATGGTGGACAAGGTGAACGGCACGCCGAATTTTTCGGCCGCGCGCGCCGCCAAAATCTCGCCGTCGGCATGCTGCATTCCGACCAGACCGACCGGCGCCAGGGCCACCGGCATAGCGAGGTCCTGCCCCACCATCGTGCTCTTCAGGCTGCGGTTTTCCATATTGACCGCCACACGCTGGCGCAGCTTGATCCCGGCAAAGTCGCTTTCGTTGGCGCGGTAGGTACCCTCGGTCCAGGAGCCCGAATCGGCGTAGTCGTAGAACATACGCGGCACGCGTTTTTCCGCCAGAAGGCGCAGGTCTTCGACACAGGTAATGACGTGGGGCATGGTGTCTCCGAATGGGGGCGAGAAATTCCGGTTCTCCCAAAAGCGCCTAAGGGAATTAGCGTTAGGCGGCCGATTTAGGGGAGCACGAAGGGCCAAGGAAGGAGAGGGACCCTTCCTTTCCCCCTTGGTCCCCTCCTTTGGTTCGGTACTCTAAGGCAAAGCGCGAACGATTGCCAGAAACGCCGGGGACCCTCGCATCGCCGCGGCTTTCGGCGTAAGCTGATGCCCCAATATCCAACGGGGGACGGAAGATGATCGGCCGGGCTATCGCGGCTTTTATTCTCTGCATCATGTTCGGCGCCGGTCAGCCGTCGGTTGCGCTCGCCGCTTCCAAGGACGAGATCGACGCCAAAGTGCGGCAGGCGGTCGAGGATTTCGGCAAGCAGACCAGCGCCGGCAAGCGGCTGGCGCAGAAAGCAGCCGGCATGCTGGTGTTTCCGGAGGTGCTCAAAGCGGGCATCGGCATCGGCGGGGAGTACGGCGAAGGCGCGCTGTTGATCAAGGGAAAGACCGCCGCCTATTACAGCACCGCTGCCGCCTCAATCGGCTTCCAGCTCGGCGCTCAGGTCAAGTCCCAGATCATATTGTTCATGAATCCGAAAGTGCTGGAGAACTTTCGCAAAAGCGAAGGCTGGAAGGCGGGAGTGGATGGAAGCGTGGCGCTGGCGACGCTGGGCGCGGGCGGCGAACTCAGCACCGATACCGTCCGGCAGCCCATCATCGGCTTTATTTTCTCGAACAAGGGACTGATGTACAACCTGACGTTCGAAGGCTCGAAGATCACCCGCCTCGAACGTTGATCGGGCGGCGGGCGCGATCGGATTGCCGTCCGCCCTGCCTACGATTACGCGCTCGCCTTCACCGCGCCCAGGTCGCGCGCAGCAGATTATCGGCCTTGTTGTAATGGAACTCGAGCTCGCCCTTGAACGCGTGGTGCAGCGCCTGCGCGATGTCGCGCGCAAGATGGGTGTCGGTGGTCGTGACCAGGATGCCATCGGCGCTGTCGGCGATCGACATGATCCGCTGCAGCGGATGTTCCGCCTTTTCCTTCGCCTCGTGGTGTCTGATCAGTTGCAATATCTCGTCGCGATGCGCCTGCAGAAACGGGCCTTTCAGCGTCACGAACCCCGCCGGAAATTTGTCGTGGATGCGATGGCATGCCGGACACCTCTCCTCGTGCGCCGCCGCGGGCGCGGTACCCCAGATCCAGCGGCCTTTTTGAAACACCGCGCCACAATCGGGGCAGCGCGCCGGTTGCGCTAGCTTGCGCCCCGCCTTGTAGCTGTCATGTACCAATTCCTGCAGCAGTTGCTCCCTGCCGATCGGCTGGAATTCCCTGCGTTGATTTTTCACGATTGACCTCTCGTCGCCGTGCATTCGTGCGCGCCCCGCGGCCGCGGCGCGGAACAGTTCGCCTGCCAATGATCCACATGCGCTTGCGTAGAGAAAACATACCCCGTCCTTGCGCGGCCGATATGATTTCCGTCAAACGCCCCGCTGGGGGCTCGGGCTCAGTTTGAAAAAAGCGGCACCCTGGGCCGTGCAACCTCGGTTCAGAGCGTCGGTTTGCCCTCGCGGGCATAAGCCTTTTCATGCTGTCGCCGGCAAATCGTATAGCTTGTTATGCTGCGTCGCAGCATAACACATTATCTGATGACTACCATCAGAAAAATAGATGGAAGAACGGTGGGGTCTGGACTGCGGGCGGAAAATAACTATTGCGTTGCACCATCGGCTGTTGTATTATTCAGTTGCGGGGTTTCTCCTCCTCCTCCTTTGGAATCCCGTCTTCAGGCCGGTGGCGTTTCAACAAGCGCCATCGGCTTTTTTTCCGGCATTTCGCTCTATTGCCCGGTGTAGCCCGTTTGTTCCCGCAGAAAGTCCCGGTACTTCATGTCCTCCTTCAACAGATGCTCGACCAATAGCTGTTTAAGGCGCAAGCCTTTGAGCGCCCAGACGAAGCTGATATCGGACTCCTCGATTTCTTTCATCACGCGCGCAAACTGCGTGGTGAGCTGCGCATGCGTGGCGGTATGGGCTGCGGTGTCCGGATATTTCCACCGGACCAGCAATTCTTGTTCGTGCCAAAAATGATGCGTCGCTTCCTTCAGCATCAAATCCATCATGCGCTCGACCGTCGCTTTGTCTCCGCCTCCAATGATGGTTTTGTTCAGATCGTTCACGCGCGAGATGAATTTTCGATGTTCTTCGTCTATCTCGGGAACGCCGACATTGAAGCAGTCGCTCCACGCGATTTCCCATTCGCTTTTCTCCATGGCAGTCTCCTCCCAGATCAGTTCGTCATCGACGCGAGCGGAGCTTTGAATCCTGCCGATTTGGCCATCAGCCCGTTTGACCTGAATCAAGTAATCACCTATTAGGGCGATTGGCGAAAGAGCGCCTTATCCCGCTCAGACGCTGGAACTGACTGGGCAATAATGTATGTGCCGGATAGCGTAAAATTGCAGCAGCCCGTACTATCATCGAGCGCCAGAGCAGCGCGGAAGGCGTTCATGAAAACTCCCAAGAGAATCGAACCGCTCATCGACGAGGGTCTCGTCGACGAGGTCATGCGTAAACTCATGAGCGGCAAGGAAGCCGAGGTCTACGTAGTCCGCTGCGGCGAAGAGTTCCGTTGCGCGAAGGTATATAAGGAGGCCAACAAACGCAGCTTCCGCCAGAACGTTCAGTACACCGAAGGCCGCAAGGTCAAGAACAGCCGCCGCGCCCGCGCCATGGAGAAAGGTTCCCGCTACGGGCGCCAGGAGCAGGAGCAAGCATGGCAGAACGCCGAGGTGGACGCCCTGCACCGTCTTGCCACCGCCGGGGTGCGTGTTCCGCAGCCCTACAACTTCCTCGACGGCGTCCTGCTGATGGAACTGGTGACCGACGAAAACGGAAATGCGGCGCCAAGGCTCAACGATCTGGCGCTAAGCGCGGCGCAGGCGCGCGAATACCATCACGCGCTGATCATGCAGGTCGTGCGCATGCTCTGCGCCGGCATCGTCCACGGCGATCTTTCCGAGTACAACGTGCTCGCCGGCAGCGACGGTCCGGTGATCATCGACCTGCCGCAGGCCGTCGACGCCGCCGGCAACAACGGCGCCCGCAGCATGCTCGAGCGCGACGTCGGCAATCTCACCGCCTATTTCGGCCGCTTCGCCCCGGAACTGCTAAGCACCGACTACGGCCGCGAAATCTGGTCGATCTACGAGAGCGGCAAGCTGCACCCGGAAAACAAACTCACGGGCCATTTCGCGCGCAGCGAAAAACTCGCCGACGTAGGCGGCCTCATTCGGGAAATAGACGAGGTGAAGAAGGAAGAGGCGGCGCGCCAACGCTACAAGCAGGCGCTGGAACAATAGTCCGATTTGCAGATGACTCCGGTGGCGGCGCCCGGATCAGCGCTCGGCTACCGAACGCAGCACTTCTTCGCCGGCCGTTTCCTTCCAGCGCTTGAACAGCTGGTGCGCGATATCGAACTGATCGAGCGCCTTGCCGACGGTGTGATCGACGATGTCGTCCACGGTCTGCGGCCTGGTGTAGAAGGCCGGCATCGGCGGCAGCACCACGGCCCCGTAACGGACCGCCTGGCCGAGCAGCTCGATGTGTCCTAGGTGCAGCGGCGTTTCGCGAACCAGCAGCACCAGACGGCGGCGCTCCTTGAGGCAGACGTCGGCGGCCCGCGTCAGCAGGTTGTCGCTGTGGCAGTTGGCGATTCCGGACAGCGACTTGATCGAGCATGGCGCCACCAGCATCCCGATCGTCTGGAACGAGCCGCTCGCGATCGCGGCGCCGATGTCGCGATGACTGTGCACCACGTCGGCGAGCGCCTCGACCGCAAGCACGTCCCAGTCGGTTTCCTCCAGGATGGTGCGCTTCGCCGACGGCGACAGGACCAGGTGGGTCTCGATGTCGGGCATGTCCCTGAGCGCCTGCAGGGTGCGGATGCCGTACACTACGCCGGACGCGCCGGAGATGCCAATGATGAGTTTTTTCACGCAATTCCTCTGAGGCCATTCGGCTTGCCGTCATCGATCGTAATATGTTACCCGAAAATGCCGTTCGACCCGGTCAAAGACTTTGCCCCGACCTGACTACAGGATCATACCGGCGCCGACGGTATTGTTACTCGCTTCGTCGATGACGATAAACGCGCCGGTGCTGCGATTACTCGCGTAGGAGTCCGCGCAAAGCGGTTGCGCGAGCTTGAACGACACCCGGCCGATGTCGTTCATCCGCAGCCCTGCCCTTGCCTCGCGTTCCAGCGTATTGATGTCGAGTCGGTAGGCGATGCCCGCCACCAATGCCTTCACTTCGCGCGTGGTGTGGCGCAGAGAGTAGCGCCGGTTCACATCCAGGGGTATCTCCGACAGCCAGCACAGCATCGCATCGAGCTGCTTGCGCGGCTGCAGTGCGTCCGTCGATTCGACCATCATGTCGCCGCGGCTGACGTCGAGCTCGGCATCGAGCAGCAGGGTCACGGATTGTTCGGCGGTGGCAGTGTATACGGATCGCTCGCCCGAGCGAATGTCCTTTATCCTGGCCGTGCCTCCCGAGGGCAACACCCGAATTCGGTCCCCGAGCGCAATCGCGCCGGACTCCACGCGGCCCATGTAGCCGCGAAAATCGTGTAGTTCCGGATCGTCGGCAGCCTGCGGGCGACAGACGTACTGCACCGGGAAGCGGAACGGCTCGGCGTCCTCCGAGTGGGCCCTCGGCGCCGCTTCGAGAATTTCCAGCAGTGTCGGCCCGCGATACCAGGCGAGCCGCTCGCCGCGGTCCACGACCATGTCGCCGACGAGCGCCGACAGCGGCACGAAACGCACATCCGCGATCCCGATCCGATCGGCGAAAGTGAGGTAGTCGCGCTTAACGGCGTCGAACACCTGTTGTGAGTAGCCCACCAGATCCATCTTGTTCACCGCGATGACGAGGTGGCGAATGCCGAGTAACCGCGCGATGCAGGAATGGCGCCGGGTCTGCGTCAGCACGCCTTTGCGCACGTCGATCAGAAGGATGGCGAGGTCGGCGGTGGACGCCGCGGTCACCATGTTGCGCGTGTACTGCTCGTGCCCCGGCGCGTCGGCGATGATGTACTTGCGCCGCCCGGTGGAGAAATAGCGGTAGGCAACGTCGATGGTGATGCCCTGTTCGCGCTCGGCCGAGAGTCCGTCCGTGAGCAGGGACAGATCGATGCCGTCCAGCCCGCGCCGCCTGGACGTGTGCTCGATCGCGTGCAAGGCGTCGGCAAGTATTGTCTTGGTGTCGTAGAGCAGGCGCCCGATGAGCGTGCTCTTGCCGTCGTCGACGCTGCCGCAGGTGAGAAAACGCAGCAGGCCATTGTCGATCGCGGACAGATTTTCAATGGTGGACATCAGAAATAGCCTTCCTTTTTCCGCTGCTCCATCGACGCCTCCGAGGTCTGGTCGTCGAGACGAGTTGCGCCGCGTTCGGTGATCGTGATGGTCGCGGTTTCGGCGACGATTTTGTCGGTCGAATCGGCGAACGATTCCACCGGCGCCGTGCAGGGAATGTCGCCGATGGTGCGAAAGCGCACGCTCATCTCGATGACTTCTTCACCCGGTTTCGCCGGCGTCAGCCCGGTCACCGGAACGAGCGCCGTGCCGCGGCGCACGATTTGGCGGCGGTGGGCAAAATAGATGGGGGGCAGTTCCAGTTTCTCCCGCGCGATGTATTGCCACACGTCCAGCTCGGTCCAGTTCGAAATCGGGAAGGCGCGGATGTTCTCGCCCTTGAAGGTGCGCGCGTTGTACAGATCCCACAACTCCGGACGCTGGTTCTTCGGATCCCACTGGCCGAACTCGTCACGGAAGGAGAACACCCGCTCTTTGGCCCGCGCTTTTTCCTCGTCGCGCCGCGCGCCGCCGATACAGCAGTCGAAACCGAACTCGGCAATGGCCTCGAGCAGCGTCACCGACTGGTGCTTGTTGCGCGACTCGGTCGGGCTCTTCACTACCACGCTGCCGCGGCGGATCGATTCTTCGAGCGAGCGCACGATCAGGCGCTCGCCCAATTGCGCGGCGCGCCAGTCGCGAAATGCGATTACCTCCTGGTAATTGTGGCCGGTGTCGATATGCAGCAGCGGGAACGGGAAACGCCCCGGCCGAAATGCCTTCTCCGCCAATCGCAGCAAGCACACCGAATCCTTCCCGCCGGAGAACAGCAAGACCGGATTCGCGCATTGGCCCGCCACTTCGCGCAGGATGTAAATGGCTTCGGCTTCCAGCCAGTCGAGGTGATCGAGGCGAGCCGCGCCGGTATTGGGTAGCATTACCCGGGCGAGTCCCGGAATTTCGTGATGAATTGGGTTCATAATTGAAGGAGCATTGAATGGTTTTTCGGCAGGATTCGAGCTACGACGCACCCAAACCGGGGCGTGCATCGGCGTGCCCGGGGTCAACCGGCGGCCTGCCTGCGCTTCGCCGGATGCAGACCGCATTCCTTACTGCCCGGCTCCTCCCACCACCAGCGTCCTGCCCGGATATCCTCGCCCGGCATCACCGCGCGGGTGCAGGGTTCGCAGCCGATGCTCGGAAAGCCGCGATCGTGGAGTGCGTTGTAGGGGACGCCGAAGAGGTGGAGATAGGCCCAGATTTCCTGCACCCGCCAGTTGGCGAGAGGACTGAATTTTTCCAGACCGTTCGCCGCGTCGTACTCCTGCAGCGGCAGGCCCACGCGGGTGGCGGCTTGTGCTCGGCGCAGACCCGTGATCCAGGCGCGCTTGCCCGCGAGGGCACGCCGCAGCGGTTCCACCTTGCGCGCCTCGCAGCAGGCTTTGCGGCTTGCCACGCTGTTGACGAAGCCGTTGATCCCGTGCTCGGCGACGCAGCGCTCCACCGCCTCGCCGCTGGGATAGACCACCCGAATGCGCAGCGCGTAATGATCCGTGATCTGCTGCAACAAGCGATAGGTTTCGGCATGCAGCCGTCCGGTATCGAGGGTGAGGACCTCGATCGCCGGCGCGTGCTTGGCGATGAGATCGGTCAGGACCATGTCTTCGGCGCCCAGGCTGGAGGCAAGCGCCGCCGGTTCGAACCTGCGGGCAATGTCCGAGAGCAGTTCGGCCGCGGCAGCGACCTTGCGCTCGAGCTCCGCCTGCAGTCGCGTGTCGTCGAGGTCGAACGGAAGGTCGCGCATCATGCGGCGCGCCCGGTCTCGAAGCGACGGCACTCGGACGCCGGGCAGCGGGGGACCAGGCGCATCGGCTGATTGGCTGCCGCCTGAGCGGCCCGGTCGAGAGCAAGCAGGCCGGCCTGATCGGCGCGCAGGGTAAAGGCGTCGAACCCGCTGCGACGCAAGGAAATTAGCTGCTCTCCGGGCACGTCGCCGAAGGCGCGCAATTCGCCGCCGTAGCCATAGCACCGCCGCAGCAGCCGGGCAGTGAAGCAGCCGCGGCCATCGCTAGCTTTGGGGAAGTGCACGGCGATGACACTGAAGTCCTCGATGTCGTCGGCGATGGCCTTGGGGCCCTCGCCCGCGGCCAGCCACACGCCCAGCGGCCAGCCGTGGGCATACTCACGCTCCACCAGCTCGCGCCGACGGGCGCGCCACACGGCGACCGGCACCAGCAGCGGGCCGACCGGCAAGTTCACGCTTTCAGCCGTTTCGTTCTCGGCCAGGGTCAGGAGTTTCCACGCGTCGACGGCGACGCTCTCCTGTTTGATCAAGCTAAGCATTTACGATTTTCCTTGCATGCGTCCAAGCCGAACCTTAACCGGGCCGGCCGGGAAACAGAACGAACTTCGAATTGGTTTCTAATAACCGCCAGCAATTAGCGCGAATGCGCACGCACAGTGGTATCAGGCTGCGTTGAGGAACACCTTCGTCCGGCGCGGCCGCACCAGCAGCGTATCGCCTTCGCGTAGTGCCAGGCGGCGGTGGAGCTCGCTCGGAATCTCGGCTTCGATCATGCCCGCGCCATCCTCGCGCTCCAGTTCCAGCCGCGCCGACGGACCTACGATCAGCGCGCGCTTGAGCCGCGCCAGGATGCCGGGGTCCCCCGGCGCGAAGCGCCCGACCTCGATCTCATGCGGACGCGTGTATGCCACCGCCAGCGCGTTTTCGGCTCCTCCGTGCTCCGGCGCGTCCAGTGCGAGATTGCCGAAGTGCATGACGCCGTCATGGGCGCGGCCGTGGAACAGGTTCACCGAGCCCAGGAATCCATACACGAACGGCGTCGCCGGGTGCTCGTAGACCTCTTCGGGTGTGCCGATTTGCTCGACCCGTCCCTGGTTCATCAGCACCACGCGGTCGGCGACTTCCAGCGCCTCCTCCTGGTCGTGGGTGACAAAAATGCTGGTGACATGGATCTCGTCGTGCAGGCGCCGCAACCAGCGGCGCAGTTCCTTTCGCACCTTGGCATCGAGCGCGCCGAAGGGCTCGTCGAGCAGCAATACCTTTGGCTCCACCGCCAGCGCACGCGCAAGCGCGATGCGCTGGCGCTGGCCGCCGGAGAGCTGCGACGGATAGCGCTCGGCGAGCCAGTCGAGCTGCACCAGCTTCAGTAGTGACGTTACCTTGTCGCGGATCCCCTTCTCGCCCGGCCGCTCGCGCCGCGGCTTCACCCGCAGGCCGAAGGCGATGTTCTCGAACACCGTCATGTGGCGAAACAGCGCGTAATGCTGGAACACGAAGCCCACCTTGCGTTCGCGCGCCTCGCGTTCGGTGGCGTCCTCGCCGTGAAACAGCACGCTGCCGGATTCCGCCGTCTCCAGTCCTGCGATGATGCGCAGCAGGGTAGTCTTGCCGCAGCCCGACGGCCCCAGAAGGGCGACCAGCTCGCCGGTCGGGAAATCGAGGCTGACATTGTCGAGCGCGGTGAAATTGCCGAAGTGTTTGCCGATGCCGCGTACTTCGATGCTCATTCTTGCGGTCCTACCGTGACGGGGTCGCTGGTTTCGTGGCGGACGCGCCACTCGACGTAACTCTTGAGCGCAAGCGTGACCAGCGCCAGCAGGGCGAGTACCGAAGCCACCGCAAAAGACGCGGCGAACTGGTACTCGTTATAAAGAATCTCCACATGCAGCGGCATGGTGTTGGTCTGCCCGCGAATATGGCCCGACACCACAGACACGGCGCCAAATTCGCCCAAGGCGCGGGCGTTGCACAGTATCACGCCGTAGAGCAGCCCCCACTTGATGTTCGGCAGGGTCACGCGCCGGAAGGTCTGCCAACCGGAGGCGCCGAGCACGATTGCCGCCTCCTCTTCCTCGCTTCCCTGCTCCTGCATCAATGGAATCAGCTCGCGCGCGACGAACGGAAACGTCACGAACACCGTCGCCAGCGCGATGCCGGGCAGCGCGAAAATGATCTTGATGTCGTGGCTCTGCAGCCACGGTCCGATCCAGCCCTGGGCGCCGAAGATCAGCACATAGATCAGACCCGAGATCACCGGCGACACCGAGAACGGCAGATCGATCAAAGTCAGAAGCAGGCTCTTGCCACGAAACTCGAAGCGTGCGATGGCCCAGGCCGCTGCGACGCCGAAGACGAGGTTCGCCGGGACGGCAAGCGCCGCGACAAAAAAAGTAAGCTTGATCGAAGCGAGCGCGTCCGGCTCCGCGAGCGCGGCGATATAGGCGTCCAGCCCTTTGCACAAGGCTTCGTGGAATACGGCCGCCAGCGGCACGAAAAGGAACAGGGCCAGGAAGGCGAGCGCGGTCCCGATCAGCGACCACTTTACCAGCGCGGACTCCCCGCTTGCGCGCCGGCGCACGGGAAAGCGGTATTCGGCCATTGGCAATGCGAACGTTGCGCTCATGTCAGGAATCCTGGCCGCCGCGGCGCCGCGCCCACCATTGCAGCAGATTGAGCGCGAACAGCAGCAGGAAGGACGCGACCAGCATCACCACCGCGATTGCGGTGGCGCCGGCATAGTCGTATTGCTCCAGCTTGGTGACGATCAAGAGCGGCGCGATCTCCGACTTCATCGGCATGTTGCCGGCGATGAAAATCACCGAACCGTATTCGCCCACACCGCGTGCGAACGCCAGCGCGAAGCCCGTGATCAGCGCCGGCAGGATCGCCGGCAGGATTACCCGAACGAAGGTTTGCCGGCGCGTCGCGCCGAGAACGGAAGCCGCCTCCTCGAGCTCCCGCCCCAGATCCGCCAGCACCGGCTGCACCGTGCGCACCACGAACGGAAGTCCGATGAAGGTCAGCGCCACCACCACCCCCAGCGGGGTGAATGCCACCTTGACGCCGTTCGGCTCCAGGTATTGCCCGATCCAGCCCTTGGAGGAATACACGGCGGTAAGCGCGATTCCGGCCACCGCGGTCGGCAGCGCGAACGGCAGATCTACCAGGGCGTCGATCAGTTTCTTGCCGGCGAAACGATAGCGCACCAGCACCCAGGCGACGATCAGCCCGAAAAAGGCGTTGATCAGCGCCGCGATGAACGCCGCGCCGAAGCTCAACTCGAAGGAAGCGAGCACGCGCGGCGCGGTCACCGTGCGCCAGAAGGCCTCCCAGCTCATACCCGCGGTCCTGATGAACGCCGCCGACAGCGGAATCAGGACGATGAGCGAGAGGTATAGCACGGTAAAGCCGAGCGCCAGGCCGAACCCCGGCAAAACGCTATGGCGGGTGCGCAGCGCGAAACTCATTTCTTCGCCTGGTAGATCCGGTCGAACAGGCCGCCGTCGTCGAAGTGAAGTTTCTGCGCCTTCTGCCAGCCGCCGAAGACCTCATCGATGGTGAACAGATCGACCTTGGGGAACGTTTTGGCGTACTTAGCCGCGGCCTTGGCATCGCGCGGCCGGTAGTAATTTCTGCCGGCGATGTCCTGACCTTCATCGCTGTAGAGGTATCGCAGATAGGCCTCGGCCAGCTTGCGCGTGCCGCGCTTGTCCACCACCTTGTCCACCACCGCCACCGGCAGCTCGGCGAGGATGCTGATGGAGGGTACGATGATCTCGAATTTCTCCGGGCCGAGTTCCTTCAGCGCGAGAAAGGCTTCGTTCTCCCAGGAAATGAGGACGTCGCCGATGCCGCGCTCGGTGAAGGTGACGGTCGAACCACGGGCGCCGGAATCGAGCACCGGCACATTCGCATAGAGCTTGCCGACAAAATCCCTGGCCCTGGCTTCGTCGTTGCCGAATTTCTTCAGAGCGTAACCCCAGGCGGCAAGATAGTTCCAGCGCGCACCGCCCGAAGTCTTCGGATTGGGCGTGACCACCGACGTGCCGGACTTCACCAGATCGTCCCAGTCTCGGATCGCCTTGGGATTGCCCTTGCGCACTAGGAACACGATGGTGGACGTGTAGGGCGAGCTATTGTGGCCCAGGCGCTTTTGCCAATCCTTGGGGATCAGATTGCCATGTTCCGCCAGGGCGTTCACGTCGTAGGCCAGCGCGAGGGTTACGACATCGGCTTCCAGCCCGTCGATGACGGTGCGCCCCTGCTTGCCCGATCCGCCATGCGATTGCTTCAGCGCAACCGTCTCGCCGGTCTTCGTTTTCCAGTGCTTCGCAAACGCGGTGTTGAAAATCCGGTACAGCTCGCGCGTGGTGTCGTAGGACGCGTTCAGCAGCGTGCTGTCGGCCTGCGCCGCGGTCGCCGCCACCAGCGCCAGCGCGCCGATCCATGAATAGTACCTGCTAGACATCGTCAATCTGCCTGGATTCGCTTGGGCTGAAATTACGTGCGTGAGCCGAACCTTAACTGGACCGGCTAAGAAACAGAACGAAGTTCGAATTGGTTTCTAATAACCTCCGGCGATTAGCGCGGACGACGCCGGTTCTCTGGCGCGAAAAATGGCGAGGATCGCCTGGTTGTCTTGAACGACGTCACCAAGTCGATCGTCGACGCGCAGCGCGGCGGCAAGAACCCGGAGTGGGTGTTTCCCTATCAAGGTCGCGCCATCGCGAAAATGAACGACAGCGCCCGGAAGAAGGCGAGGGTTCGCGCGGCAACGAAGTGGCAAGAAGAGATGAACGAAGCAGCGCCCAAGGAATTCGCGCGAGTACACGATTTAAAGCACTATGCCGTACTCGGCATAAACGGCACAGGTTCGGTCGCAGGCTGCGGGCGGCAGGCGTATCCTTCGAGGATCGCCAGGTGTTGCTCGGGTACCAGAACGGGAGCGTTACCACGCACTATTCGGCACCCGATATTGGGAACCTGATCGACGCGGCGAACCGTGTCGCGACGACAGAACAACGCAAAATCGACGCAATGACGATACTGAGGAGAAAGACGGGGTAAATAAAAACCCGCCAAGACGTTGAATCATGGCGGGTTTTAATGGTCGGGGCGAGAGGATTTGAACCTCCGACCACTTGCACCCCATGCAAGTACGCTACCAGGCTGCGCTACGCCCCGATGCTTCTGATCTTATCACGCCGGCCCGGATGAAAACCAGCACTGATGCACCCGCGCCGCTCAGGCGCCGCCGCCGAGGGTCTCGATGATGCTCTTGAGCTCGCTTTTGACCGCGGCCAGATCGACCTTGTCCGGCTCGGCGCGAGCGGCCGACGCGCGGCCGCTACTGGAGGCGCCTTCGTCCAGGCGGTTACGCGCGCCGCTGATGGTGAAGCCCTGCTCGTACAACAGATCGCGGATGCGGCGGATAAGCAGCACCTCGTGATGCTGGTAGTAGCGCCGGTTGCCGCGCCGTTTGACCGGCTTCAACTGGGTGAACTCCTGCTCCCAGTAACGCAGCACGTGCGGCTTGACGCCGCACAGTTCGCTCACCTCGCCGATGGTGAAGTAGCGCTTCGCCGGAATCGGCGGCAGGCTACTGCTGCTGCTGTGGCTTTCCACTATTGGCCTTTTCCACCAGCGCCTTTAACTTCTGGCTGGCGTGGAAGGTGACGACGCGCCGCGCGGTGATCGGTATTTCTTCTCCGGTCTTGGGGTTGCGCCCCGGGCGTTGCGGCTTGTTGCGCAGTTGAAAATTGCCGAATCCGGAAAGCTTTACGCTGTCGCCATTTTCCAGCGCAGCCCGGATTTCCTCGAAGAATGTTTCGACCATATCCTTGGCTTCGCGCTTGTTAAGCCCGACTTTCTCGAACAAAAAGTCAGCCAGCTCGGCTTTGGTTAACGTCATTTTTTCTCCCTAGGTGCGCAATTTGGCGCCGACGCGTTGCGTGAGAAGCTGCAGCAGTTGCGCCATCGCCGCCTCCGCCTCCGCGTCGGTCAGCGTTTTCGAAGTATCTTGCATAACTACCCGAAATGCAAGGCTTTTTTTGCCTGAGTCCACCCCTTTTCCGCGGTATAAGTCAAACAGCCACAGATCCTGCACGAGCGCCGGGCGCGAGCCCAGCATCGCCTCCAGCAGCGCCTGCGCCGGCACGGCTTCATCCACCACCACGGCCAGATCGCGGATCACGGGCGGGAACTTCGATAGCTCGCGGTAGGCAGGCAAGGGCACGGCCAACAGCGCATCCAGATCGAGCTCGAACACAAGCGGAGCCTGCGGCAGCTCGTATTTTTGCTGCCAGCGCGGATGCAGTTCACCCAGCCAGCCGATAGTCTTTCCGTCGACCAGCACATTGGCTGCCCGGCTTGGATGCAGGGCGGGATGCGTGGTGCGCTCGAAACGGAGCGCTGCGGAGGCAAACAGGCTTTCGATGTCGCCCTTGACGTCGTGGAAATCCACTTTGCGCTCGGCTAGCCCCCATTGCTCCGGATAGGCCGGACCGTAGGCGATGGCGGCGAGTTTGAGCGGCTGGGCGACGCCTGCCACCGTCAGTGGCCCGTCCGCCACGTTGTTGTCGGCGCGGAACACCCGCCCGAGCTCGAACACACGCACCCTGCCCTGCTTGCGGTCGAGGTTGTAGCGCACGTTGGCGACAAGGCTGCCGGCGAGGCCGGAGCGCATGACCGAGAGCTGGCTCGAAATCGGATTCAGCAGCTTCACCGGCGCGTCGTTGCCGCAGAAATCGCGCTCCCAGCCGGCCTCGACGAAGCTGAAGTTGACGACTTCCTGGTAGTCGCGCGCGGCGATCGCTTCCTTCACCCGTATCAGCGGGCGCACGGCCTCGCGCTGCGGCGACATGGCAGCGCGCGCGCGCGGCTGGTTCGCCGGGATGCGCTCGTAGCCGTAAATGCGCGCGATCTCTTCGATCAGGTCTTCCTCGATGGCGACGTCGAAGCGATAGGAGGGCGGCGTCACCTCGAAACCCTCCGGGGTGTTCGCGCTGGCAAGGCCGAGGCGCGAGAAAATCGCGGCGATCTCCGCGTCGCTCACGCTGATGCCCAGTACCTTGGCCGCGCGCGCGCTGCGCACGCGCACCGGCTTGCGCTCGGGCAACTGCGCCACATCGTCGACTGTCGGCCCCGGCTCGCCGCCGCAGATCGCGAGTATCAGTTCGGTCGCGCGCTCTATCCCGGCCACGTTGTTGTCGAAGTCGACGCCGCGCTCGAAGCGGTGCGCGGCGTCGCTGGCGAAATTGTAGCGGCGCGCGCGGCCCGCGATGGCGTCGGGGAAGAAAAATGCGGACTCGAGGAAAATGTTCCTGCTGTCCGTCTCGGCCTTGGTCGAATCCCCGCCCATGATGCCGGCAAGCCCGATCGGGCCCGAGGCATCGGTGATGCAGAGCACGGTTTCGTCCACATCGACCGTTTGCTCGTTCAGGAGCTTCAGCCGCTCCCCCTTCCTGCCGAAGCGCACGTCGATACCGCCTCGCAGCTTGTCCAGGTCGTAGACGTGGAGCGGGCGCCCGAGCTCGAGCATCACGTAGTTGGTCACGTCCACCAGCGCCGAGATCGAGCGCTGGCCGGAGCGTGCCAGGCGCTGCTTCATCCATTCGGGTACGGGCGCGGCAGCGTTGACGTTGCGGATCACGCGACCGGTGAACCGCCCGCATCCGTCCGCGGCGGAAATCTTAACCGGGAAACGCGCGTCGCTTTGCGCCGCGACCGGCGCGATCGCCGGCGCTCTCAATACGGCGCCGGTGATTGCCGCCACTTCACGCGCGACTCCAACGAGGCTCAGGCAGTCGGCGCGATTCGGGGTGAGCTTGAGCGTGAATAGGGTGTCATCGAGTCCGAGCACCTCGCGCACGCCGCGGCCGATCGGCGCATCCGCCGCGAGCGGCAGAATTCCCGAATGATCGTCCTCTATCCCCAGTTCCTTGGCCGAGCACAACATGCCCTGGCTGTCTACGCCGCGCAAGCTCGAACGCTTGATTTCGAACGCCTCGCCGTCGGCGCCCGTCAGGCGCGCGCCGACCAGGGCGCAGGGCACGCGCATGCCGGCCATGACGTTGGGTGCACCGCATACGATGGAGAGCGGTGCCGGCTCGCCTACATTGACTTGGCACACGGACAGGCGGTCGGCGTTGGGATGGCGCGCCACTTCCAGGACCTCGGCCACCACCACCCCGGAGAAAGGCGGCGCGGCCGGCTCGATCGCCTCCACTTCCAGACCGGCCATGGTGAGGGCGTGCGCCAGCTCCGCCGTCGACAGGGGCGGATCGACGAAACTGCGCAGCCAGAGTTCGGAGAGTTTCATGGGAATTGTTGCAGGAAACGCAAGTCGCCGTCGTAGAACAGGCGCAGGTCGTGGATGCCGTAGCGCAGCATCGCCAGGCGTTCGATCCCCGAACCGAAGGCGAAGCCGATGTATTGTTCCGGGTCGAGCCCGAAATTGCGGATGACCGCCGGATGCACCTGGCCGGCGCCGGAAATCTCCAGCCACTGGTTCTGGTTCGGCCCCGCGCCGAAGGCCATGTCGATTTCGACCGAAGGTTCGGTAAAGGGAAAGAACGACGGCCGGAAGCGCACCTCCAGCTCTTCGGTTTCGAAGAAACGGCGCAGGAAATCGGTATACACGCCCTTCAGGTCGGCGAAACTGATGTCCTCGTCGACCCACAGACCTTCGACCTGGTGGAACATGGGAGAATGGGTGGCGTCGCTGTCGACGCGATAGGTGCGGCCGGGCGCGATGACCTTGAGCGGCGGCTCGTGCATGCGCGCATAGCGCACCTGCATCGGGCTGGTATGCGTCCTGAGCAGCAGCGGCCTGCCGCTCGCGTCCTTCTGGTCGACATAGAAGGTGTCCTGCATCGAGCGCGCCGGGTGATTCTCCGGGTTGTTGAGAGCGGTGAAGTTGTACCAGTCGGTCTCGATTTCGGGGCCGTCGGCGATATCGAAGCCGATCGAGCGGAATATGGCCTCGATGCGGTCTTGGGTGCGGGTGAGCGGGTGCAGGCGGCCGCGGCCCGCGCCGCGGCCGGGAAGCGTGACGTCTACAGCCTCCTGCGCCAGCCGCGCATCCAACTGCGCCCGCGCCAGGGCCTCGCGCCGCTCGGCCAGCGCGGCCTCGAGCCGGTCCTTCGCCGCGTTGATGCGGCTGCCGGCCTCGCGCCGCTCTTCAGCGGGGAGCTTGCCCAGGCCTTTGAGCAGATCGCTGAGCGCGCCTGCCTTGCCGAGAAAGCGCGCCTTGGCCTGCTCCAGTTCAGCCGCACCATGGATGCGGCTGAACTGCTCCAGCGCGGCGCTGACTATTTTTTCCAAATTATCCATGGTGACAATCACGGAAACGAAAAGAGGCTAATCAAGTTAGCCCCCTTTCGCATTGATGCGCGTGAACTCTGCCGAGGCCCGCCTTACTTGGACGCCGCGCCTGCCCGGTTGGCAGGCAAGCTTGCCTTAGCGGAAGGCATGCTTGCCTTGACCTGCTCGGCGAACTTGGCGAAGGCGGCCATGTCGGTCACGGCCAGATCGGCCAGTACCTTGCGGTCCACCTCGATCGCGGCCTTCTTCAGCCCATTCATAAATACGCTGTAGGAGAGACCGCACTCGCGCGCTGCCGCGTTGATGCGCGCAATCCACAGCGCGCGGAACACGCGCTTCTTCGTCCTGCGGTCGCGATACGCATACTGGCCCGCCTTCATCACCGCCTCTTTGGCGATGCGGAAGACGCTGCCGCGGCGACCGCGGTAACCCTTTGCCAGGTCCATTACTTTCTTGTGACGGGCGCGCGCGTCTACCCCACGTTTAACTCTTGGCATGGCTCGTCTCCTTAACCGTTGGGAAGCATCGCGCGCACGGAACGCACATTGCTCGCGTGGACCTGGGAAGTGCCGCGCATGTTGCGCTTGCGCTTGGTGGTCTTCTTGGTCAGGATGTGGCGCAGAAACGCTTTGGTGCGTTTTATTCCGCCGCCGGCTTGGATGCGAAAACGCTTGGCCGCGCTCCGCTTGGTCTTCATCTTGGGCATGACTACTCCTAGTTTTGACATGGCGGCAGGTGTCTCCCAAGGGGAGAACTTATTGACCTTGACACCACTTGTGTTACGTTCCCGGCGAACCCGGAACGGTGCTGCAAAGAAAGATCGGATTCGGATCCTTCTAAGAACCCGCCGCAGAAATCATTTTGCGGCGGGTTCCGTCTTTTTCTTCACCACCACTTTCTTCGGCCCCAGAACCATCACCAGTTGGCGTCCTTCCATCTTCGGGTACTGCTCTACCACGCCGTGTGCAAGCAAATCGTTTTTCACCCGCTCGATCAGCCGGTGGCCGAATTCCTGGTGCGCCATCTCGCGCCCGCGAAAGCGCAGCGTGACCTTGGTCTTGTCGCCCTCGTCCAGAAACTTCATCAAGTTGCGCAGCTTGATCTGGTAATCGCCTTCGTCGGTGCCGGGACGGAATTTCACTTCCTTGACCTGGATTTGCTTCTGCTTGAGCTTCGCCTCGTGCGCTTTCTTGGCTTCACGGTACTTGAACTTGCCGAAGTCCATCAGCTTGCACACCGGGGGTACGGCCGTCGGTGCGATTTCCACCAGATCCACCTCCAGCTCTTCCGCACGCCGCATCGCGTCTGCGATGGGCACCACGCCCAACTGTTCGCCTTCCGTGCCGACCAGGCGTATTTCGGGTGCGGTTATGTCACTGTTGAGGCGCTGCGCTTTTTCCTGAGCGATGTTGTTTCTCCAAAAAAATTAATAATTAGGCCGCGCTGCCCACACGCGCCTCGCGCTGGAGGCGTACGATGAATTCAGCGAGCGTCGTCTGCCCGAGGTCTTCACCACTGCGGGTTCGCACGGCCACTTTCGAAGCCGCCTTCTCTTTTTCGCCAACGATCAGTTGGTAGGGCAGCTTCTGCATGCTATGTTCCCGTATTTTATAAGTTATTTTCTCATTACGCAAATCTGCTTCAACGCGAAAACCGGCACGGCGCAGTTCGAGCGCCACCTGCGCGGTGTACTCGGCCTGGCCGCCGGAGATATTCAGCGCCACCACCTGCAGCGGCGCGAGCCATAGCGGCATCGCCCCGGCGTAATGTTCGATGAGAATGCCGATGAAGCGCTCCATCGAGCCGACGATGGCCCGGTGCAGCATCACCGGCACCTTGCGCGTGTTGTCCTCGGCGACATATTCCGCGTCCAGACGCCCGGGCATGGAGAAGTCCACCTGCATGGTGCCGCATTGCCACGAACGCCCGATGCTGTCCTTCAGGTGATATTCGATCTTCGGGCCGTAGAAGGCCCCCTCGCCCGGCAGCATTTCGAACTGCACGCCGCTCGCGCGCAAGGATTCGGCCAGTGCGTTCTCCGCCTTGTCCCACAAGTCGTCCGCGCCTACGCGTTTGTCCGGCCGCGTGGCGAGCTTGTAGATAATCTGGGTAAAACCGAAATCCGCATAGACCTTCTGCAGCAGCGCCGTATAGGCGACGCACTCGGGCAAGATCTGGTCCTCGGTGCAGAAGATATGGCCGTCGTCCTGGGTAAACGCGCGGATGCGCATGATGCCGTGCAGCGCGCCCGAGGCCTCATTCCTGTGGCAGGCGCCGAATTCGCCGTAGCGCAGCGGCAGTTCGCGATAGCTGCGGAGGCCCGCATTGTAGATCTGCACGTGGCCGGGGCAGTTCATCGGTTTCACCGCGTAGGTGCGTTTCTCCGATTCGGTGGTGAACATGTTCTCGCGGTAGTTCTCCCAGTGGCCGGATTTTTCCCACAGGCTGCGGTCCAGAATTTGCGGACAGCGAACTTCCCGGTAGCCGTTATCCTGGTAGACCCGCCGCATGTACTGCTCCACCTGCTGCCACAACGTCCAGCCCTTGGGGTGCCAGAACACCATGCCCGGCGCCTCTTCCTGCATGTGAAACAGATCGAGCAGCGTGCCGAGCTTCCTGTGGTCGCGCTTCTCCGCTTCCTCCAGCATATGCAGATAGGCGTCCTGCTCGTCCTTTTTCGCCCAGGCGGTGCCGTAAATGCGCTGCAGCATCTCGTTCTTCGAGTCGCCGCGCCAATACGCGCCTGCCACCTTCATCAGCTTGAACACCTTCAACTTGCCGGTGGAGGGCACGTGCGGCCCGCGGCACAAATCGATGAAATCGCCCTCGCGATACAGGCCTATGACCTGATCTTCCGGAATCGACGCGATGATCTCGGCCTTGTAGTGCTCGCCCATGCCCTTGAACAGGGCCACCGCCTGATCGCGCGGCATTTCCTCGCGCGTCACCGGGTAGTCCTTTTTCGCGAGCTCGGACATCTTCTTTTCGATGGCGGCGAGATCTTCCGGCGTAAACGGCCGCTTGTAGGCAAAATCGTAGTAGAAGCCGTTTTCGATCACCGGGCCGATGGTTACCTGGGCGTCGGGGAACAGCGCCTTCACTGCGTACGCGAGCAGGTGCGCGGTGGAGTGGCGGATAATGTCCAGCCCGTCCTTGTCGCGGTCGGTGACGATCGCGACTTCGGCATCGGCGTCGATGCGAAAGGAGGTATCCACCAGGGTGCCGTTGACGCGGCCGGCCAGCGCCGCTTTGGCCAGGCCGGGGCCGATGCCGGCGGCCACTTCCGCCACCGTAACCGGCCCGGCAAACCGACGGACCGAGCCGTCAGGCAGCTTTATGTTGGGCATAGGTACTCAAATCCAAAAATGAAAAGGTGCGGACGCGCCGCACCTTTTCCGCAAACACGCTTATGCAATCGCGCTGGCGTGGTCTCAAGCCTTGATCATCAGCAATGTATAGGCAGCGATTACCGTTCCCGCAAAGGCGCCACCATAGCAGAGAACTCTGACCGCCGTAACCGCATGCACGCCAAAATCGTGCAACAAAATGTGTATGCGGTGCGCCGCGTGCCACAGGAACAGCGCAATGACCGCCAGCACAAAAATCTTGCCCGCCCAGCTTTGAGAGAACGCGAGCATATGCGCGTAACTCATGGTGTCGGGTTTGAAAAACAAACCAAACGGAACGGCGATGCCGGTGATGAACACCAGCGCCGGGCCAATCAGCGCCGCCAGCATGCCGCCGGCGCCGAACAGGGACCAGAAAATCGGTTCGTTGGAGCGTTTCATTAGCTCATCCCCCGCACAATGAATAACACGGCCAGGCACGCGATTACGGAAGCAGCGAGTCCGGTTCCGGTGATGGCCCCTGGCTGCACGCGCTTGCCGCCGACGAACATGATCGGCATGGTCTTGGGCATGATGTTGAACCAGCTCCATGTATGGTAGCAGAACACCGCCAGCACGATCAGGTGGAACACCAGCATCCACGGCGTTTTCAGGTACTGCAGCCAGCCGTTGAACGCGGCCTCGCCCTGGCCCAGACGCACCAGGCCGACCAGCAGCAGCACCGCATAGGCGGCGACGAACACCGCCGTGACTTCGCGCGCCATGTAGCGGATGAAATAGGGATCCCGTTTCCACCAACCATCCATGGACCGGACGTAGGGTCGACGATTGCTCATTTGTCTGCTCCCCCTGGCGTGACGAACCTGGTGAAATAATTTATCGCGCTGTTCATCTTGTTTTGGTTGATCGCGTTGGCCGGGTCGACGCCCTTCGGACACACCTCGGAGCAGTAGCCGACCGCGGTGCAACCCCAGAAGCCTTCATCCGCATATCCCAAGCCAAGGCGCTCGGCCTGCCCGCCATCGCGCGAATCGGCGTTGTAGCGGTGCAGCAGCGCGAGCACGCCCGGCCCGGTGAATTTCGGATTGAGCCCATACTGCGGGCAGGCAGCGTAGCACAGCATGCAGTTGATGCACGAACTGAACTGCTCGTACATATCCCGCTGCTGCGGCGTTTGCAGGTATTCGCCCTGCTCCAGCGTGCGCGGTTCCTTGGGAATGATGTACGGCTTGATGCTTTCGAGCTTGGTGACGAAATCTTCGACCGAAACGATAAGGTCGCGTTCGATCGGCATGTGCGCCAGCGCCTCCACGCGCAGGCCCTGGGGATAGTACTCGCGCAGGAAGGTCTTGCACGAAAGTTTGGGCTTGCCGTCGATCATCATGCCACAACTGCCGCAAATCGCCATGCGGCACGACCAACGGAAGCTCACCGTTTCGTCAAGGTAGTCCTTGATGTACTGCAAGCCCTGCAGCACGGACATGTCATCGGTGAAAGGAACCTTGTAACTTTGCAATACCGGTTCCTTATCCTGTTCCGGACGGTAGCGCAGAACCTGAATCTCAATGATTTTCTCGGTATCAGCCATTGGCTGCTCCCTGTTTCTTGCGTTCTTCATCGGCTTTCACGCCGGCTGCTCCGTAGGCGCGTGTGCCTGGTTTGGACTTGGTGATTTTCACATCCCCGTATTCGATGCGCGGCGGGCTGTCTCCGTTGTAGTAGGCGAGTGTGTGCTTGAGGAAATTGGCGTCATCGCGCTGCTCGTAGCCGTCCAGGCGTTGGTGCGAACCGCGCGACTCCTTGCGCTTGAGTGCAGAGTGCACAATAGTCTCCGCCACATCGAGCAGATAACCGAGTTCGATCGCGAGCAGCCAATCGGTGTTGTAGACTTTCGACTGGTCTTCAACCTTGAGTTTCTTGTAGCGCTGCCTGAGCTCGCCAATCTTGTCGCAGGTGGCCTGCATGTCGGTGGCGAGGCGGTAGATACCGCAGCCGCTTTCCATGCTTTTCGCCATTTCGGTGCGCAGCACTGCAATGCGCTCGGCGCCGCCGGACTGGTTGACGATTCCAAGGGCGCGCGCCTGCACCGACTCGGCCTGTTTCTCGATCGCACCCGGATTGGTGATCGACACCGATTTCGCGTACTTCGCTGCCTCGACGCCGGCTACCTTGCCGAACACCACCAGTTCCGTGAGCGAATTGGAACCCAGTCGGTTGGCCCCGTGTATGCCTACGCTTGAGCATTCGCCGACCGAATACAGTCCTGGCAGCGACGATGCCGTATTGCCGTAGGCGAGGATTCCGCCCATGGTGTAATGCACCGCTGGAAGCACCGGGATCGGCGCGTGCGCCGGATCGATGCCCATGAATTCTTCCGCCAGTTCGTATATTTGCGGCAGGCGCTCGCGCAGCTTCGCCTCGCCCAGATGGCGCATGTCCAGGTGCACGACCGAGCCAAAAGGGCCTTCGATGGTCCTGCCCTTTTTCTGCTCGTGCCAATACGCCTGGCTCACGCGGTCGCGCGGACCCAGCTCCATGAACTTGTTGCGTGGCTTATCCTCGGCAGGCCCGAGCCCATAATCCTGGAGATAGCGATAGCCATCTTTGTTGATCAGGAACCCGCCTTCGCCGCGGCATGCCTCGGTGAACAGCAAGCCGGTGCGCGGCATGCAGGTCGGGTGATATTGCATGAATTCCATATCGCGCAGCGGCACGCCGTGGCGGTACGCAAGGGCCATACCGTCGCCGGTGACGATACCGCCATTGGTATTTTCGCGGAACACGCGGCCCGCGCCGCCGGTTGCAATGATCACCGCCTTCGCCTGGATCAGCCGAAACGCGCCAGTGGCGATCTCGATCACAACCGCGCCTTGGACCCGTCCGTCTTCCACCACCAAATCTACACAGAAATGCTCGTCAAAGCGCTTGATCGAAGGATATTTGATCGAAGTCTGGAACAGCGTGTGCAGCATGTGGAACCCGGTCTTGTCCGCGGCAAACCAGGTGCGCTCGATCTTCATGCCGCCGAATGGCCGCACGTTCGCGTGCCCGTCCTCCGTGCGGCTCCATGGGCAACCCCAGTGCTCCATCTGCACCACCTCTTCGTGGGCATGAGCGACGAAGTACTCGACCACGTCCTGCTCGCACAGCCAATCGCCGCCGCCAACGGTATCGTTGAAATGGTGGTCCAGGCTGTCGTCGGGCCGCGTCACCGCGGCCGCGCCGCCTTCTGCAGCCACGGTGTGGCTGCGCATTGGCAGCACTTTGGAAATCAGCGCGATTTTCAGCTTCGGATCGCTTTCCGCGACCGCGATTGCCGCTCGCAGTCCTCCGCCGCCCGCGCCCACAATCGCCACATCTGCCTTGAAAACTTCCACTGTTTACCCTCCCTCTGCGCGTAACCACTTAATAAGTGTAACTCCAATTCCGCCGCAACTCCAATTCCGAGCCGGTATCGTGGTCACGCATTTAAAAAATACGGTCCGCCGCTCAGCCGCTCATTGCCCGCCCGCTCGGCGGGAATGATCGAATGCTGAACTCACGAACCGTGTAGCGTAAGTTACCGCCCGTCGACTTACGCTTTGTTGATCCAGGTCAAACGCCTGGCTAAATCTTCGAACTACAAATACATACGGCATTTGCAATGGCGGCCCGCGTCGCATCGCCAATCCGTCGCGCGCCGCATCATCGATGATGGCGCGGCACGAAGCCGGTCGAGAACACCACGTTCGCCCGTTTGATCTGCGTCAATACGTGGATAGCTGCTACAATTTACGCTCATACAGTATCGTCGTAGGACGAGGAGAGGACGCAGTGTCACCCAGTGTCACCTATTGTGGCTTGCTGCAACGGCAGGCCGGGCTGATGCAGGTATGACCCGCTCGCGATGCATCGCGACGCCTGACCGGCGCCATCACGCTGCTCAGCCGGAAACCGGCGCGCATTAGTCCTCCCAACTTTTTGTCCTACCGACTTTTTCCAGTGCCGCAAGACAATTCCATGTACACCATTGTCCGCCGCGAAGTCTTTTCCGACACGACCTTTCTCTGGGAGGTGATGGTCCCCGACGTGGCGAAATCCGCCCAACCCGGCCATTTTGTCATGGTGCGCATGCACGAAGGCAGCGAGCGCATCCCGCTGACGGTGGCCGATTTCGACCGCGACAAGGGCACGATCACCATGGTGATCCAGTCCCTCGGCAAGACCACGCTCGAGATGCGCGATCACTACAAGGAGGGCGACCGCTTCGCCGATTTCGTCGGCCCGCTCGGCATGCCGCAACAGGTGAGCCGGGTCGGACACGTAGTGCTGGTTGGCGGCGGACTCGGCGTGGCGCCCATCTATCCGCAGTTGCGGGCATTCAAGAACGCCGGCAATCGCACCACGGGCATCATCGGTTTTCGCAACAAGGACCTGGTGTTCTGGGAGGACCGCTTCAACGAGTTCTGCGATAAGCTGATCGTCTGCACCGACGACGGCAGCTACGGCACGCCGGGCTTCGTCACCTCGGTATTGAAGGACGTACTCGAGCGCGACCAGCCGGATCTGGTCATCGCCATCGGGCCGCTGCCGATGATGAACGCATGTGTCGAGACGACGCGGCCCTATGGCGTCAAAACCATGGTGTCGCTCAACGCCATCATGGTCGACGGCACCGGCATGTGCGGCTCCTGCCGCGTCAGCGTCGGCGGCAAGGTCAAGTTCGCCTGCGTCGACGGGCCGGACTTCGACGGCCATCTGGTCGACTTCAAGGAACTGGTCCTGCGGCAGCGGCGCTTCAAGGGGCAGGAGTCGCAGGCGAGCGAGGATTACGCCCATGTTTGCCACGTGGAGAAGGTGCTGTTCGAGCAGAATAAGCACAATTACAAGAAGTACAAGGACCTCTCACCTCACGCCGTGAAGATGCCGGAGCGCGACGCGCTCGAGCGCTCGCGCAACTTCAAGGAGGTAAACCTGGGCTACAGCATGCATGATGCGCTGGAGGAGGCCGAACGCTGCATCATGTGCACCAAGCCCGTCTGCATCGCCGGCTGCCCGGTGTCGATCGACATCCCGCGCTTCATTCGCCACCTGCTGGTGCGCGACCTCGACGGCGCGCTCGGCGTAATCAATGAATCCAACCTGTTTCCGTCGGTGTGCGGCCGCGTCTGCCCGCAGGAATCGCAATGCGAGGCCCAGTGCATCATCGGCAAGAACAAGAATATAAAGATGGAGCCGGTGGCGATCGGCCGGCTGGAACGCTTCGTCGGCGACAATGCCCGTGCGCCCAAGGCCCGGCCGCCAAGCTTCGGGCGCGAACTGGGCCGGGTCGCCATCGTCGGTTCCGGACCCTCGGGACTCGCCGTCGCCGCCGACCTGGCGCGCTACGGCTGCGACGTCACCGTGTTCGAGGCGCTGCACGTGATCGGCGGCGTGCTCCAATACGGAATCCCCTCGTTCCGCCTGCCGCGCGACATCATCAGCCGCGAAGTCGAAAACTTGAAGGGTATGGGCGTCAAGTTCGAAACCAACAAGGTGATCGGCAAGACCTTCTCCATCGCGCAACTCATGGGCGAGATGGACTACGACGCGGTGTTCGTCGGCGCGGGCGCCGGCGCGCCCTCCTTTCTCGGCATCCCGGGCGAGTTTGCCGGCCAGGTCTATTCCGCGAACGAATTCCTGACGCGCGTCAACCTGATGGGCGGCGACAAATTTCCCTATCTCGACACGCCGATCACTCTGGGCCAGAGCGTGATCGTGATCGGCGCCGGGAACACGGCGATGGACTGCCTGCGCGTGGCCAAGCGCCTGGGCGCGCCGACCGTGCGCTGCGTCTATCGCCGGTCCGAGACCGAGGCCCCGGCGCGCATCGAGGAAATCCGCCATGCCAAGGAAGAAGGCATCGAGTTCTTCTTCCTGCACACGCCGGTCGAGATCCTCACCGACGCCGAAGGCAACGTTCGCGGGATGAAGGTGCAGAAGATGATGCTGGGCGAACCCGACGAGAAGGGCCGGCGCAAGCCCGTACCCCTGGACGAATTCGTCGAGCTTGAATGCGATACCGCGATCTACGCGCTCGGCACCAAGGCCAACCCGATCGTCACGCAGTCGACGCAGGGGCTGGGCCTCAACCAATGGGGTTACATCATTGCCGACCCGGCGACGCAGGCCACCACGCTGCCCGGGGTGTTTGCGGGCGGCGACATTGTCACCGGCGCGGCAACCGTCATCCTTGCCATGGGGGCCGGCCGCCGCGCGGCCAGGTCGATCGGCGCCTATCTGCAAAGCGGCAAGCAGAAATGGCCCGTCACCCAGGAAGACGCCGACGCTTTCGCGCCGCCGCCCGCCCTCGGCGGGCCCGCGCCGACCGGCACCCGGAGCGAGAGCCGACCATGATCTCCTGTCCAAAGTGCCAGCGCCCGATCGAAGGCGAGGAAGTCTACATTTGCTGCGCCAACCTCGAACTCAGGTGGCGGTGCGGCGCCTGCGGCAAGGTGAGCGAGGGCTTTGCCTTTCCCTATGGCATGTGCCCGCATTGCAACGGCAAGCTGGAGATCCTCGAGCGCGGGCCGATTAACGACACCAAAGGCCTAGCCGCCATCCGCGCGGCGTTCGAGATCGAGCTCGGCGGCCATGCCTTCTACCGACGCGCGGCGAACGAGTCGAAGGACCCGCTGCTACGGGAGCTCTTCGGCCGTTTCGCCGCGATGGAGCAGGAGCACATGCAGACCTTGTCCAAACGTTACCACGCGGATTTGCCGCAGCCGGCCGAGGACTTCCAGATCGATCACGCGGCCATCTTTGCCGGCGTGGAGCGCAAGCCCGAGGATCCAGCCAACCTGTTTCGCGTCGCCATCGCCTTCGAGGAGCGGGCGGTGAAGTTCTTCAGCGAGCAGGGCGCGAAATCGCCCGAGGGCTCGGTCGAGCGGGATCTGTACAAGGAACTCGCCGCCGAAGAGCGCGAGCATGTGGCGCTGCTGACTACCGAATACGAGCGCTGGAAGTCCGGCAAGGCCGGGCTTCTGTAGCGCCACGCGGGCAGTAAGGAGAACAACATGATGGAAAGGAAAACGTGAGCGCGCGCCTAGCCGTCCTCGAAGGCAACGAGGCCGCTGCACGCATCGCCCACCTCACCAACGAGGTGATCGCGATCTACCCCATCACCCCGTCATCGGGCATGGGTGAGTTTGCCGACGCTTGGTCGGCCGCCGGACAGAAAAACCTATGGGGTGTGGTGCCGGAGGTCATCGAGATGCAAAGCGAAGCGGGCGCCGCAGGCGCCGTGCACGGCGCACTGCAAGCGGGCGCGCTCACCACGACATTCACCGCTTCGCAGGGTCTGCTGTTGATGCTTCCCAACATGTTCAAGATCGCGGGCGAACTCACGCCTACGGTGTTTCACATCGCGGCGCGCACGCTGGCCACGCACGCGCTTTCCATCTTCGGCGACCACAGCGACGTGATGGCCGCGAGGACGACAGGCTGGGCCATGCTCGCCTCCGCCAATGTGCAGGAGACGCAGGACATGGCCATGATCGCGCAGATGGCGACGCTGCGTTCGCGCATTCCGTTCATGCATTTTTTCGACGGATTTCGCACCAGCCACGAGGTAAACAGGCTCGATCTGCTGTTCGAGGAAGAGGTGCGCGAGTTGATCGACGAAGAACTGGTCACGGCGCATCGCGCGCGCGCGCTCAACCCGGACAAGCCGGTGCTGCGCGGCTCGGCGCAGAATCCGGACGTGTTTTTCCAGGCGCGCGAAGCGTGCAACCTGTTCTATATGGCGGTGCCGGGTATCGTGCAGCAAGCCATGGACCGGTTCGCCAAGCTCACCCGTCGCCACTACCGGCTGTTCGATTACCAGGGCGCTGCCGATGCCGAGCGGGTGCTGGTGCAAATGGGCTCCGGCGTCGGCGCTTCCGGCGAAGCGGTCCGGGCCCTGGTCGCCCGTGGTGAGAAAGTGGGCCTCCTGACCGTGCGGCTGTACCGGCCGTTTGACACCGAAGCCGTTGTCGCGGCGCTGCCGCGCAGCGTGCGCGCCATCGCCGTGCTCGACCGCACCAAGGAGCCGGGCGCGGTCGGCGAGCCCATGTATCAGGACATCGTCACCGCCCTGGTCGAAGCCTGGCCGCAGGACCTTGCCATGCCCAAAGTCATCGGCGGCCGCTACGGTTTGTCGTCCAAGGAGTACACGCCGGCCATGGCCAAGGCTGCGCTGGATGAACTGTCGAAACCGCAGCCCAAGCGTCATTTCACCGTGGGGATCGTCGACGACGTCACGCGTCTGTCGCTGGCGGTGGACGAGAGCTTCGACACCGAAGCCGAAGACGTCACCTGCGCGGTGTTCTACGGTCTGGGCGCGGACGGCACTGTCGGTGCGACCAAGAACTCGGTGAAGATCATCGGCGAGAATACGCCGCTCCACGCGCAGGGCTACTTTGTGTACGACAGCAAGAAATCGGGCGCGATCACCATATCGCACCTGCGCTTCGGGCCAAGACCGATCGAATCCACCTACCTGATCCGCCGGGCCGACTTCGTCGCCTGCCACCAGTTCGAATTCATGGGGAAGCTCGACGTGCTCGCGCTCGCCCGTCCGGGCGCGACCTTCCTCCTGAACAGTCCCTACGGTCCGGACGAAATATGGGACAAGCTCCCGCGCGAGACACAGGAGCAGATCCTCGCCAAGAACCTCAAAATGTACGTGGTTGACGCGCTGACGGTGGCGCAGGAAGCCGGCCTCGCGGGTCGCATCAATACCGTTACCCAAGCATGCTTTTTCGCCATTTCCGGCATCCTGCCACGCGAAGAGGCGATCGAGAAAATCAAGTCCTCGATCCGCAAGACCTACGGCAAGCGCGGCGAGTCCGTGTTGAGCCGCAACTTTGCCGCCGTGGACCAGTCGCTCGCCGCGCTGCGCGAAGTGAAGGTGCCCGCGCGCGCGGACTCGGCGTTGCGCCGCCGGCCGGTGGTGCCGCGCGCGGCCCCGGAATTTGTCCAGCGCGTCACCGCGATGATGCTCGACGGCAAAGGCGACCTGCTGCCGGTGTCGGCGCTGCCGCTCGACGGCACTTTCCCCACCGCGACGTCGCAGTGGGAGAAGCACAGCATTGCCCACGAGATTCCGATCTGGGATGAAGCCATCTGCACGCAATGCGCCTTATGCCCGCTGGCCTGCCCGCACGCGGCCATCCGCATGAATGCTTATCCGACGGAACAATTAAAAGGGGCGCCGGAGGGCTTCAAGAGCGTGCCCTGGAGGAGCAAGGACACCCCCGCGCTCGACGGCTGGGTCTACACCCTGCAGGTGGCGCCAGACGATTGCACCGGCTGCGGCGTTTGCGTGGACATTTGCCCGACCCGCAGCAAGGAGGTGGTGAAGCGCAAAGCGATCAACATGGAGCCCAAGCTCGATCACATCGAGGCCGAGCGGCGCAACTACGAGTTCTATCTCACGCTTCCCGAGACGCGCCCACCGTGGGACACGATCGATCCGCTCAAAGGCTCGCAGTTGCGCCTGCCCTTGTTCGAATACTCGGGCGCCTGCGCCGGCTGCGGCGAAACGCCGTATGTGAAGCTGCTGTCGCAACTCTACGGCGATCACCTGCTGGTGGCCAACGCCACCGGTTGCTCGTCGATCTATGGCGGCAACCTGCCCTCGACACCGTGGGCGCAGAACAGCAGCGGCCAGGGACCGGCGTGGGCCAACAGCCTGTTCGAGGACAACGCCGAGTTCGGGCTCGGCATGCGCCTCGCGCTCGACGCGCAACGCGCCTTGGCGCAAACGCTAGTGCTCCAATTGCGCGCTGAGCTCGGCGATGGCTTATCCATGGCGCTGCTCGAAGCACCACAGGAGTCCGACCGGCAGATTCGCGAGCAGCGCGGGCGCGTGAAGGAACTCAAGACCGTTCTATCCCGGCTCGGCTCGGTGCGGGCGCAGCAGTTGGCAGCCGTGGCCGACAGCCTGGTAACGCGCAGCGTGTGGATCGTCGGCGGCGACGGCTGGGCCTACGACATCGGCTACGGCGGGCTCGACCACGTGCTCGCCTCGGGGCGCGACGTCAACATCCTGGTGCTCGACACCGAGGTGTACAGCAACACCGGCGGACAGGCGTCGAAGTCCACGCAGCGCGGCGCGGTGGCGAAGTTCGCCGCCGCCGGCAAGGCCTCGGGCAAGAAGGATCTGGGCATGATCGCCATGGCTTACGGCAACGTCTACGTCGCCCAAGTGGCGATGGGCGCGAACCCGATGCACACCGTGCGCACCTTCCAGGAAGCGGCATCCTGGCCGGGGCCGTCGCTGATCATCGCCTACAGCCAATGCATCGCGCACGGCATCGACATGGCTACCGGCATGAGCCACCAGCGCGAAGCGGTCAAAAGCGGCTACCTGACCCTATACCACTACGACCCGCGACTGGGAATGGGCGGCGCCACTCAGCCGCTAAAGCTCGATTCGCGCAAACCGACGATGCCGGTGGAGCGCTTCACCATGAAAGAGGGCCGCTACGCCATGCTCGCCCAGGCCGACCCGGAGCGGGCCAAACAGTTGACGATCGCGGCGCAGGCCGATGCCGACGCGCGCTGGCGGCTGTACGAGCAGATGGCCGGCGTGCACCGTTCCGTGACCGAGGACGGCAAACACGACGCGAACAGCGGCAATGCGGCACCCGCAGCGGCGACGCCGAGTTCCACGGAGGAGCAATCATGAGACCTGATTTGCGCAGCCTATACCTGGGCCTCGAGCTGAGGAATCCCATCGTGGCCGCGGCCTCGCCCATGACCAACTCGATCGACAGCCTCAAGCGGCTGCAGGACGCCGGCGTCGCGGCCGTGGTGCTGCCGTCGCTGTTCGAGGAGCAGATCGAGCATGAGGAGATGGCCACGCACAACCTGATGCTGTCGGGGGCGGAACTGTCGCCGGAGGCGCGTGGCTTCTTTCCCGAAATGCAGAACTACAACACCGGTCCCGACAAGTATCTGAAGCTGATCAGCGAGGCGAAGACGGCGCTCTCGGTGCCGGTGATACCCAGCCTAAACGGCCACACTCCGGGCGGCTGGACGCGCATCGCAAAGCAGTTCGAGGAGGCCGGCGCCGACGCGATCGAACTCAACATCTACTTCCTCGCCACCGATCCCGAGGACAGCAGCGCCCGCGTGGAGCAGCGTTACGTCGACCTGGTGGCCTCGGTCAGCAGCATGGTTTCGATACCGGTGGCGGTGAAGGTGTCGCCCTACTTCAGCGCCATGACCAACATGGCGGCGCGCCTCGCCAGTGCCGGCGCGGCGGGCCTGGTGCTGTTCAACCGTTTCCTGCAGCCCGACATCCTCCTCGACGAACTCGAGGTGGCGCCGCATTTAGTGCTGTCCACTTCGGACGAACTGCGCCTGGCGCTGCGCTGGATCGCCATCCTGCGCGGCCGCGTACAGGCGAGCCTGGCCGCCACCGGCGGAGCGCATACCGCGGACGACGCGCTTAAACTGCTGCTCGCGGGCGCCGACTGCGTCATGATCGCGAGCTGCCTGCTGCGCCAGGGGCCGGCCCATGTCGCCACGCTGGTGAACGGCGTCGAAAAATGGATGAACGAGCGCGATTACATCTCGGTCGAACAGATGAAGGGCTCGCTCAGCCAGCACGCCTGTCCCGATCCGGCCGCGTTCGAGCGCAGCAACTACATGAAGGCGCTGACGTCCTATACCGGCTGATTGCGCGCCGACGGCCCACAGTGGCGGCGCGCAATCATTTTCCTGCCCGGGCGCGCGACGCGCAAGCGATCGCGTCCCTCCGCTACATCATCCCCAGCAGTCTCGGCAGCCACAGCGACAGGCCGGGCCAATAGGTCACGACGACCAGGAAGAACAGGAGGCCGGCAAGATAGGGCAAGACGGCGATCGTTAACTCGGTGATACCCATTTTCGCGATGCCGGAGGCCACGTAGAGGTTCAAGCCAACCGGCGGGTGGCACATGCCGATCTCCATGTTGAGCGTGATCAGCACGCCGAAGTGCACCGGGTCGACGCCAAGCGTCACCGCGATGGGGAACAGAATCGGCGCCATGATCAGCACGATCGAAGATGGCTCCATCACGTTGCCGGCGACGAGCAGCAGGATATTGACGAACAGCAGGAACTCAAACGAGGACAGGCCCGTCGTCGTGATCCAATTCGACATCGCCTGCGGAATGTTTTCGTGCGCCATCAGGAACGAGAACAGCACCGCGTTGGTGATGATGTAGAGCAGCATCGCCGACATGTTCGCGGAGTCGAGGAGCACGCGCGGGATGCGCGCGAGCGGCATGTCCTTGTAGACGAACACGGCGACCGCGAACGCGTACACCGCGCTCATCGCCGCGGCCTCGGTGGGCGTGAACCAGCCCGCGTAGATGCCGCCTAGCACGATGATGATCAGCATGACGCCCCAGACACTCTCGCGCAGCGCGTTCCAGCGCGCGATCCAGCCGGCGCGCGTCATGCGCGGATAGCCGTTGCGCCACGCGATGTACCAGGCGATGCCGCTGAGCAGGAATGCGAGGACGATGCCGGGTACCAGGCCCGCCATGAAGAGCTGGCCAACCGAGGCGTTGCCCACGATGTTGCCGCCGGGGCCCTTGATCAGCATGCCGCTGGTGGCGATGCTGTAGATCACCATGACGATCGAAGGCGGGATCATGTTGCCGAGCGAGCCGCCGATCGTGATTACACCCGCCGCGTAGCGCTTCGGATAGCCGTGGCGCAGCATCGCCGGCAGCATGATCGAACCGATCGCGACGACGGTGGCGGGACTCGATCCCGACACCGCGGAAAACAGCCCCGCGGCGAGGATGGCGGCGACCGCCATGCCGCCGTGCCAATGGCCGACCATGGCCGTGGCGAAGTTGATCATCCGCCGGGCGACGCCGCCGTGCGTCAGCAGGTTGCCGGCGAGAATGAAGAACGGGATCGCCATGATCTCGAATCGCTCGATGCCGGTGAAGAGCTTGAGCGCCACCAATTCGATCGGCACCGTCGTCATGGTGAAGAGATAGGTGAGCACGGTGAGGCCGAGCGAGATCGAGATCGGCATCCCCGTCAGCATCAGTCCGACGAGCAACGTGAAGATGATCCACGCATTGTTGACCGGCACTCCGGCGAGCTTGACCGCGAGCGGGATGGCGATGGTCGCGGGCGCGATCAGCGCCGGCCAGCGTGCGCGTGCCCCAGCGGAGGCGGGAAGGGTCGCGTTCATGGCCGCTCCGGGCGTAGCGGCGCCGGGTGCAAGTCATCGGGCAGCGTGTATACATCCGTGTCGTCGAGACCCTCTACGTGTGATTCATCGTGGTGCGGGAGCGTGCCGGTCGTGCCGAACCACCATGCCACCTGCAGGAAGCGGAAACACATGAGGTATGACCCGAGCGGTACGCACAGGTAGACGATCCACTTGGGCAGCTCGAGGTCGGGCGACACCGAGTCGCCGTGTGCGATATCCCAGACAAAGACGGCCCCGAGCGTGCCGACGATGGCGGTGAACAGCGCACCCGCCAAGAGGCCGAATAGGATGTACAGCTTGCGGGATCCATCTGGAAGCCGGTTGATCAGCACGTCGACACCGACGTGAATGCCGGTGCGCACACCGTAAGCGGCGCCGAATTTCGCCATCCACACGAACATGTAGATGCACAGCTCCTGCGCCCAGCTCAGGTCGATCTTCAGCAGCGCGTCCTGCAGAAAGGGGATCGGCACGCCGGCCATGTAGCGGTGCGCGACGGCGACGAATATGAGAACCGTAGCCGCGCCGATCATGAACGCGATTAGCCACTCCTCCAGACGATCGAGAAATCTCACGTCTTTCCTCCCTTTCGACCGCTGCGTCCGCGCACTAAGGCACTGCTGGTCCGCGTCGCACTCGATCGAATTTCGCAGCGCGCTCGATCGCGCGCGTTCATTCGGGATGCATCGCGGGATCACCGGCGCGCGGTTGCGCGCCAATCCGATACGCAGTGCCGCCCACCCCGCGCTTACGGCTTGAACCCGGTCGCTTTGTAGACTTCGGCAATCGTGTCCTTGCCGACGCGCGCTTCGTTCTCTTTGTGCACGCTGAAGAGCGCCTTTCTCATCGCCGCTTTCTGCTCGGCCGTGAGCTTGAGCACCTCGGACTTGCCCGACTTGCGAATAGCTTCGAGCGCGTCGTCGTTCTCGCTCTGCGCGATCTCGTTCGCATATTTGGTGGCGTCCTTCATCGCGCCATCGAGCACAATGCGAACGTCGGCCGGCAGCCCATCCCAGAATTTCTTGTTCACGATGACGGCGTAGCCGATGTAGCCATGGTTGGTCTCGGCGATGTACTTCTGCACCTCGTGATGCTTCTGCGTGTAAATGTTCGATGGGGTGTTCTCGGAGCCGTCGACCACGCCGGTCTGCATCGCCTGGTACACCTCGGAGAACGCCATCACCTGCGGAATCGCACCGAGCGCCTTGAACTGGTCACCGAGGACCTTCGACGACTGGATGCGCATCTTGAGGCCCTTGTAGTCGGCCGGCACGCGAATCGGCTTGTTCGCGCTCATGAGCTTGAAGCCGTTGTCCCAGTAGGCGAGGCCCATTATGCCCTTAGACTCGAGCTTCTTGAATAGCATCGCGCCGACCGGACCGGCGGTGACCTTGTGCAGTTCGGCGACGCTGTCGAACATGTACGGCAGGTCGAATACCTCGAACTCGCGCGCGCCGAGCGGGCCGAACTTGGCGAGCGAAGGCGCCAACATCTGGACCGACCCCATCTGCAGCGCTTCCATCTCCTCGCCGTCCTTGAACAGCGAACTGTTCGGATAGACTTCGACCTTGACGCGCCCTTTGGCGCGCTCCTCGGCAAGCTTCTTGAACTGCTCGGCGCCCTTGCCTTTCGGCGTGCCGACGGCGACGACGTGGCTGAATTTGATGATGATAGGCTGCTGCGCATGCGCCGCGCCAACTGCCAGCGTAGCGGCCAGGATTGCGAATACGAACTTGCTTTTCGGATTCATGGAACCCTCCTCACATTAACGACGGGTTTACGCTGCTACAACGGGAATTGACAAGCTTGCGCCAGATCAAAAAACGATAACACCCGTACCGGACGCGTCCAAGGCAACTGTCTCGCTCGATGAAAATCATTTCAGGTTTGATGATGACCGCCTGCGCATGTGCCCCAAATTCGTCCCGGGCGGGCCTCCGCGGACCCTCGATTTATCGATCTATCGGGAGAAATTTGGTAGGCGCGATTGGACTCGAACCAACGACCCCCACCATGTCAAGGTGATGCTCTAACCAGCTGAGCTACGCGCCTAAAAAGAACGCGCATTCTAGCCCAAAGCGACGACACGCACAAACCGCGCGCCGCATCCCGTGATCGGCCCGGCGCGAAATTCGGAATCGCTGCGCCAAGCCCCTGCGTCCCGACCCCCATTTACGTATTCGCTAGCCGCCCCAGGCCCTCGACTTGGAATCGTATTGATATGGCTTGGACTTGAACAACACCTCCTGACAGGTGAGCGTATATTCCGTCCCGGCCGGCTTGTACGCGTAGGGCTGGCCGTTGGGACACTTGGCCAACCCCTGGAGGTGCTTGGGCACGAGTTTCTCCAGCGAATCAGGCAGGCTGCCGGTTTCGCGCTTGTAGCCAGACAACGCACCGACGATGGCGCCGCCGCGTCCTTCCACGATGCTCGCGTTCTGCTGCCCACCGGTATAGAAATCCAATGCAACATAGGCGCAGACGAGTATCACGACCAGTACCACCATCGATATTACCCGCGCCGAACCGGCCGCTGATTTGAACGGTTTCAACTGTCGCATCATCACCTCCCCTGGTTGTTAGAAATAGCTCTCATTTGCTAGCTTAGCGCAGACTCAGCATTTCCGCAGCATGTTTGCGCGTGGTGGCGGTGATTTCGGTACCGCCGAGCATGCGCGCCACCTCCTCGATCCGCGCTTTCTGGTCGAGCACCGAAACCATGGTCTTCACCCTGCCCTCGATGCCGAATTTGCTCACCGACCATTGCCGGTCGGCCTGGGCGGCCACCTGGGGCAGGTGCGTGACGCACAGCACCTGGCGCTCGCGCCCCAGGGTCTTGAGTTGCCGACCGACGATCTCGGCCACGCCGCCGCCGATGCCGGCGTCCACCTCGTCGAAGATCAATGTCGGAACCAGCGCCGCCTTGCTGGTGATGACCTGGATGGCAAGACTGATGCGCGACAATTCGCCGCCGGAAGCAACCTTGGCGAGCGCGCGCGCCTCGACCCCCGGATTGGCGGCGACCAGGAACTCCACCAGTTCGGCGCCGTGCACGCTGCCTTCGGGCGGATACGGATTCAGCGCCACCTCGAACTTGCCCCCTGCCATGGCGAGCTGCTGCATCGTCTGCGTGACCTCCTTGCCGAGCTTGACGGCGGCCTTCTTCCTGCCGGCACTCAGCTTGGCCGCCAGATCGTAGTAGCTCGCGCGCGCCTGCTGCTCCTGCCCCACCAGGGCCTCCAGGTTGGAGGCGATCTCGAGTTCACCCAGGCGCGCCTGCAGTTGTCGCAGGTGTTGGGGCAGTTCCTGCGGCGCGAGGCGGAACTTGCGCGCGCTGCCGTGGATCGCCTCCATGCGCGCCTCCACCGCGGCGAGCCGCTGCGGGTCCAGCTCGACGCGATCCGCGTAATGACGCAGCGCATAGACCGCCTCCTGCACCTGCGCCGCGCCCGAGCGGATGAGATCTGCCGCCTCCCGCAGGCGCGCATCATAGCCGAGCAGGGCCTCCAGCCGCGCGAGCGTGCCGGAGAGCAGCGGCAGGCAGGCGGCATCGGCCTCCGATAGGGTATCCAGCGCCGCCTGCACGCCCTCGATCAGGCCGGCCGCATGTGCCAGACGGGTATGCTCAGCCTGCACCGCGTCCCATTCGTCCGGCTGCAGGGCTAACTGTTCGAGTTCGCGCGCTTGCCATTGCAGTTGCTCGCATTCGGCATCGCGCTCGGCCGCGTGGGTTTCGTGCTCGGCGCGCGCCTGCGCCAGCTTCTGCCATTGCCGATAAGCCGCCGCGACCTCGGCCGCGAGCGGCGCCAGCCCGGCGTGCGCGTCCAGCAGCGCGCGCTGGGCATCGGGTTTGAGCAAGGACTGGTGCGCATGCTGTCCGTGGATGTCGACCAGCCATTCGCCCGCCTCGCGCAACTGGCTCTGCGTGGCCGGCCGGCCGTTGACGAAAGCGCGCGAGCGCCCGTTCTTGTCGATTACCCGGCGCAGCAGCACCAGGCCGGGATCGCCCTCGAGTTCGGCCGCGCGCAGCCATCGGAGAAGTTCGGGCAGCGGTTGAATATCGAACTCGGCGCTGATGTCCGCGCGCTCGCGGCCGGCACGCACCACGGCCGCGTCGCCGCGCCCGCCCAGGGTCAGCGCCAGGGCATCGATGAGGATGGACTTGCCGGCGCCGGTTTCGCCGGTTAGCACGGTGAAGCCGGGATGAAATTCGAGTTCGAGCGAATCGACGATGGCGAAGTCGCGGATGCTGAGCGTCCGCAGCATGATTACATTTCGCTCCAGTGCAGCTTCTCGCGCAGCATGGCGTAGTAGCTGTATCCGGGCGGATGGACAAAGCGGATGGAATGCGCCGCACGGCGCACGACCACCTTGTCGTCGGCCGCAAGCTCGGAATGCGGCTGACCGTCGAAATGCAGGCGCGCGCCGATGGCGCGCTGCTTGATGGTAATCTCGATTACACACTGGTCGCTCACGGTAATCGGGCGGTTGGACAGCGTATGCGGGCAAACCGGGACCAGGGCGATACCGGTCACATTGGGCTGCAAGATAGGTCCATTGGATGAAAGCGCGTATGCCGTGGAGCCGGTAGGGCTGGCCACGATGATGCCGTCGGAGCGCAGATCGTAGACGAACTGGCCGTCGATGTGCACCAGGAATTCGATCATGCGGCCGGTGGCGCCCTTGTTGACGACGATGTCGTTGAGCGCCTGGGTGCTGAAAAATTCCTTCTCCCCGCGCAGCACCTTGGCCTCGAGCATGGTGCGCTCTTCCAGGGTGTACTGGCCGGAGAGCAGCAACTCGATGGTTTCCGGCATGTGCGAGAACGCGATGTCGGTCATGAAGCCAAGCCGCCCCTGGTTGACGCCGACCAGGGGCACCCCGTGGGTGGCCAAATGACGCGCGGCCGAGAGCATGCTCCCGTCCCCACCCAGCACCACTGCGAGGTCGGCCTCTGCGCCAATGGCGGCATAATCGCCAGTGGCAAAACCGTTCCTGCCGATATTCGCGGCGGTCTCTTTTTCGATCAGCACCTTGCAGCCGCGTAGCTGCAGCAGGGCGGCCAAACCGAGCAGCGACTGGGCGATTTCGGCGGTGTTGTAGCGGCCGATCAGCGCGACTGTTTTGAACGCAGGGGGCATCACGTTTAAATTAAACCACATCGCCCCCATCTCGTGTTGATGAACACGCGGATATTTTGGGTAGAATACGAACATGCTTGACCGTCGCGCCAAGATCCTGCTCAAAACCCTGGTGGAGCGCTACATCACCGAAGGCCAGCCGGTGGGCTCGCGCGCGCTGTCGCGCTATTCCGGCCTGGACCTGTCGCCGGCGACCATCCGCAACATCATGTCGGATCTGGAGGAACTGGGTTTCATCTCCAGCCCCCACACCTCGGCCGGGCGCGTACCCACGCCGCGCGGCTACCGCATTTTCGTCGATACCCTGCTCACCATCAAACCGCTGGAGCAGGTTGAACTGAGCCAGATCGAAGGCAACCTGCATCCGGACAACCCGCAGCGCCTGATCAGTTCGGCCTCGCAACTGCTGTCGCAGCTTTCCCATTTTGCCGGGGTCGTCGCCTCGCCGCGGCGCAAGAGCGCTGCCTTTCGCCACATCGAATTCCTCTCCCTTTCGGAAAAGCGCATCCTGCTTATTCTCGTCACCCAGGACGGGAATGTGCAAAACCGGATCCTGTTTACCGAAAAGACTTATTCCCCGGCACAGCTCACCATGGCGGCGAACTTCCTCAACCAGAACTATGCGGGGCTTAGCCTCGACGACATCCGGACGCGCGTGCAGCAGGAGTTGAAACAACTGCATCAGGACATGACCGCGCTAATGACGGCGGCGCTGGAAGCGGGCGACCAGGCATTGAACGAGAACACCGAGAATTACGTCATCTCGGGCGAAAAGAACCTGCTCGACTCGATCGACCTCGCCTCCAACATGGCGCGGCTGCGGGAATTGTTCGAGCTGTTCGAGAAGAAAACCCTGTTCGTGCAGATCCTCGACATGAGCACGCGCGCGCAGGGCGTGCAGATTTTCATCGGCGGCGAATCCGGCGCCTCGCTGCTGGACGAGTGCAGCGTGGTCACCGCGCCCTACTCCGTGGACGGACAGATCGTCGGCACCGTGGGCGTGATCGGACCGACGCGCATGGCCTACGAACGCGTGATTCCCATCGTCGACATCACGGCGAAGCTGCTCTCCAGCGCGCTTTCCAACAACTGATCCCCCTGCGGCGAAACCCATGCCTTTCCTGGCCGAACCAGCCTATGCGCACGGCACGCCGGCGCGCACCGCGATCCTGCTGGTCAACCTGGGTACGCCGGAGGCGCCGAACGCGGCGGCGGTGCGCCGCTATTTGAAGGAATTTCTTTCCGATCCGCGCGTGGTGGAAATCCCTAGGCCGCTGTGGTGGCTGATCCTGAACGGCGTCATCCTCAATTTTCGGCCCGCCAAGTCGGCGGCGAAATACGCGCAGATTTGGTGCCAGGACGGCTCGCCGCTCAAGCTGCATACCGAGCGCCAGGCAAAGCTCCTGCGCGAATACCTGGGTGCGCTGCACTACTCGGCACTGGTCGTGGAGCACGCCATGCGCTATGGCGATCCTTCGATTGCCGCGGTATTGGCCCGCTTGAAGGATGCGCACTGCGAACGCATTCTCGTCCTGCCGCTTTACCCGCAATACGCCGCAAGCACGACGGCAAGCGCGTTTGACGCGGTATCCGACTTTTTCAGGCAGACGCGCAACATTCCCGAGTTGCGCCTGGTCAAACGCTTTCACGACCACCCGGCCTACATATCGGCGCTGGCGGAAGGTGTGCGCAAGCACTGGGCCCAGCATGGCAAACCGGACCGTCTGCTGATGAGTTTTCACGGGCTGCCGCGCTACACGCTGGAACGCGGCGATCCTTACCACTGCGAATGCCAGAAGACGGCGCGCCTGCTGGCCGAGGCGCTGGCGCTGGCGCCGGAACAATACCAGCTTAGCTTCCAGTCGCGTTTCGGCCGCGCGGAATGGCTGCAACCCTACAGCGCGGCCACGCTTGCGCAATGGGGCAGGCAGGGCTTGCGCCGCGTTGACGTCGTATGCCCCGGCTTCGTCGCCGACTGCCTGGAGACACTGGAGGAAATCGGCATAGAGGGCAAGGCCGAGTTCCTCAAGGCAGGCGGCAAGGAATTCCACGCCATCCCCTGCCTCAATGAAAGCGACGCCTGGATCCAGGCGCTGGCGCAGATCGTCTTGGAGCACTTGCAGGGATGGGACCGCGCCGACCCAAGCCCGGATGCACTGAGACAATCGCGCCGACGCGCGCTCGCCCTGGGCGCCAAACTCTAGAATCCGCGCGGCATCCAGACGGACTCGATCTTCGCGGGTCGTGGTGACTGGGTCGTCCAGCACATGAGCGCGTCAACGAAGTTTGCTCAGCGCCGGGATTCCCCCCTTGAAATGTCCCGACTTGTCCCCATGTTTTTAGCGGTCATTCAAAAAGCAGAGATTTCGATGGCGGATCAAGAACCTGACTGTTCCCAGGCTGCGCCCGGTCAAAACGCAGCCACGACGGAAGGCGATACCGGTGCCGGGCTGAAAGCCGAAGCTGCGCCCGGCCTGGAAGAGCGGCTGCGCCAAGCCGAGCAAAAGGCCCAGGAGCATTTGGAGTCCTGGCTCCGAGCAAAGGCCGAGACCGAGAACCTGCGCAAGCGCGCCCAGGCCGACATCGCCGGCGCGCACAAATATGCCGTGGAAAACCTGGCCGAAGCGCTGTTGCCGGTCCGCGACAGTCTGGAGGCCGCCCTGGTGATCGAAAATGTCACGCTGGAGAGCCTGAAGAGCGGAGTCGAGTTGACTTTGAGGCAACTCAGTACCGTGTTCGAAAAAGCAAACCTCAGGGAAATCAACCCGGTCGGCGAAAAGTTCGACCCGCATAGGCATCAGGCGATGACCGTGGTGCCCCACGAGGGCGAGCCCAACCAGGTGGTGAACGTGATGCAGAAAGGCTACCTGCTGCACGAACGCGTCGTCCGCCCGGCTCTGGTGACGGTTTCAAAGGCAATGGACGCTTGAAGCCTGGGGATTCAACCCCACATTGCTGTCAGGCTCATTTCACTCATCGAGGAACACAACATGGCTAAGATCATCGGCATCGACCTGGGAACAACCAACTCCTGCGTCGCCATCATAGAAGGCGGCCAAACCAAGGTCATCGAGAATTCCGAGGGCGCGCGCACCACGCCGTCCATCGTCGCCTATCAGGAAGACGGCGAGGTCTTGTGCGGCGCTTCGGCCAAGCGCCAGGCGGTCACCAACGCCAAGAACACCCTGTACGCGGTCAAGCGCCTGATCGGCCGCCGCTTCGAGGAAAAAGAGGTGCAGAAAGATCTCGACCTCATGCCCTATAAGATAGTCAAGCATGACAATGGCGACGCCTGGGTCGAAGTACGAGGCAAGAAAATCGCCCCGCAGGAGGTGTCGGCACAGGTATTGCTTAAAATGAAAAGAACCGCCGAGGACTATCTCGGCGAACCGGTGACCGAAGCGGTGATCACCGTTCCGGCCTACTTCAACGACAGCCAGCGCCAGGCGACCAAGGACGCCGGCCGCATCGCCGGGCTGGAGGTGAAGCGCATCATCAACGAACCGACCGCGGCCGCGCTCGCTTTCGGCGTGGACAAGCAGGGCGGCGACCGCAAGATTGCGGTCTATGACCTGGGCGGCGGCACTTTCGACATCTCCATCATCGAGATCGCCGATGTCGAGGGCGAGAAACAGTTCGAAGTGCTCTCCACCAACGGCGACACTTTCCTCGGCGGCGAGGATTTCGATCAGAGGATCATGGATTACCTCTGCGACGAATTCAAGCGCGACCAGGGCATCGATCTCAGGAAGGACGTGCTCGCGCTGCAGCGCCTGAAGGAAGCGGCGGAGAAAGCCAAGATCGAGCTCTCGTCCTCGCAGCAGACCGAGATCAACCTGGCCTATATCACCGCCGACGCGAGCGGACCCAAGCACCTGTCGATCAAGCTCACGCGGGCGAAGCTGGAGAGCCTGGTCGATGAACTGATCGAGAAGACCGTCGCGCCGTGCCTGACGGCGATCAAGGATTCCGGCGTCAAAGTGTCCGACATCAGCGACGTGATCCTGGTGGGCGGCATGACGCGCATGCCCAAGGTGCAGGACAAGGTCAAGGAAATTTTCGGCAGGGAGCCGCGCAAGGACGTGAATCCGGACGAGGCGGTGGCGGCGGGTGCGGCCATCCAGGCTTCGGTGCTCTCGGGCGAAAGGAAGGACGTGCTGCTGCTCGACGTCACGCCGCTGTCGCTGGGCATCGAGACGCTAGGCGGCGTGATGACCAAGCTCATCCAAAAGAACACCACCATCCCGACCAAGGCGCAGCAGGTTTTCTCCACCGCCGACGACAACCAGACGGCGGTGACTATCCATGTGCTGCAGGGCGAGCGCGACATAGCTTCCGGCAACAAGAGCCTGGGTCAGTTCAACCTCACCGACATCCCGCCGGCGCCGCGCGGGCTGCCGCAAATCGAGGTCGCCTTCGACATCGACGCCAACGGCATCCTGCATGTGTCGGCCAAGGACAAGGCCACGGGCAAGGAGAGCAAGATCAAGATTCAGGCCTCGAGCGGCTTGAACGAAGCGGAAATCGAGAAAATGGTGAAAGACGCCGAGGCCCACGCCGAAGAGGACAAGAAGGCGCTGGAACTGGTGAACGCGCGCAATCAGTGCGAGGCGCTGGTGCACTCGATCAAGAAATCGCTCGCCGAATACGGCGACAAGTTGGAAGCAGGCGAGAAGGAAAAAATAGAGGCGGCGATCAAAGACGCCGAGACCGTGCTCAAGTCCGAGGACAAGGCGGCGATCGACGCCAAGTCGCAGGCCCTGGCGCAGGCGGCGCAGAAGCTGGGCGAAAAAATGTACGCCGATGCCCAGGCTGCCGGCGAGAAGGCAGCGCCGGGGGGGAAAAACGAGGCCAAAGCCGACGAGGGCGAAGTGGTCGATGCCGAGTACACCGAGGTCAAGGACGGCAAGAAGTAAGCGGCTGCAGAATTACGGCGATTGTTTTCGTCCCGTGGAGAGGCTCTGCCCCTCCGCGGGATTTCGCTTGCAAGCAAGCAAAGAACGGATGTTGAGAACATGCCTTATCCGCATGTTTCCGTGCTAATCCGCAGCTAAAGACGCATATGGCCAAAAGAGATTACTACGAGATTCTGGGCGTCAATCGCGACGCGGAAGACGACGCGATCAAGAAAGCATACCGCAAGCTCGCGATGAAGCACCATCCGGATCGCAATCCGGAGGACAAGGGCAAAGGCGCAGAGGACAAATTCAAGGAAGCGAAGGAAGCCTACGAGGTGCTCTCCGATGCCGACAAGCGCGCCGCCTACGACCGTTACGGCCATGCGGGCGTCGACCCGTCCGCGGCGGCCGGCGCCCACGGCGCCGGGTTCTCGAACTTCGCCGACGCCTTCGGCGACATCTTCGGCGACATCTTCGGCCAGGCGCGCGGCGGCCGCTCCAACGTCTACCGCGGCGCCGATCTGCGCTACAACCTCGAGATCTCGCTGGAGGCGGCGGCGCACGGCACCGAGACCAAGATCCGCATTCCCACCATGGATGCATGCGCGACCTGCCACGGCTCGGGGGCGAAGCCCGGCACCCAGCCCAAGACCTGCCCCACCTGCAACGGCCAAGGCCAGGTGCGCATGCAGCAGGGATTTTTCTCCATCCAGCAGGCCTGCCCCAAGTGCCACGGCACCGGCAAGGTCATAGCCGACCCCTGCACCGGTTGTCAGGGCGCCGGACGCGTGAAGCAGCACAAGACGCTGTCGGTCAAGATCCCGGCGGGCGTGGACGAAGGCGACCGCATCCGCTTGAGCGGCGAAGGCGAGGCCGGCGTCAACGGCGGGCCGCCGGGCGACCTGTACGTGCAACTGCACCTGAAACCGCACGCGGTGTTCCAGCGCGATCACGACGATCTGCACTGCGAAATGCCGATCAGTTTCACCATTGCGGCACTGGGCGGGGAGATCGAAATCCCGACGCTCTCCGGCTCGGCCCGGATCAAGATTCCGGCCGAAACCCAGAGCGGCAAGATCTTTCGTCTGCGTGGCAAGGGCATCAAGGGCGTGCGCAGCCATGCCCACGGGGACCTCCTGTGTCATATGGTGGTCGAGACCCCGGTGCGCCTTACCGAGCGGCAAAAAGAACTCCTGCGCGAATTGGAGGCGATCAATGTGAAGGATTCCGACCGGCATAACCCGCGGGCGAAATCCTGGATGGATAAAGTGAAGGAATTCTTCGCGGAATAGCGAAGGGCGAAGGCTCGGTGGAAGCTGTTCAAGCTCAGGCGCGGCGCCAGCCGGTTTTCCCACCGGGAGCATCCTCAAGCACGATGCCCGCATGGAGCAGTTCCTTCCTGATACGGTCGGCCTCTGCGTAATTCCTTGCCGTCTTGGCTAGAGCGCGGTCTTCAATCATCTGATTGATCTGGTCGTTGCTTAAGGCTGTCGAGGACATGCCAACGTTGGTCCGCCCGGTCCCCTTTGCGTCCATCGGTTCCATTCGAACCGCGCCGTGTGACGCGCGCCACTGAAGGTAATCGGACGGATTCTTTTCGAGCAGGCCGAGTTTCCCACCCAGCGCCTTGAGCAAACCAGAAGTCATCGCGGACTTTGTGCGATTCGTCTCAGCCACGAGATCGAACAATACCGCCACGGCCTCCGGCGTGTTGAAGTCGTCGTCCATTGCCTCCTTGAAGCGCCTGGCGTAGACGTCGTTCCAGTCGATCGCCGTCACCTGCTGTGGCGGGACCTTATTCAGCGCGGTATACATGCGCGTCAGCGCGCCCTTGGCGTCGTCCAGGTGCCGGTCGGAGTAGTTGAGCGGGCTGCGGTAATGCGCGCGCAGGATGAAATAGCGCACATCCTCCGGATGGTAGGTCTTCAGCACCTCGCGGATGGTGAAGAAATTGCCGAGCGACTTGGACATCTTCTCCTCGTCGACGCGCACAAATCCGTTGTGCATCCAGTAATTCACGAAAATATCGCCGTGCGCGCCCTCCGACTGGGCGATCTCGTTCTCGTGATGAGGGAACTGCAGGTCCTGGCCGCCACCATGGATGTCGAAATGCGCGCCCAGCAACTCGCCCGACATGACCGAGCACTCGATATGCCAGCCGGGACGGCCCTCGCCCCAGGGCGACGCCCAGGCGGGCTCTCCCTCCTTGGCCCGCTTCCACAGGACGAAGTCGAGCGGGTCGTGCTTGCTTGGATCGGTTTCGACGCGCTCGCCCGCGCGCAATTCGTCCAGCGTCTTGCCCGAGAGCTTGCCGTAGCCGGGAAACTTGCGCACCGCGTAGTTGATGTCGCCGCTCGCCGCCTGATAAGCCAGGCCCTTGTGCTGCAGCGCCCCGATCATATCCAGCATAGCGCCGATGTATTGCGTGGCACGCGGCTCATGATCGGGTTTCTCGACCCCGAGGGCGGCCGCATCCTCGTTCATGTGAGCGATGAAACGTGCGGTGAGTTCGCCTATGGTTTCGCCGTTCTCGAGCGCGCGGCGGATGATCTTGTCGTCAAGGTCGGTGATGTTGCGCACATAAGTGAGTTCAAATCCGGAGGCGCGCAGCCAGCGCTGCACCATGTCGAACACCACCATGACGCGCGCATGACCCAGGTGGCAGTAATCGTAGACGGTCATGCCGCATACGTACATGCGCACCCTGCCCGGCTCGATTGGGACGAAATTCTGCTTGCGGCGGGCAAGGGTGTTGTATATCTTCAGCATGCGCAAAAAGCGGCCAGGATGCGGTCGGCTGCGCCGCGTTTTCCGCGTGAAGGCGGAGCCACGACCGAAACCTTGACAGTTGCCTCTATTGTGGAGGTTCGGGTGTTCTTGCTAGAATGCGAAGTTAATCGTACTGGCGCGAGAAAGTATAACACAATGCACCCACTCCTTCGCCGCACCGCAGTCACGCTCAGCCTCGTTTTGGCCGCCGCCGTCCACGCCGACGAGCTGCAGGACATCACTCGCATGATGCGGCAGGGCCAGTTGCCCCAGTCCCTCGAGCGCGTCGACAAATTCCTGGCCGGCAAGCCGCGCGACGCGCAGGCGCGTTTTTTGAGAGGCCTGATCCTGACCGAGATGAACCGGCCGGCTGAGGCGATCCAGGTGTTCGCGAAGCTGTCGGAGGACTACCCCGAGCTGCCCGAGCCATTCAACAATCTGGCCGTTTTATATGCCTCGCAAGGCCAGTACGAGAAGGCCAGGACCGCATTGGAAAGCTCGATACGCACGCATCCGAGCTACGCCACCGCGCATGAGAACCTGGGCGATATTTACGCCAAGCTCGCCAGCCAGGCCTACGACAAAGCGCTGCAACTCGACTCCTCCAATACCGGCGCCAAGACCAAGCTGGCCATGATAGGCGAGCTGATCGGCGGCGGAGCACGCACGGCCCGCGCCCCTGCGCGCCCGGAACCGGTCAAGATGGCGGAAGCGGCCCCGGCCAAGGCCGCCGATGCCGCCAAGGTCAGCGTGGTCGCTAGCGCCGCCAAATCAGGCGCCGAGCCCAAGTCGGCCGAACCCAAGGCAGCCGGAGGCCAGGCCGCCGAAACGGACGAATTGATCAACACCGTGCGCGCCTGGGCCAGCGCCTGGGCCAAGAAAGATGTGGCCGGCTACCTCGCGCATTACGCCAAGGACTTCAAGACGCCCAAGGGCGAGGCGCGCGGCGACTGGGAAAAAGCGCGCAAGCAGCGCATTAGCGCGCCGAAGAAGATCGAGGTCGGAATCGAGTCGCCCAAGGTCAGTATCAGCGGAGAGGGCGCTGCAAGCGTGAACTTCCGTCAGATTTACCGTTCCGACGTGATCAAAGCCTCGGGAACCAAAACGCTGGTCATGGTCAAAACCAATGGCAAATGGCTAATACGCGAAGAACGGGTCAACTAATTGATGCAGTTGCGGCGCGGATTCTCTAACTCACTGATCGCCGGGGCCCTGGGCCTCGCCAGTGTCTTCTTCCTTTCCACCGCCCCCGTCCGGGCAGATCAGAGTACCGACGACCTGCTGGGCAAAGCGTTCGAGGAAATCGAGAGCAACCGCCTCGATCAGGCGTTCAATTCCATCGAGGCGCTGCTCCGGGCCAAACCCAATTTCCGCCTGGCGTATCTGATCAAAGGCGACCTGCTGCTGGCTCGCGGCCATGCACTCAAGACCTTCGGCAACGCGCCCCGCGGCCCGAGCGAACAGCTCAATGACTTGCGCGCCGAAGCGCGCGCGCGCCTGCATGCTTATCGCGATCGCCCGTCGCGGGACCGGGTGCCGCGCTATCTGATGCAAATGCGCGAGGATCAGCGCTATGCCATTGTCGTCGACAACAAGCGCTCGCGCCTGTATCTGTACCAGAACGAGAACGGACGGCCGCGCTTCGTCGCCGATTATTACATCAGTACCGGCAAAGGCGGCGGGGAGAAAACGCGCGAAGGGGACGAAAAAACCCCCGTGGGCGTATACCACGTCACCGCCAGCCTGCCCAAAAACAAACTTTCCGATTTCTACGGCAGCGGCGCCTTCCCCATCAGCTACCCCAACGAATGGGACAAGCGCCATGGCAGAAAAGGCCATGGCATCTGGCTGCACGGCACGCCCAGCGATACCTACAGCCGCGCGCCGCGCGCGAGCAACGGCTGCGTGGTGCTGGCCAATGCGGACCTGGACGCATTGTCCAACAAGCTGCAAATCGGACTCACGCCGGTGATCATCAGCGAACAGGTCGAATGGCTGTCGCTGGATGACTGGGACGCGGAGCGCAACGCGCTCAATACGGAAATCGAGCGCTGGCGCAACGACTGGGAAAGCATCGATACCGAGCGCTACCTGACACACTACTCGAAGAGATTTTCCGCCGACCGCGAAAACTACTCGGACTGGGTGCGGCACAAGCGCCACGTCAACGCCGGCAAGAGCTGGATCAAGCTGCACCTTTCCAATTTCAGCATGTTCCGCAATCCCGGCAAGGACGAACTGGTCGTAGTGACCTTCGACCAGAATTACCGCTCGAACAACCTGTCCAATACCATGAAGAAGCGCCAGTATTGGACCAAGGAAGGCGGCAAGTGGCGCATTGTTTACGAGGGCGCAGCTTAATCCAAGCTTGCGCGCTACGCGCGCCAACCGTGTTTTTTGTACGGATAAAAAGCATCCGTGCAAAAAACACGGTTATGGATAAAGACAAGAACAGGGCGGGGTTTTATACAAGATCGCCGATTGTGCACGGATGGCTTTTCATCCGTGCACAATCGGCGATCCGCGCGGACGGCTTCTCGTCTGCGCAACAAGCGCAACTCTACATTGGCTGAAAACATGCGACTGTTCAAAGTTTTGATATCAGGCCTCCTGCTCTGGTCGGCCGAAGCGTTGGCCTCCAATCCGATGGTTGAAATCAATACCAGCGCCGGCGCCGTGCGCATCGAACTCTACGCCGACAAAGCGCCAAAATCAGTGGCCAATTTCCTGCAGTATGTAAAAGACGGTTTCTACAACGGCCTCGTTTTTCACCGTGTGATCGATCGCTTCATGATCCAGGGCGGCGGTCACTATCCAGATTTTCGGGAAAAGAAGGCCGATCGCCCGCCGATCGAGAACGAGGCCGGCAACGGTTTGAAAAACGATGTCGGCACCCTCGCCATGGCGCGCACCTCCAGCCCGCACTCGGCCACCGCGCAGTTTTTCATCAACGTTGCCGACAACGCTTTCCTCAATTTCCGCGACGCCAGTCCTGCGGGCTACGGCTATGCCGTGTTCGGCAAGGTAACCCAGGGCATGGACGTGGTGATGCGCATAGCGCGCGCACCCACCGGTCCAGGCGGCCCTTTTCCCAAGGACGTGCCGCAGCAGCCGATCATCATCAAATCCATTACCCTCATTTCCGACAATTAGCGAGCACATTATGGTCAAACTGCATACCAACCACGGCACCATCACCCTGGAACTCGACGCCGCCAAAGCGCCCAAGACGGTGGAGAACTTTCTCGCTTACGTCAATAGCGGCCACTACGACAACACCCTATTTCACCGCGTCATCGACGGCTTCATGATCCAGGGCGGCGGCTTCGAGCCGGGCATGCGGCAAAAGCCGACGCAGGCGCAAATCGAAAACGAGGCGAACAACAGCCTCAAGAACGAGCGCTGCACGGTCGCCATGGCGCGCGCTTCCGACCCCCACTCCGCCAGCGCCCAGTTTTTCATCAACGTCAATGACAACAGCTTCCTTAACCACAGCGCGCCGACGCCCCAGGGCTGGGGCTATTGCGTGTTCGGCAAAGTGGCCGAAGGCATGGATGTGGTGGACAAGATCAAGGGCGTGAAAACCGGCAGCCGCGGCGGCCATCAGGACGTGCCGGTCGAAGACGTGGTGTTGGAACGGGCCGAGGTTTGTTGAAAACACGATAGGGGGATGAGTGACGGGTAATGGGTCGATCGGCAGAACTCCGGTTTTCTCATCACCCGCAATCGCCGCATGTCGACGCTATTCATCTCCGATCTGCACCTCTGCTCCGGCCGGCCGGGGATCAACCGCGGTTTCTTCGGCTTTATCGAGCGCGAGGCGAAGAGCGCCGATGCGCTCTACATCCTCGGTGACCTGTTCGAGTACTGGGCCGGCGATGACGACCTCGGCGATCCGTTCAACGCCACGGTGGTCGCCGCCCTCGCCCGGCTCGTCGGCAGCGGCGTTCCGGCCTACCTGATGCACGGCAACCGCGATTTTGTCATCGGCGAGGCCTTCGCGCACGCGAGCATGGTGACGCTGCTGCCCGATCCTACCCTGTTGAGTCTGTACGGACAGCCGACCCTGCTCATGCATGGCGACACGCTATGCACGCTGGACCGGGAATATCAGGCGTTCCGGCGCAAGGCACGCAGCGACGCTTGGATACGCAATCTCCTCGGAAAACCCCTGACCGAGCGCAAGGCGGCGATCGAAGCACTACGCCGGCAAAGCGAGCAGGAAAAGCGCAACAAACCCGAAGAAATCATGGATGTCGATCCGGCCGAAGTCGAAGCGACATTTCGACGTCACGGCTATCCGCGCCTGATCCACGGACATACCCACCGCCCCGCCCGTCATGTGCACATGGTCGACGGCCATGCCTGCGAGCGCTGGGTGCTGGCAGATTGGTATCAGGCCGGGAGCTATCTCGCCTGCGACGAATCAGGCTGCCACGCGGTGCAACTGAGCGGAAACTGAAAGCCACCGCGTCGCGGCGGCTTTCGCTTTTAACGGTCTAGTTTAGCCCGCGTTCAAGATCGGCCTCGATGTCGCTGAGCGCCTCCAGGCCCACGGCAACGCGCAGCAAGCCCTCGCCGATGCCCGCGGCCTTGCGCGCTTCCGGGCTGATGCGGCCGTGGGTAGTGGTGGCAGGATGGGTAATTGTGGTCTTGGTGTCGCCCAGGTTGGCGGTGATCGAGATCATGCGCGTAGCATCCACCACCCGCCAGGCCGCCTCGCGCCCGCCTTTGACCACGAACGACACCACCGCCCCGCCCAGACGCTGCTGCTTTTTCGCCAACTCGTATTGCGGGTGGGAAGGCAAGCCAGGATAGTACACGCGCTCGATGCGGGGGCACTGTTCCAGCCACTGCGCAAGCTGCAGAGCCGCTTGCGACTGCGCGTCCATGCGTATCCGCAGCGTCTCCAGTCCCTTCAGCAGCACCCAGGCGTTGAAGGGCGACAGGCTCGGGCCGGCAGTGCGCAAGAAACCATAAACGCCGTCCATCACCGGTCCGCGCGGCCCCAGCACCGCTCCGCCCAGCACCCTGCCCTGGCCGTCCAGATACTTGGTGGCCGAGTGGATCACCAGGTCGGCGCCAAACTGGAAGGGCTTTTGTAAAGCCGGAGTACAAAAGCAATTGTCCACGGCAAGCAGCGCGCCCGCGCGTTTCGACACGGCCGCAAGGGCCGCGATATCGGCGATCTCGGTGAGCGGATTGGACGGGGTTTCGAGGAACAGCAGCTTGGTATTGTCGCGCAACGCGCCTTCCCAGGCGGCAACGCTTGCCCCATCGACGAAGCTAGTCTGCACGCCGAATTTGGCCATAATGTTGGAAAACAGCTGCACCGTGGCGCCGAACACGCTAGCCGAACAAATCACGTGATCGCCCGCCTTGAGCACAGCCATGGCCGTGGCGAGGATCGCGGACATGCCCGAAGCGGTGGCAACGCAGGCCTCGGCGCCTTCGAGGGCGGCAAGGCGCTCCTGGAACGCGCTCACCGTGGGATTGGTGAAGCGCGAATAGATATTACCCTCCGCGCCACCGGTGAAGCGCGCTGCCGCCTGTGCGGCGTTCTCGAACACGAAGCTCGAGGTGAGGTACATCGCCTCGGAATGCTCGCCGAACTGGCTGCGGTGTATGCCGGCGCGCAGCGCCAGGGTATCGAATTCGATTCTCTCTGTCATGATTACGTCCGTATGAAAAGCAAAAAACCCGCTCAGCTTCGGCTAAGACGGGTTTCCCACGCTTTAGCTGTATTTGTTTGCCGGTCTGCAAACCAGGAACCGGCGGCGCCCGCAAGCTATGCTTCAAATCGGCGCAGCACTACGTTACTACCACAGCGCGCAGCTGTCAAATTCTAAAACTAGTCGGTCTCCACCAGCCCCAGATCCAGCTGGGTGCTTGGCTCGTCCTCGGATGGTTCCCCGCGGGCGCAGTTACGGTGATTCTCCACGCTATCCAGGTATTCACGCGTAACGTCGCCGGTGATGTAGTTGCCGTCAAAGCAGGAGGTTTCGAATTCCGTCAGCCGCGGGTTGGCCTCGCGCACTGCGGCCTTGAGCGCATCCAGGTCCTGGTAGATAAGCGCGTCGGCGCCGATTTCGCGCGCGGTCTCCTCATCGCTGCGACCGTTGGCGATCAGTTCCTGGCGCGTGGGCATGTCGATGCCGTAGACGTTGGGATAGCGCACCGGCGGTGCGGCCGAGGCGAAGAATACGCGGTTGGCGCCGGACTCGCGCGCCATTATCACGATTTCGTGGCTGGTGGTGCCGCGCACGATGGAATCGTCGACCAGCAGCACGTTCTTTCCCTTGAATTCCATCGCTATCGCGTTCAGCTTTTGCCGCACCGATTTCTTGCGCTCCCTCTGGCCGGGCATGATGAAGGTGCGACCGATGTAGCGGTTCTTGACGAAGCCTTCACGGTAAGACAAGCCCAGGTTCAAGGCGAGTTGCATCGCACTGGGGCGGCTGGAATCGGGGATCGGGATCACGACGTCGATGTCGAGATGTGAGTACTGGTTCCTGATCTTCGCCGCCAGTTGCTCGCCCATGTGCAGCCGCGTCTCATAGACCGACACCCCGTCCATGAGCGAGTCGGGGCGCGCGAGGTAGACATACTCGAAAATGCAGGGATTGAGCGAGGTCTTCCCCGCGCACTGGCGACTGTAAAAATTGGCGTCCTCGTCGATGAACACGGCCTCGCCCGGCGCGACGTCGCGCACAATCTGGAAACCCAGGGTGTCCAGGGCCACCGATTCCGAGGCCACCAGATATTCGTAGCCCTTGCCGGTGTCGATGCGGCCGATCACCAGCGGCCTGATGCCGTAAGGGTCGCGGAATGCGAGCAGACCGTAGCCGGCGATCATCGCCACCACGGCGTAGGCGCCGCGGCAGCGCCGGTGCACGTTGGCCACTGCGGCAAAAATGATCTGCGGGTCGAGCTTGTAGTTGGTGGATGCTTCCTGTAACTCGTGCGCCAGCACGTTCAGCAGCACTTCGGAATCCGAGTTGGTGTTGATGTGGCGCAGGTCCTGGCGGAACATCTCCTGCTTCAGGCTATCCGAATTGGTGAGGTTGCCGTTGTGGCCGAGCACGATGCCGAAAGGCGAATTGACATAGAACGGCTGCGATTCGGCGGCGCTGGAGGCCGAGCCGGCGGTGGGATAACGGCAGTGGGCAATGCCCATGTTGCCGGGCAGGGCGCGCATGTTGCGGGTATGAAATACGTCGCGCACCAGCCCACCGCCTTTGTGCATGTGGAAGGTCTGCCCCTCGGAAGTGGCGATACCCGCCGCGTCCTGGCCGCGGTGCTGCAGCACCAGCAGCCCGTCGTAGAGCAACTGGTTCACCGGAGTCCTTGCTACTACACCGAGAATCCCGCACATGGTTTCACCTGTAACGGATGCGTTGCGCCAAATCTTTCGGCAATGCCGGCTTGGCCGCCAACACCGCGGTTTCAATCGGGCCGGAGAGCGCCGCCTCGCGCCAGAAGGGCTCCCTCGGCAGGCTGGTCAATCCGGCTAGCATCACCGCCACAAACACGATCAGCACACCGCGCACGAGTCCGAACAAAGCGCCGACTGCGCGGTCGGTGAATCCCAGGCCTGCGGCACGAAACAGCTTTGCCAGCAGCACGCCGGCCAAACCCGACAGAAGCAGCACGCCGAGGAAAATCACCAGGTATGCGATCACCGCCTTCAGCATGGGCGACAAAGCGATCGGCAGCCACTGTGCCAATTCCTGCGCGAACAGACCAGACAGGATCAGGGCCGCCGCCCACCCCGCCAGCGCCGCGATTTCTCTCACCGCGCCGCGAATCACCGCCAGCAGCACCGACAGGCCGACGCTGGCGATCACGGCATAATCGAACCACGTCATCGGTTCGCAACTGCGCCGGGCTTCAACCCCATCGCGTCCAGCTTTGCGCGCGCCTTCTCGGCGGCTTCCTTGCTGGCAAAAGGCCCGGCGCGCACGCGCGTCAACTCGCCCTTGCTGGTCTTCACCGGTTCAGTATAGGACTTTACCCCCGCGGCAGAAAGCCTGGTCCGCAGCTGTTTCACGTTCTTCTTGTCGGAGAACGCATCCAGCGCCACCACCCAGGTCTGGTCGTTGGGCGCAGCCTGCGCCCGCAGCCCTTCGGTCTTGCCCGCTGCCTTGGGACCCTCCTGCACTGCTGGCTCGGCCTTGGCCGGAGGCTGTTCGCCACTGGCGGGAGCGCTTTCGACTTTGTTCCCGGTCGCAGGCGCGACAGGTGCCGCCGGCGCAGGCGGCAAGACGGGGGTGTTGAAGCTGCCCGATTCCTGGCTGGGAATCTGCACACTGAGCGGCGGGCCGGCAGGGCCGGGCTCCTTGTCCAGAATGAGCGGCAGAATGATGACGACGAAAGACACCAAGGCGATGGCACCTACCAAACGGCGCCGTGCTCGCCGCTTCAGCTGCAGGGCTTCTTCGCTTTCCGCCATCTACGCCTTTGGTGTCTCCCGTGCAGCGAGAACGCCTGCCACGGTATGGAAGGATCCAAATACTACAATTCTATCATTATCAGCAGCCTCGCTGCAGGCAGCCGCATAGGCAAGCGCCGGATTTTCGAACTCGCGCACCGCGTCCACGCCGGCCTGCCTCAGCGCCTGCGCGAGTTGCGCGGCCTGGGCGCCGCGCGGCGGCGGAAGGGTGCAAACCATCCAGTGGTCTATGCGCTTCGCGAGTAGTCTCACCACTCCGGCAATGTCTTTGTCGCGCAGCATGCCGAACACCGCCCAAGTGTCCGAGTAAAGGCCCATGTCGGAAAGGTTGTCCGACAGCACTGCGGCCGCCTGCGGGTTGTGCCCCACATCGAGCACCACCGCAGGGCGTCCGGGCAGCACCTGAAAACGTCCGCGCAGCTCGGCCTCGGCTAATCCGCGCCGCAAGTGCTGCATCGAAACCGGCAAGCGCTGTTGCAGCGTATCCAGTGCCGCGAACGCCGCGCTCGCATTCAGCAGCTGAGTCCCGCCGCGCAGCGCCGGGTAGGGCAAGCCGGATTTCCTGCCTGCCGGCCCCCAGAACAGCCATTGGTCGCCGTCAGCCTGGTAGCCGAACTCATGCCCGATGCGCAGCAGCCGTGCGCCGATTGCTTGGGCGTGCGCCGGCACCGACGCGGGCGGCGCCGGGTCGGCGAGCACGGCCGGTCTGCCCGCGCGGAAAATGCCGGCTTTTTCATGACCGATGGCCTCGCGCGTGGCGCCGAGGTAGTCCATGTGATCCATGCCGATGCTGGTGACGATGCCGCAATCGGCATCAAACGCGTTCACCGCATCCAGGCGACCGCCCATGCCTACTTCGAGCACCAGCACATCGACGGCGCTGCGCAGGAACAGATCCACTGCCACGAGCGTGCCGAACTCGAAATAGGTCAGCCGGATATTGCCGGCCTTTTCGGTCCTGGCCGCCTCCACCCGCGCGAACGCTGACACGAGCGCCCGGTCATCGGCCTCCCGCCCGGCAATGCGCACCCGCTCGTTGTAGCGCAACAGGTGCGGCGAAGTATACAGGCCGACGCGATAGCCTGCCGCCGAGAGCACGGCTTCGAGCATGGCGCAGGTCGAGCCCTTGCCATTGGTGCCGGCGACGGTGACGACCGGCACGGCGGGCCGAAGCCCCATCGCATCGCGCACGCGCGCGACCCGCTCCAGCCCGAGCGCGATGCTCTGCGTATGCTGCTGCTCGATGTAGGCGAGCCAACCGGCGAGATCTCTTCTCACTTACGCATCAAGTTGACATAATTGGGGAAAAAACGCCGATTCTTTCCGGGTTTGTATACGTAGCGACTTAAATCGCACCCACTATTGTTGCGGAATTGCTGCTGTTGCGCGGACGAGAAACCGTCCGCGCGGATCGCCGATTGCGCACGGACCAAAAGCCGTCCGTGCGCAATCGGCGATCTTGTATAAAAACAACCCCAAGCCGTTGTTGCTTTTGTCCATAACCGTGATTTTGGTGCGGATGCGCTTTTCATCCGTACCAAAATCACGGTTGGCGCGCGTAGCGCGCAATGCCTGCTACGCGCATGCGACAGTACTCAGAACGCCGTATCCAGTGTACTCAGGTATTCTCAGGTGCAATGCGCATCAGCAGAGCGATCAACTGCGCCAACCGGTCGCGCATCTGGCGCCGGTCGACGATCATGTCGATGGCGCCCTTCTCCAGCAGGAATTCGGCGCGCTGGAAACCATCCGGCAGTTTCTCGCGCACGGTCTGCTCGATTACGCGCGGACCGGCAAAACCTATCAGCGCCCTCGGTTCGGCAATGATCACGTCGCCGAGCATGGCGAAGCTCGCCGACACACCGCCCATAGTGGGATCGGTGAGCACCGAAATGAATGGAAGCTTGCGCGCCGTGAGCTGGGTCAGCACCGCCGTAGTCTTCGCCATTTGCATCAGCGAGAACAGCCCCTCCTGCATGCGCGCCCCGCCGGTGGCGGTGAAACAAATGAACGGCAGGTTCTGCTCCACGCACACGTGCACGCCGCGCACGAAACGCTCGCCCACCACCGAACCCATCGATCCGCCCATGAATTCGAATTCGAACACCGCGGCGACCAGCGGGATATTCTTGATCGCGCCCTGCATCACTACCAAGGCGTCGGTCTCTCCGGTCTGCCGCTGCGCGTCGGCGAGGCGGTCGGGATAGCGCTTGCTATCCTTGAACTTGAGGCTGTCCACCGGCAATACCTCGGCGCCGATCTCGAAGCGGCCTTCGGCATCGAGCAGCATGTCGATGCGCGCGCGCGCCGACACGCGATTGTGGTGGCTGCATTTGGGGCAGACGTTGAGGTTTTTTTCCAGGTCGGTGGCGTACAGCACCGCGTCGCAGGACTCGCATTTGATCCACAGCCCCTCCGGCACGGCACGCTTGCTCGGACCGATCGAGCGCTTGATCTTAGGCGGAAGCAGCTTCTGCAACCAGCTCATTTTGCGTCCAGTGCCTCTCGAATACCTTGCATGAACCGGCGCGCGTGCCGCACCTGCTCCCCCGCGGGCGCGGCTTCCATTTGCTGGATAATGGCGCTGCCGATGACCACGGCGTCGGCAAACTCCGCAACGTCCTTGGCCGTGGCTGCGTCGCGGATGCCGAACCCCACGCCTACCGGCAATTGGGTGTGGCGGCGGATCCGGGAAATTTTCTCCGCCACCTCGGCCAGATCCAGTTGGCCGGCCCCGGTGACGCCCTTGAGCGAGACGTAATACAAGTAGCCGCTGGCGATCCCGGCCACCTGGGCCATGCGCGCATCGCTCGAGGTCGGCGCGAGCAGGAAAATCAGGTCCATGCCGCGGCTGCGTACCAGGCTGGCGAAGGCCGCGCATTCCTCCGGCGGATAGTCCACCACCAGCACGCCGTCCACGCCGGCTTGCTGCGCCTCCTCGACAAATCGATTGATACCCATCGCCTCGATCGGATTGGCATAGCCCATCAGTACCACCGGCGTGATCTGATTGCCGGCGCGAAACTCGTGCACGAATGCGAACACCCGGGGGAGGTCCACGCCGTGCTTCAAGGCGCGATCGCTGGCGCGCTGAATTACCGGGCCATCGGCCATGGGGTCGGAGAACGGCACCCCCAGCTCGAGCACGTCCGCGCCTGCTTCAACCAGCGCATGCATCAAGGGCACCGTCATTCCCGGATCCGGATCGCCCGCGGTGACGAACGGAATGAGCGCCTTCCTGCGGCTTGTCGCAAGTTGCTCGAATGCGGCCTGGATGCGCGACATTAAGATTTCACGTTACGGAAAGAAGACTTGCCACGTCTTGGTTTCCGCCATGCTTGCCGTTGATGGTCTCGGCAACGCGTTTTTCAACGATGGCAAAATAATCGGGATTGAGTTCGAAGCCGACGAAACGCCGCCCGTTCCTAGCCGCAGCCACGGCCGAAGTGCCGCTACCCATGAAGGGATCGAGCACGGTGCCGCCGGGAGGGCAGCTTGCCAATACCATGCGCTCGACGATCTCCAGCGGCTTTTGCGTCGGATGGTTCTCGCGCTCGCCGTGTTGGCGGTGCAGCCGCGACACGCTCCACACGTCCTTCGGGTTGTAGCCGACTTCCAGCCACTTCTTGCCCATGAAAATGGAACGCGTGCGTGCTTTCTTGGTTTCGGCGTCGTAGGGTATCCGCACCGCGTCGACGTCGAAGTAATAGTCGCGCGATTTGACGAAGAATCCGATATTGTCGTGCACCGACGAGAATTTGCGCGTGCTGCCGCCCATGCTCGGCACCCTGCGGTCCCAGATGATCTCGTTCATCATGGCAAGGCGCGTCTTGAGATGGCTGAACACCTCCGGGCTATGCTGCCAGGTGAGAAATACGTAGAGGCTGCCGTTCGCTTTCAGCTTCGGCACCACCGCATCTATCCAACGCCGGCTCCAGGCGAGGTATTCGCGCGCGCCGAGACGGTCGGAATCGTTGCCATAGTCCTTGCCCAGGCCGTAAGGCGGATCGGCAATGACCAAGTCCACGGACGAGTCGGCCACGCGCTCGATCCCGGTCAGTGCATCCTCGTTGTAGAGCAGCGCGCTCATCCGAAATCGGCTCAGAACCGGATACCGGATTTCTCGGCAACCGTGTGCATGTCCTTGTCGCCGCGGCCCGACAAGTTCACCAGCAGGAACTTGTCCTTGGACATAGCCGGCGCGATTTTCGCCGCATGCGCCAGCGCGTGGCTGGATTCCAGCGCCGGGATAATGCCCTCGTAGCGGCACAGATCGTGAAACGCTTTGAGCGCTTCGTCGTCGGTGATGGTGGCGTATTCGGCGCGGCCGCTGTCCTTCAACCAGGCATGCTCCGGCCCCACGCCGGGGTAGTCGAGGCCGGCCGAGATCGAATGCGTCTCGATGATCTGGCCATGCTCGTCCTGCAACAGATAGGTCCGGTTGCCGTGCAGGACCCCGGGCCTGCCGGCGCTCAAGGATGCCGCATGCTTGCCGCTGGCAAGTCCGTGGCCCGCCGCCTCCACCCCAATCAGGCGCACGCCATCGACCAGGATATACGGGTAGAAAATACCCATCGCGTTGGAGCCGCCGCCGACACAGGCAATCACGGCGTCGGGCTGGCGCCCGGCGATCTCCGGCATCTGCCGCAGGCATTCCTCGCCGATCACCGACTGGAAATCGCGCACCATCATCGGATAGGGGTGCGGGCCGGCAACCGTGCCGATGATGTAATAGGTGTTGTGGATATTGGTGACCCAATCGCGCATCGCCTCGTTCAACGCGTCCTTCAGGGTCTTCGAGCCCGATTCCACCGGCACCACGCTGGCGCCGAGAATTTTCATGCGGTGGACGTTGACTGCCTGGCGCCGGATGTCTTCCGCGCCCATGTACACCACGCATTCCAGCCCGTAGCGGGCCGCCACCGTGGCCGCCGCCACGCCATGCATTCCGGCGCCGGTTTCGGCGATGATGCGCGGCTTGCCCATGCGCCGCGCCAGCATCGCTTGGCCAAGGGTATTGTTGATCTTGTGGGCGCCGGTATGGTTGAGGTCTTCGCGCTTGAGGTAGATCTGCGCCCCGCCGAGCAGACCCGACCAGCGCTCGCAGTGATAGATCGGGCTCGGGCGGCCGACGTAGTGCTTGAGGTCGTAACGGAATTCCGCCATGAATTCCGGATCGTTGCGATATTTTTCGTAGGCCAGCCTGAGTTCGTCCAGCGCCTGGATCAGGGTTTCGGCGACGAATACGCCGCCGTAAGGCCCGAAATGCCCATGGCTATCCGGCAGGTCATACATTTTCATTCCTGACTCCGGCTATAAAGGCCGCGATTTTCGCGGCGTCCTTGATGCCTTTGGCTGCTTCCACGCCGCCGGACACGTCCACCGCCCAGGGCCTGACTCGGCGCACGGCCGCGCCGACGTTGTCCGGCGTAAGCCCGCCCGAGAGTATGACGGGCCGGGCCAGATTGCGCGGAATCAGCTTCCAGTCGAACGACTCGCCGGTGCCGCCGTAAAGCCGCTCATGGTAAGCGTCCAGCAGCCAACCCTGCGCCGCGTGATAAGGCGAAAGATATTGTACCAAATCGGCATCCGCCCTGACCCGCGCCGCCTTGATATAAGGCAGGCCGAAACCCTTGCAAAAATCGGGAGCTTCATCGCCGTGAAATTGCAGCAAGCCGAGGGAACAACGACGCAGCACCGACTCGACCTGGTCCTGCGCCGGATCGACGAACAGTCCGACAATGGTCACGAAGGGAGGAATCGCGGCGACAATCGCGCGCGCCTGGTCCAGACCGACGCTGCGCGGGCTGGGCGCATAGAACACTAGGCCGACGGCATCGGCGCCCAATTCCACCGCGATGCGCGCATCCTCTACCCGCGTGATGCCGCAGATTTTGACTCGCGTCCTCACGCCAGTTCCTGCTCTGGGTGAAAAATAAGCCTGGACGCAAACGCGGGCAGTTCCCATCCGGGTGCGTATTCCACGGCCGCAAGATAGAGGCCATCCGGAGAAAACGTCGGCGCCGCCTGACGCCGGTCGCGGCTCGCCAGCACCTCGGCGAGCCAGGCCGGAGGACGCTTTCCCTTGCCCACGTACACCAGGCAGCCGACGATATTGCGCACCATGTGATGGAGGAAGGCATTCGCGGCAAAATCGAAACAGAGATGAGCACCGCGTTGCTCGATGGCCCAATTGCGTATTATGCGCACCGGACTCTTCGCCTGGCATTCGCTCGAACGAAAGGCGCTGAAATCGTGCTCGCCCGCGAGATAGGCAGCCGCCGAGCGCATCGCAACCGGATCAAGCGGCAGGTGGAACCAACCCACCCTGCCGTGGTGCAGCGCCGGCCGCACCGGATGGTTGTAGAGCACATAACGATAGGTGCGCGATGCGGCCGAGTAACGCGCGTGGAAATCCTCGGCCACTGGTACGGCCCACTGTACTGCGATGGCTTGCGGCAGCAGCGAGTTGACCCCGCGCACCCAGGCCGAATCCGGACGCACGGCGGCAGTCTCGAAATGCGCCACCTGGGCCAGGGCGTGTACGCCTGCATCCGTGCGGCCGGCTGCGGTGAGGCGCACCTGCTCGCCGGCGATCGACGCGAGCGCACGCTCCAGGTGATCCTGTACAGTATTGCCGGAAAGCTGCGACTGCCAGCCGTGAAAGCAACTGCCGTCGTATTCGATGCCGATTGCGATTTTCATGGTTCAAAAAAACAAAACCCCGGGCAAGCCCGGGGTTGGTGATCAATCTCCGCAGTATCAGCCCAGGGCCGAGAGCATGCTCTGCGCTTGCTGCTGCTGGGCCGCGTCGCCTTCCTTCAGCACTTCGTTGAGCAGTTCGCGCGCCCCATCTTTGTCGCCCATCTCCTGGTAGGCTTTAGCCAGGTCGAGCTTGGTTGCCACCTCCTGCCAGTGTGCATCAGTCGGCGCGGCGGCGCCACCGGGCGCCCCCAAATCCAGGTTAATCGAGGACAGATCCAAGGGTGCCACCGGTGGTTCTTCCTTAGGCGCCGGCAGATCGAGATTAAAATCGAAGTCGATACCACCGCCGCCCTCGGCAGGAGCCGCCGGCGCTTGCGCGGTGGCGGGTGGAGTTTCACCCAAAGGCTGGGGCTGCGGCGCCGTGTCACCGGTTGCGGGGAGTTCGAAATCGAAATCTATGGACGCGGGCGCCTCAAGCGCGACCGACGCCTCGGTCGCGTCCGGAATCAGCGCGCCGCCGCCAGCGACATCAGTCTGCGCTGCGGCTGGAGCAGCCTCGGGTTTTTTCTCCTCCGCACCCAGATCGAGATCGAAACCGAGATCGGCGGTGACATCGGACGTGGGCGCGGCGGCAATACCCGGCGCAAGCTCGGACTGCGCGCCGGCTTCTGCGGGCGCGCCCAGACCGAGGTCGAAGTCCAATCCGGGAGGCGCAACCTGCTCCCCTGGCGTCTCCAGCAGAATATCCGGCGCAGCTTCAACGGCCGCGGCGACTTCGGCCCCGGAAAGAACCTGGGTGCCGGTGGGAGTACGAGTTCCACCCGCTTCAGCCTTGCCTCCGTAAAGAGGATTCTCCGGATCGAGCTGCGAGCCCAAAGTGAGCGCTTTTTCCCACTCGGCTCCCTCGCCGCCAGTAGCGGCGTGAAGCTCAGCCGCTACTGCCCCGAAGGCCTTGGCATCCTTGCGTCCGGCATAGATTTCCAGCAGTTTGGTACGAATCGGCTGACGCGACGGATCCTTGAGCAGCGCCTCCTTGAGTATCTCCTCGGCCTGTGCATCGCGGCCATAGGCCATATACACATCGGCTTCGGCAATCGGGTCAACCTCTCCGGTGTCGATCGCCGCAGCGGCGCCGCCGCGGCTGACATCGCCCTGGATTTCGCTCGGGCCGGTATCGATCTTGGCGCCGCCGGCGGCGCCAAATACGGAATCGGCCGCCAGGCTCGGCGGGGCCATGACACTGCTTTCAATCTTCTGCAGGGTCTTCTTGCGCTTCCAGGCGTAATAACCGTAGCCCAAGAACAACAACACGAGAAAGCCACCGCCGCCGTACAAGGCCAGTTCGTTTTCGAGAATTTCGTCGATCAAGCTGAGTTCTGGCGGAGGCGGCGGGGGCGCTACAGCCTTGGCCGCCGCTTTGGGCGCGGCCTTGGGCGCGGCCTTAGCAAGGTCCTCAGTTTTCGCCGGCTCGCCGGCTTTAGCGGGTTCGCCTGCCTTCGCCGCATCGGCGGCCTTGGCGGGTTCCGGCGCCTTCGCCGCGTCAAGGACTTTGGCGGCTTCCGGCGCCTTCGCCGCGATGGCAGCTTTGGTCGCTTCCGCCGCTTTCGCAGGTTCGGCGACTTTTGCCGCGTCCGCCGCCTTGGCGGCCTGTTGTTGCAACTGCGCCCCGGACTGGCTCTTCAGTTCAAGCAGTTTCTGCATGTCCTGCACGTTCTTCTCGAGCATCGCGATGCGCTCGCTCGCCTCCTTCAGCGCTTTCTCTTTGGCGAACAGGTCTTCCTGCAGCCCCTGCGGGCTACGCTTTGCACCAGACTTGCCCGGCTCTTCCGCCTTGGAAAGCTTGAGCTGGTCCTTGACATCCTTCGCGGCCGCCGGCTTGTCTTCCGCCTTCGCGGTGATCTTGCCGCTCTCGCTCTGGCGGCGCGCATCGGCCCGTTCCGGTGCGGCAGCAACCGCCGCGCCCAGCTTGCGGCGGTATTCGTTGAATTCAGCAGCTTGCGCGATCACCAAACGCGTAGCATCCGCCTGGTCTACCGAGGCCGCCGAGTCCTTGTCCGGTATGTTGAGAATCTTTCCGGCACGCATGCGGTTGATGTTGTTGCCATCGAACACCTCCGTATTGCTGCGATACAGCGCTATCAGCATTTGCTGCAAGCTGACGCCTTCCGCTTTGTTCGCGATCGCAATCTTGGCGAGCGTGTCGCCGCGCTTCACCTGGTAGGTGGCGATCTCCTTGGGCGCCGTCGGCACACGCGGCCTGTCCACGCCGGGCACGCGGGCGCCCGGCTCGGGTTGTTTCGGCGCCTCCACCGGTTTGATCACCGGCGCCGCTGTCGCCGCGGGCGCGGCCACCTGCGGCGCTGGCTGCGGCGGACCTTTATATTCGGGAGGGTCGAGCAGGAAAGTATACTCACGCACCAGCCGGCCGGTTGCCCAGTCGAGTTCCACCAGCAAGTCCAGGAAAGGCTCGTTCATCGGCTGTGTCGAACTGAGAACGACTATGTAACGATCCTCGCCGCGCTGCTCGATGCTGAACTTGACCGACAGCAGCGCACTGCTGTACTCGATGTTGGCTTGCCGAAACGCCTCCGCCGATGGCAGGCGTACGCTGACACTGTCAGCTTCACCCTTTTGCAGGGAGACCAGTTCGATCTCCGCTTTCAAGGGTTGTCCCAGACCGGAAAACACGGTCAGCTTCCCGAGACCCGCAGCGAGCGCAAACGACGGCAGCAGCAGAAATGCCAAAGCCACCGCACTTGTTTTTATGACGGATTTACCCACCTTCCACCCCTGAAGACGTTTTGTGGACTAACTAAATTAACATCATAGCCTTAGCCTTGCAAGCTAATCTTTCTTGTCATGAAAGCGGCTCAAGCCGGATATTTTTCAATCAAAAAATCCTTCTCAGAGAAAGATGATCCGATCATGTCATCGACTTGATCAAAACTTCCCCCAGGATTTGGTCCGGGCACGCGGGCCTAGGGAAGGGGCGGGACCCCTCCCTGCCCACCCCGACCCCCTTGTCTCCCGAGGGGACTTTCCCTTCAAGGGGGATCGAGACCTCCGGGGCGTCCCCCAGGGGGACTTTCCCCTCAAGGGGGATCGAGACCTTCCGGGCGTAAATCCCTAAAGTCAGAGGAAGCTTTGATCGCGTCACCGACCTGATCGGAGCTTCCCTAGTTTATTGCTCCGATCTTGGTCTTGGCCACCGGCGTTTTCGGCGCCGCCATAATCGCTTCCTCGGCCAGCAGGATGCGCAACATGCGGCGCAAGGGTTCGGCTGCCCCCCACAGCAACTGATCGCCGACCGTGAACGCGGACAGGTACTGCCCTCCCATGTTGAGCTTGCGCAGTCGGCCTACCGGCACGTTCAGGCTGCCGGTCACTGCCGCGGGCGTAAGCTCGCGCATGCTCGCCTCGCGCGTGTTCGGGATTACTTTCACCCAGTCGTTGGCGGAGGCGAGAATGGCCTCGATCTCGGCAAGCGGCAGGTCGCGCGTCAGCTTGATGGTGAGCGCCTGGCTGTGGCAGCGCATGGCGCCGATGCGCACGCAAATGCCGTCGATGGGGACAGGCCGGTTCTCGCGGCCGAGGATCTTGTTGCCTTCGGCCTGGCCCTTCCACTCCTCGCGGCTCTGACCGTTGTCCATTTCCTTGTCGATCCAGGGAATAAGGCTGCCGGCGAGCGCCACGCCGAAATGCTCCTTGGGCAACGCGTCGCCGCGCAGCATATCGGCCACCCGGCGGTCGATCTCCAGAATGGCGGATGCCGGATCGGCAAGCAGAGCGCCGGCCGAAGCGTGCGCTGCGCCCATCTGGGCGAGCAGCTCGCGCATGTTCTGCGCGCCTGCGCCCGAGGCCGCCTGGTAGGTCATTGCGGTCATCCACTCGATCAGCCCTTCCTTGAACAGGCCGTGCAGCGCCATCAGCATCAGGCTGACGGTGCAGTTGCCGCCGATATAGTTCTTCACGCCGCGCGCTAGCGCTTGCTTGATCACCCGCATGTTCACCGGATCGAGAACGATGACGGCGTCATTTTTCATGCGCAGCGCGGAGGCCGCGTCGATCCAATAGCCGTCCCAGCCGGCGGCGCGCAGCTTCGGGCAGATCTCATTGGTGTAATCGCCGCCCTGGCAGGTGACGATCGCATCCATCTGCTTCAAGCCGGCGATGGAGCTCGCGTCCTTCAGCGGCGCCTTGCTCTCGCCAGGGCCTTTGCCGCCAATATTGGATGTGGTGAAAAACACCGGATCGATAAGCGCGAAATCGTTTTCGGCCCGCATGCGATCCATCAGTACCGAACCCACCATGCCGCGCCAACCTACAAAGCCTATTTTTTTCATGACTATCTTCCCGATCTGAACATTCGAATTCTAAACCCCGGGAGGAAAAAGGTGGGAGGAAGGGGGCGAAAAATCGGGACATAAACTATCGTCCCTGCGCCCTCCTCTTCTGCAATTACAATGCCGCCACCACCGCATCGCCCATTTGCACTGTACCGACCTTTTCCGTCCCGGGCTGATGGATATCCGCCGTGCGCAGCCCCCGCGCCAATACCTTGGTCACGGCGGCATCAATGCGGTCCGCGGCCTGGTCCTGGTTGAAACTGTAGCGCAGCATCATCGCCGCCGAAAGTATGGTCGCCAGAGGATTCGCCAGATTCTTGCCGGCGATGTCGGGCGCCGAGCCATGGATGGGCTCGTATAGTCCCTTGTTATTCGCATCGAGGGAGGCCGAGGGCAGCATGCCGATCGAGCCGGTGAGCATCGACGCTTCGTCGGAAAGGATGTCGCCGAACAGGTTGCCGGTGACCATGACGTCGAACTGCCTGGGATCACGCAAGAGCTGCATCGCCGCGTTGTCGACGTACATGTGCGACAGCTCCACGCCGGGATAATCCTTTGCCACTTCGATGACGACCTCGCGCCACAGTTGCGAGGTCTCGAGAACATTGCTCTTGTCCACCGAGCACAGTTTTTTGGCGCGCTTCATCGCCGCGCGAAAACCCGCATGAGCGATGCGCCGGATCTCGGATTCGCTGTAGCGCATGGTGTCGAAACCCTCGCGCTCGCCGTTGGGAAGCGTGCGCATGCCGCGCGGCTGGCCGAAATAAACATCGCCGGTGAGTTCGCGCAGGATCAGGATATCCATCCCCGATACCACTTCGGGACGCAGGGTCGATGCGCCTATCAGTTCGTGAAATACCTTGGCCGGACGCAGATTGGCGAACAGGCCCAGCTCCTTGCGCAGGCGCAGAAGTGCCTGCTCCGGGCGCTTCGCCCGCGGCAGCGTGTCGTACTGCCAGCCGCCGACGGCACCGAACAGAACGGCGTCGGCTTCGCGCGCGAGCTTCAGTGTGGCTGCGGGCAGAGGATCACCGGCCGCGTCGTAAGCGGCGCCGCCCACCGGCGCTTGCTCCAGCGCAAGCGCAAGACCATCTTGGGCGAGCGCGCGCAGCACCTTCAGCGCCTGCGCTACGATTTCCGGGCCGATGCCGTCGCCGGGGAGCACTGCTATTTTCATTTATTTACCCGGAAAAACGCTTATCAACCGAATAACCACGGCTGCTCGATACGGCGGCGCGCCTCGAACGCGCGGATTTTGTCGGCCTGGCGCAGCGACAGGCCGATGTCATCGAAGCCGTTCAACAAGCAGTACTTGCGGTGCGCATCGACGTCGAACGCGATCGGCGTAGCGCCATCGGACGTGATGACTATCTGCCGTTCCAGGTCGATGGTCAGCTTGTAGCCGGGGAAGGCATTCACCTGGTTGAACAGATGGTCGACGCTCATCTCGGTGAGCACGATCGGCAGCACGCCGTTCTTGAAGCAGTTGTTGTAAAAGATATCCGCGAACGAAGGCGCGATGAGCGCGCGAAAGCCGTAATCGGCCAGAGCCCAGGGCGCGTGCTCGCGGCTGGAACCGCAGCCGAAATTCTTGCGCGCGAGCAGTATGCTCGCGCCCTTGTAGCGCGGCTGATTCAGCACGAAATCCGGGTTGAGCGGACGCCTTGCGTTATCCATGCCCGGCTCGCCCGCGTCCTTGTAACGCCAGGCGTCGAACAGGTTGGGGCCGAAGCCGGAGCGCTTGATCGACTTCAGGAACTGCTTGGGGATAATGGCGTCAGTGTCGACATTAGCACGGTCGAGGGGCGCCACCAGCCCGTTCAGCACAGTAAATTTTTCCATACGCTATTTCTTCGCCGCGCGCTCTATCGCTTGGCCGCCCTGCTTGAGGTCCTTGCCCACGCCCTCTACGGTATTGCAGCCGCTCAACATGAACGCGGCGACCAGCGCAAGAAGAATCACGTTTGCTTTACGCACAGTTGTCTCCATCATTTCCAGTTGCGTACGTCGACAAAATGCCCGGCAATCGCGGCGGCCGCCGCCATTTCCGGACTGACCAGATGGGTGCGGCCGCCGGCGCCCTGGCGGCCCTCGAAATTGCGGTTGGAGGTCGAGGCGCAGCGCTCGCCCGGTTCGAGCCGGTCGGCGTTCATCGCCAGGCACATGGAGCAACCCGGCTCGCGCCACTGGAAACCCGACTCCGTGAACACGCGATCCAGCCCCTCCCGCTCGGCCTGCGCCTTCACCAGGCCCGAGCCCGGCACCACCAGCGCAAGGCGGATGCTGGAGGCGACGTGCTTGCCGCGCACCATTGCCGCCGCGGCGCGCAGATCCTCGATGCGCGAGTTGGTGCAGGAACCGATGAACACCTTGTCGAGGCGTATGTCCTCGATGCGCATATTGGGCTTCAGGTCCATGTAGATAAGCGCGCGTTCTATGCCCTCGCGCCGGGTCGGATCCTTCTCCTTGTCCGGATCGGGTACGCGCCCGTCCACCGCTACCACCATCTCCGGCGAAGTGCCCCAGGTGACCTGCGGCCTGATGTCGCTCGCATCCAGCCGCACCACGCGGTCAAACTGTGCGCCCGCGTCGGACGCGAGCGTGCGCCAATAGGCGACGGCACGGTTCCAGTTCTCGCCGGTCGGGGCGAACGGCCGTCCCTTGAGATAGGCGATGGTGACATCGTCCACCGCCACCATGCCGGAGCGAGCGCCCGCCTCAATGGCCATATTGCACACGGTCATGCGGCCTTCCATGCTCAAGGCGCGGATGCTGCCGCCGGCAAACTCGACGGCGCAGCCCGTCCCGCCGGCTGTGCCGATTTTGCCGATGATGGCAAGGGCGACGTCCTTGGCGGTGACGCCGGGCGCAAGCGGCCCTTCCACCGTGACCAGCATGTTCTGCATTTTCTTTTGCACCAGGCACTGAGTCGCCAGCACATGTTCAACCTCCGAGGTGCCGATGCCGTGAGAGAGGCAAGCGAAGGCGCCGTGGGTGCTGGTATGCGAATCGCCGCACACCACCGTCATGCCGGGCAGCGTCGCGCCCTGCTCCGGGCCCACGACGTGCACGATCCCCTGGCGCCGGTCGAGAAAAGGAAAGTACGCTTTCGCGCCGTATTCGCGGATATTCGCGTCCAGGGTTTCGACCTGCAGGCGCGATATCGGGTCCTTTATGCCCTCGTTCCAATCGGTGGTGGGCGTGTTGTGATCGGCCGTGGCCACAATCGAATCGATGCGCCAAGGCTTGCGCCCGGCAAGCCGCAGGCCTTCGAATGCCTGCGGGCTGGTGACTTCGTGCAGCAGATGGCGGTCGATATAGAGCAGCGCCGTGCCGTCATCCTCGACGTGCACCACGTGGTTCGCCCAAAGCTTGTCGTAGAGGGTTTGTGGCATGAGCAGTAACAATAATGGACAAAATTAGATTATGCCACAGGAAACAGGGATTTGAAGCGAACATGAAGCAAAAACCAAGGACCCGGCGCCGGCTTGAAGCTCCCCCTGGCGAAATCGCATCAACGCGCAGGAATAGGAAATTCGCGACCGCGGCAAGGGGCAGGCGCGGCGCTCAAATGCGCGCGGGACGCACCCTCCAATCCACCAGCACATAAGCACCGAAGGCGGCGAACGCCGCGGCGCTGAAGGTCCAGGCCGGGCCGATGCTGTCCCAGCCGAGACCGGAGAGCATGCTGCCCAGCACGCCGCCGGCGCCGAAAGACACGGACAAGTAGATCGCCTGACCGCGCACTTGATGCGCCCCCTGAAACCAACGGTGGATCAGCGTCACGGCCGCAGCGTGGTAAGCGCCGAAGCTCAGGCCATGCAGCAACTGGGCCGCAAACAGCACCGGCGCCGAACCGACGCCCCAGCCGATCATGAGGAAGCGCACCACGGTGGCGGCAAAACAGACCAACAGAATGCCCGTGAGCGAATAGCGCCGCATCAGCGCCGGCATCAGCAGGAACACAATAATTTCGGCGACCACGCCGTAGGTCCACATCCAGCCCACCGCCGCCTTGCTGTAGCCGTGGTCGACGAGATAGATCGAGAAAAACGCATACTGCGGCCCGTGCGCAAGGCTCATCAGAAAACACGCGCCGAGCAGCGCCGCGACCTCGGGCCGCCGCAGGATGGTCCATACCGGCTCGGACTCGGCGTGGCCGGAGACGGCAGGCGCATCCGGGACGGCGAGGGCGCAGGCCCAGCTCAGTGCATAACTTGCGAGCACCATCCACAGCAGGCTCGCCAGCGGCAGCAAATCGAGCGCATAGCCGACCAGGGTCACGGTAAGGATAAAACCCACCGAGCCCCACAAGCGGATGGAACCGTAACGGTTGCTCGCCCCGCGCAGGTGCGACAGCGTCAGCGACTCGGTCAGCGGCATGGATGCGCTGGTGAAAAAGCCGCTGGCGAGGAGCAGCGCGAACAAGCCCCAGAACGAGTCGACGAAAAAAAAGCCGGCAAAGCAGCTCGCCCCGAGCGCCAGCGTGATGCTGATGATGCGCGCGCGCCGGCGCGTGCGGTCGGCGACCCAGCCCCAGACATTCGGACCGATCACGCGCATTAACGAGCCCAGGGAGAGCAGCACCCCGATCTGCGTTGCGGCGAGGCCGAGCGAGGCCAGATACAGGCTGAAATATGGGCCGGCAGCGCCGACGTAGGCAAAATAGGCGAAATAGAATGCGGACAGGCGCCAGTAGGGAACGGGCGTTGATGAAACTGGGGACAAAATCCGGATCTCAGTTGCACGCACGCATGCGCAATGTTTCATTCTACATGGCGGGTTCTGGGATAAACTGCCGCAATTTTGCACCCTGCTGAACAGCCTTTCGCACCGCTCCGCGCACATCCACGCATCCAATCCTGCCCCATGCTCAAACGACTGCACTCGCGCGGCACGCTGTTCCTATTGTTCACCTTGTCCGGCTTCGCCGGGCTGATCTACGAATCCATCTGGAGCCATTACCTCAAGCTGTTCCTGGGGCATGCCGCCTATGCGCAGACCTTGGTGCTGGCGATTTTCATGGGCGGCATGGCTCTCGGCTCCTGGCTGTGCAGCCGCTATTCCGGGGGCTGGAAAAACCTGCTCCTTGGCTACGCCCTTGCCGAAGCCGTCATCGGCGCCTGCGCGCTCGCGTTTCATCCGCTGTTCGTCGCCGCAACCGACGCGGCCTTCGACACCGTCCTGCCGGCGCTCGGATCGGAATTCGCCGCCACCTGGTTCAAATGGTCGCTGGGCGCCGCGCTGATCCTGCCGCAGTCGATCCTGCTCGGCATGACCTTTCCCTTGATGAGCGGCGGGCTCATCCGCCGTCATCCCGATGCGCCGGGCGCATCGCTCGCCATGCTCTATTTCACCAACAGCCTGGGCGCGGCCATCGGCGTCCTGACGAGCGGCTTTTTCATGATCGGATGGCTGGGTCTGCCCGGCACCATACAGGCCGCCGGCGCCATCAACCTGGCGCTGGCGGCGCTCATGTGGCTGATCGCGCGCCGCGCCGAGCCGCCGGCCGCGGCGCCCACCAGTCCGGATCAGGACCGGGATCGCGCCTATTTCCGGCTGCTGCTTGCCGCCGCGCTATTGACCGGCGCCGCCTCCTTCATCTACGAAATCGCCTGGATCAGGATGTTGAGCCTGGTGCTGGGCGCATCCACCCATTCGTTCGAGCTGATGCTCTCGGCATTCATCTTCGGCCTCGCCTGCGGCGGCTACTGGGTGAAACGCCGCATCGACGGGACGAAGGACCCGACACGCCTGCTCGGCGTGGTACAGGTGGCGATGGGGCTCCTCGCGCTCGCCACGCTGCCGCTGTATGGCGCCATGTTCGACGCCATGACCTGGGTGATGAAGGGCTTGGCGCGGAGCGAAACCGGCTACATGCTCTACCATGTATCGAGTCAGGCCATCGCGCTCGCCATCATGTTCCCGGCCACGTTCTGCGCCGGCATGACCCTGCCTCTCATCACCTATGCCTTGCTGCGCCGCGGCCATGGCGAAAAAAGCATGGGCGCGGTCTACGCCGCCAATACCCTGGGTGCAATCCTCGGCGTGTTCGCCGCCGCCCACCTCGGCCTGCCGCTCCTGGGACTGAAGAACCTCGTCGCCGCGGGCGCGGCAATCGACACCCTGCTCGGGGCGTACCTGTTGTGGCGTGTCGCCCCCGGCAGGTTTGCCCCGTTGCTGGCCGGCGGCGCGGCCGCGCTGGCGCTGGCGCTCGCGTTCGCGCTGGTGCAGTTCGACGTCCACCGCATGGTCTCGGGCGTATTCCGCCACGGCACCGTTTACACCGCGGCGGACATGAAGCCGCTTTTTTACCGGGACGGCAAGACGGCCAGCGTCAGCCTGGTGGAATTTCCGGAGGGCACCAGCATCCGCACCAACGCCAAATCCGACGGCGCCATCAACTTGAAGCCCGGCGCGCGTATCTCGGACGAGATCACCATGGTGCTCACGGCGGTGCTGCCGCTCGCGCTCAAGCCCGAAGCGAAAAACGCCGCGATCATCGGCATGGGCACCGGGCTCACCGTGCACACCATGCTCGCCAATTCCAAAATCGAAGCCGTCGAAACCATCGAGATCGAGCCCGCCATGGTGGAAGCGGCACGCGGCTTCTATGCGCGCAACGCCAACGCCTACGCCGATCCGCGCAGCCACATCCGCATCGACGATGCCAAGACATTCTTCTCCACCCGCAACGGCAAGTACGACATCATCATCTCCGAGCCCTCCAATCCCTGGGTGAGCGGCGTCTCCAATCTGTTTTCGAACGAGTTCTATCATTTGGTGCGCCGCTATCTCAAACCGGGCGGCGTGCTGGTGCAGTGGTTCCAACTGTACGAAATCGACGTCAGTCTGGTGGCGTCGGTGTTGCGCGCGCTGGGCGACAATTTTCCCGATTACGCCATTTACGCCTCGACCGACAACGACCTCCTGATCGTCGCCGGCGATGCGGCGACGCTGGCGCAGCCGCTTGCCGACGTGTTGCGCGAGCCCGGATTGGCAAAGGAGCTGCGTACCGTGCATTTGCAGAATCTTGCCGACCTGCGAATACGCAAAGTCGCCACCCGCGCCAGCATTCACCCGCTGGTGCAAAGCTTTCCGGTGCCGGCGAACTCGGACTATTACCCCTATCTCGATTTGAACGCCGCGCGCTACCGCTTCCTGCAGCAGGGCGCAGGCGATCTGGCCAGCCTGAACGCCGCCGGCGTGCCGGTGATCCCCATGCTGGAGGGCGAGAACACGCTGCCGCAGGTATCCCTCGACGGCGCCGAGTACTTCGGCCGCATCGAGCAGATACGCCGCGCCCAATACATCCGCGATACTTATCTGAAGCCGAATCCGCCCGAACCTCTCGCGATGCCGCGCGCGCTGCAAAAGGACCTCGAGCTCGCCGGCCTGCGCGCGCTCGACTGCTGGGATCCGGCGCGGCACGACGTCTGGCTGCACTCCCTGTTCCAGGTGGCGATTGTGGTTAACCCTTTCCTTGCGCCCGAGGATTCCGGCGCGATATGGAAGCGATTCGAAACCGCGGGCTGCTACGGCTCGCTGCCCGAGCGGTACAAGCTGTGGATCGCGCTATTCAAGGCGGTGGGCGCAAGAGACGCAGCCAATATGGCCAAGCTCGCCGGGCAGTTGTTTGCCAGTCCGTCCGATCTGTCCCCGGAGAGCCGGCGCTATTTGCTGATCGCGGCAATGACCGGCTATCTCGCGCAAAAAAAATCTCGGGAAGCCGTGCAAGCCTGGGAGCGTTATGCGCCGTCGATTTCTCGGGACGAGCGCTCGCAGCTCATCCTGCGCCTGCTCTACGCCAAGGCGAGCGGCGGCAGGGCGCCGCCGAATTAGTCGCTGTCGCATGCCGCGAGCGGACTTGCGCCCTCGCGCGCCAACCGTGTTTTCGGTACGGATAAAAACAACAACGGCTTGGGGGTTGCTTTTATACAAGATCGCCGATTACGTGCGGACGGCTTTTCGTCCGCGCGCAATCGACGATCCGCGCGGACGGGACGCCGTCCGCGCAAGCTCGACCACCGCTGCTCGAGGTATCCTCCCGCGTCCGCCGAGGTAATCGAGCGACCATTGCGCGCTCCGCGCGCCAACCGTGTTTTCTGAACGGATGAAAAGCGCATCCGTTCAGAAAACACGGTTATTGATAAAAACAACAACGGCTCGGGGTTGTTTTTCAACAGGCGCGACTCTGCAACAACGGGGACGCGATTTGCCTTCGCGACGTATAGCAGATTCGCCGTGTAGCCTTACGCTTCGTCAGCGTCGGGATTGTCGACCGGCTTGGCGGCATATTTCGCCGCGAGCTTGGAATCGGACACACGCGCCGCGATTTTCGGCGTCGCTGTTTTCACGTCGCCGTTCTGCGCGCGGTGCCTGAGCGCATGATCGGCGAGCACCAGCGCCAGCATCGCTTCCGCAATCGGCGTGGCGCGGATGCCGACGCAAGGGTCATGGCGTCCGTGCGTCTCCACCGTCACCGCTTCGCCCTTCTTGTCGATCGAGCGTCGCGCAAGGCGGATGCTGGACGTCGGCTTGATGGCAAGGTTCACCACCAGGTCCTGGCCGGTGGAAATGCCGCCCAGGATGCCGCCGGCGTTGTTGGACAGGAACCCGTCGGGCGTGAGTTCGTCGGAGTGCTCGCTGCCCTTCTGTTCGACCGAGGCGAAGCCAGCGCCGATTTCCACGCCCTTCACCGCGTTGATGCCCATCATGGCATAGGCGATGTCGGCGTCGAGCCGGTCATACACCGGCTCGCCCCAGCCCACCGGCACGCCTTCGGCGACGACGGTGATTTTCGCGCCGCAGGAATCGCCCGATTTGCGCAACGCGTCCATGTAGGCCTCGAGCGCGGGCACCAAAGACAGATCCGGCACGAAAAAGGGATTTTTGTCGACCGCGCTCCAGTCCTTGAGCGCAACTTTGTTCGACCCGAGCTGCGACAAATAGCCGCGGACCGTGACGCCATACCTCTGTCTCAACCACTTCTTCGCAATCGCCCCGGCGGCGACCCGCACCAGGGTCTCGCGCGCCGAGGCCCGTCCGCCGCCGCGATAGTCGCGTATGCCGTACTTCTGCCAATAGGTATAGTCGGCGTGGCCGGGGCGGAACGTCTCGGCGATGTTGCCGTAGTCCTTGCTCTTCTGGTCCTCGTTGCGCACCAGAAAACCGATGGCGGTGCCGGTGGTCCTGCCTTCGAATACGCCGGACAGGATTTCCACCCGGTCGGCCTCGCGCCGCTGCGTCACGTGGCGCGAAGTGCCGGGCTTCCTGCGATCGAGTTCCCGCTGGATGTCGGCTTCCGAGAGCTCCAGCCCCGGCGGACAGCCGTCCACCACGCCGCCGTAGGCCGGACCGTGCGACTCGCCGAACGAGGTTACGCAGAACACTTTTCCCAGAGTATTGCCGGACATCGTTTTCGCTCGCGGATTTGCTCCATCGAGTTTAACATATCGCCTATTCCGGCCCGCCCGGCTGCCGAAGGAGAAACGCCTGTGCCGAACGCCACAACGCCCGCCGCGACGGACGCGGGCCACGACTGGCCCAAACTCGTCGACGAATTGAACCGGCTGCTGCGCCTGAAGACCACGCCCATCGGCATGAAGCTGTTCGAGCGCGCCGAGGACATGCAGGCCATCCCGAAGCTGCGCCGCCCCGGCGCCATCCACACCACCGACCAGATCGTGGCGCAGGCGGCGCGCCTGGGCTTCACTATCGGTATCACGGGCGAGGACCTGGTCGGCGCGCAGTGCCGCGCCGTCATCGGCCTCGGGCCGCAGGACGAGGAATGGCGCTCGGGCAAGCACATGGCCGGGGTGTGGTTCGCCGCCGTGGCCGATGCCTCGGCGCATCAGAGTGCGATGCACGTGGTGCCGCACGGAAAATACCGGGCAATGGCGGTGTCGCCGCTCGCCAGCGGCCGGCTCGATCCGCCCGACATCTGTCTCCTCTACGCCACGCCCGGGCAGATGATCATTTTCATCAACGGCCTGCAATGGTCGGGCTACAAGAAATTCGACTGGAGCGTGGTGGGCGAATCGGCCTGCGCCGATTCCTGGGGCCGCGCGCTCGCCACCGGTGAACCCAGCCTGTCCATTCCCTGCTATGCCGAGCGGCGCTATGGCGGCGTGCTCGACGACGAAATGCTGATCGCCCTGCCGCCGCATTTTCTGCCCAAGGCAATCGCGGGCATGCAGGCGCTATCGGCGAACGGGCTCCGATACCCCATCCCGCAATACGGCATCCAGGCCGACGTGCGCGCCGGCATGGGCGCGAGCTATCCCTCGCGCAACAACTAGCCGGCTGCCCCGCTGCCGGGCGTCCCAAGACCTCACGCCGGCGCGGGAGCGGCGCCCTTGCCGCGACCGACGGGCCTGTCGAAGAACGCGCGTGTCTCGAATATCCCCGCCGCCAGGCGTTTGCCGCCCGCGCGCAGGCTGCGTTTGAGCACGAAGTCGAACAGCAGCGCGTTGTGCTCGCGCAGCCCCTTGAACAGCGGCGCCGCGCTTTTTTCGATGTAACCTAGTTCCACCATGGAATCGACCGAATAGATCGGGAACACGCCCGGCAGCGGATAGTCCGAGCCGTTCAGCAGGCGCGCGTGCCAGTCCTCGCGCTCGATCACATGGGCAAGGGCCGCCCCGGCGCGCGCAGTCTGCGTCATGGCCGAAATGTCGCCGTACAGTCTGCCCGCATAGCGCGGTTCGTCCATCAGCCGCGCGAACAGCTCGAAGCTGCCCATGGCAGCGCCGTTCGCGCCGCGGTCGGTATCGCGGTCCCGGCCCAAGGAAGCGCAATGCGCCACCACCACGCGCACGCCGTGATCGAGCGCGCGCCGCAGACGCAGCGGATTGCCCAGTTCCTGCGCATCCGTCCCCCGCAGCGCGCGCTCCAGGCCCGCATGCGTGATCAACGGCAGGTCGAGCCGCGACAGCGCCGCGTAGAAGGGATCGCACAGCTTGGATGCCGGGTCGATGCCCATTGCGGCCGGCAGCCACTTGAGCGCGCGCGCACCCTGCTCTACCGCCGCCTCCAGCCGCTCGATGCAGTCGCGGCGATACGGGTGCACCGAGGCGGCCCATTCGAAGTATTGCGCGTGGCGCCGCGCCAGTTGCGCGGCATGGCGATTGGGGACATGGAAACTCGTCTGTTCCCAGGACACCTCGCCCGCCTCGGTAACGCTCGCGTCGAACGCGAGGAGCAGCAGCTTCATTCCGGGGCGCATGTCGTCGAGCAGATTGTGCATGCGCTCGACATAGCTCCGGTCGACCTGCCCCGGCGCATCGTGCACGCAACCGGCGTTCATGAAGAAACGGCGCCGCGCGTACTGCAGGGGTTCGAGCACGCTCTCCATGGCGGGGTTGAGAGTGATGCCGCTGCCGGACTCACCCATGCCGGAATCGCCGTTGCCCGCCAGGTGGCAATGGCAGTCCCACATTTTGTTCGGATCTATGCCTTCCCAGGCGGCGCGCACCAGTTCGTGCTGCGCCAACTCTCGGGGCAGCGCACCGCGGCAAGGGTTGATGAATCCCTGCTCTGGCCAATAGCGCCAGGCGGCGAACCCGCCCGCGCCGAGCGCGAGGGCGCCCGAGAGCGCAAGAAATTTTCTTCGAGAAATGCTCAGAACCGCGCGCTTAGGTTGGCGAGTCCTTGATATAGCCCTTGAGCATGCGGTTCTCGAACGCCTGCTCTTCCAG